>CAZSOU010000100.1:0-9340 GCA_964608595.1 uncultured Rhodanobacteraceae bacterium
TGCGGCCAACTTGATTCTCGATGGCCCACACTGCTGGACTGAAGTATTCGATGGCGGCCAGAGTCTTGTGAACAAGTTTGACGGTTGCCACTGTCCGACCGTCCGCATCCTTGGCGGCAAAATGCAGCGCGCCCGACACAGCGAAGTCGGTACAAGGACAGGCGGCCAGGATGGCATGAACGTCCAGACCGTCGAAGCTGCCAAAGAGGTCGGAGAAAAACTCGACACTCATGTTGTGAACGTCGCCGACCTTCTTTTCCTCTCCCGTTTCGGGGTCGGTGTAAGTGCTCTCGTCTTGAATATCGAAGCGGAAAACCTGATACCCGGCTTCTTCCCACGGCTTGGACCACTCGCCTGAAAGGTCAAACAGCGAAAGCACGATCTTTTTCTGGTTGGCGCTTCGGATGGCCGGATCGTCGTATTGGTTTTCGGCGTGCTCGCGCCACTCGGCAATCTTTTCCTTCGCCTCCGCTGGTGTCAGCCATCCGTGATCTTTCACGTACACGCGCGTCTTTTGAGCAAGGCGGGTAATTTCGCCCTTGTCCGGCGAGTCAAACAGGTGATGCTCCTGATCGTCCTTCTGGTCCTTCTCTCGCGCTTCGTTGAACTCCTGGACGATTTCGCCAAGCTCGCGGTCGTCAACGCCCGTCGCCTCGTGCTCCGGCGCGGTGGCGCTTCGGCTTTCTGTGTTGTCGTCCGTCAACGGCCTCGTGATGCGCGGGACAACATTCGGTTGCTCGCCGAACAGATACTCCTCGGCCGAGTCCCGGTCAGCCTGCGACGGCTTCTCAAGGTTGGCCTCGAACTGGCGGGCGTTGAAGTCGTCGCCGCGCGCGCGCGCCTCGTCCAGGGCGTTCTGCATCAGCCACTTGTGGACGCGCTTGATGGTCGCATTGGTCTTTCGGTCGGTGCCGGTACTCACAAGCGGGAACGGGGTGGTGGTGCGGCCCGATGAAGTCTTGAGCTTCTGGCCCGACTTGTACTTGCCGCCGATGGCGCCGCGCTCGATGCCGTCGGCCGGCGTCGGCGCCTTGTCATTTCGATCGGCGGCAGGCGCCTCATCGTCGAACGCGCGCGATCGGAGCCGGCTGATCTCGGCCTCAATAGGCGCCGTATCCGTACCTTGGCGGCGCGCTTGTAGAAGCCGTTTCTTCGCACGCTTGATCTGCTCGGTAATCGTCGGCTGCGCTTTCGCCTCGGCCTGGGGTGCCGGCGCATCCGTGCCTGTTTCGCCCTTGCGCTCGGCCACGAACCGCGCGATCGCCTTGTCGGTCGAGTCCCGGACCGCTCGCGACGCGCTGAAATGCTTGACGCCCAAGGCTTTGTCCCCGCTCTTGCTCAGGCGGAAGCGGGCAAGGGTGCGCGATTCATCGCGAACGATATGCTCGCCTGGGTTGGCATCACTGTTGTCGACCACCTTCAGATTGGCCGCCTTTGCTTGGCCTGTTTCAGCGCCGTCGGCTCCCGCCTTCGGGCGCACCTCGAAGCGCCGGCCGTTTTGCACCACTTCGTGCGTGCCGGCGAGCTTCTTCTTGGCGATGTGACCCTCAGCCTTCTCGCGTGAGCCGAACCACTTGACCGGCGCGGCCTTGGCTTTCGTCTCGGTGGACGGCGCAGCCTCGGGCGCTGGGGCGGGGGCGGAGGCCGCCTCGTCCTCGATGCCGGCGGCACGACGGATCACGTCACGATCCAAGAACGCGCCATGCTTCACGCTTTCCGGCTGGCCGGCCTTGCGCGTGATCGCGCCAGCCTTTTTCAGCTCCGTGTAGGCGGTTTCGGCCTGGTCGCGGGTGATGCCACCCAAGTCCATCAGGTTCTGCACGAACGGCGACGGGCCGGTTCCCGCGGCGTTGCTGCTACGGGTCGCCTTTACCTCCGCTTCTTCGGCGGGAACGGCTCCATGTTCATCAGCGCCTGTGCTGACGCTCCCGCTGACGGCGGCAGCGTTCCCGGTCCCAGCTTGGCTATCGGCGACAGGGGCATGCCCGGTATCGGCGCCGTTTTCCCGTTCACCCCGTTCCCCAGCTTCGACGTTGGCGACAGGGGCATTGCCGGTATCGGTCCCGCCAGCAAGCTCTGGCGGCTCGTTCCCTTCGGGAGTGCCGCTTTCTTCGGGGGTGATTTGCGTCGCTTCGGGGCGTGCGGTTTGCGTCGGTTCTTCGGCATTGCCGGTCTCCGGTGTGGGCGTCAGGTCAAGGTTCGACTGAACCTGCGGCTCGGCGCTGGCGGTGGGTTCGGTGGAGGTGGTGCGGGCAGAGCCGGCCACACGACGCTTGGCATCGGTCACGTCCTGCCGTGACACGCCAAGCCGACGGGCCAGCATGCCGGTGGCCTTGGCATCGATGACGCCGTGCTGCGCGTAGTGCTGCGCAACAGCCGCGTCCAGATCGGCCGGCGTCGCCGCGGTGGGGGCCTCGGGCGCGGCAGGTGCCGGCTGCGCCAGGATCGCCTGCGCTTCGTCTGGCGTCATCTGCGCGATGCTGCGGCGGTCGTAGCCGCGCGCGGTCAGCTCGCGGCGCTGAGCCGCGGTAATCATGAACGGCACGTTCGTCCCGCTACCTGACGGGGCCTGGGGTTGCGGCGCCGGCGCCCCGGTCTCCGATGGGCCAGGGGCTTCGGGCGGCGGCGTCAACAGCTCGCCGGTCTCGGCGTCCATCGTGGACCCATCCGAAAGCTGCGCGGTCGCCGGCTGGTCCAGCGATCCTTCGGCGGCGCCTTCCACGAGCGCCTTTTGCAGCGCGCCATCGTGTTCGTCCACTTCAACGCCTGGGGCCACCTCGACAGTGCCGGCGTCGGTGACGGATGGCGTGAACGCCGGCTGCTCACCAACCACGGTTGGCGTAGCCTGCTCGACCGCCTCTGGCGCACCGGCTTCAGCCTGGGCCTGCACGGCCTGTGGGGCGGCGGCGGTTTCCGCCTCTGGCGCCGCGACTTCTTCGCCCTCGACACCGTGGGCAAGGCCACCAATGGCGCCCGGCACGGTGCCGCCCAGGGCGCCCAATACGGCGTTCTGGAACGTGTCCGTCCCGAGCGAACGATTCTCGCCGGTTGCTGTGTTCGCTCCAGCGGTCTGCGCCACCTGTTCGGCTGCTTCCTGCACGCCCTCGGCGCCCGCATCCAGGAGTGCACCGGCGCCGGCGCGCGTAAGGCGCGACTTGCCCACCAGCTTCGACAGTGTTTTCTGGCCCACGCCGGCGACAGGAAGCGCCTCGGTGAAGGCGGACAGCGCCGAAATGGGCGCCGTGGTGAGGGCCGCGCGCGAGCCGGTGCGCTCCGCCAGCGCCTTGCGCGCATCGGCTGGGTTCATGCCGCCGGCAATGAGGTCTCGATAGCCTTGTAGCTTGTCCAGCTCGGCCTGCGGCATCTGCTCGATGCGCTGTTCTTCTTGCGCGCCGGCGGCGCCACCACCAAGCGAGGCGGCTACGGCGGCCGACGGGATGACCCTGCCGCGCGTGACGGCACCTGTCGCAACGACAGGGGCAACTTGGCCAAGCAAGTTCGCGGCCTGCAACGCATAACCACTCACGCTGGGGTCTTTGCCAAGGTTCCATGTGGACGGGTGCAGCAATTCGCCCTCCGGCTGGCTGCCGGCAATGGCTTTCTGTGCAGAAGGGCTTACGGATTGCGCAACATCGTCGCCTTTCCCGGCGATCCACATGCCGGCTTTCTTGAGCGGTGTCGCATCAATCAGGAGGTCACGGCTGCCTCGATTGCCGTATGCGTACCGTGGCGAGTTGATGATGTCGCCAACGCCACGAATGCCATATCCAACGCCCTGTATCGCGCCGCTGGCAAGCTCCTTGGCATAATCCGAAACCTCGACACCCTCTGGTTTCTTCGGTTGCTGCGCAGGCTGGGAAAGTACCTTGACCAGCCGGTCAAGGTTCGGATTATTTGCCATGATAAAACCCCTTTATTGCGCCTGCGACTGGCCGTCCGATAGGCGCTGTAGAGCCTCAATTGTTTCCACGTATTCCGGCGAAATGACCGGCTTTCCATTGACGAATGGGACGGGAATCTTCCTTGCATTTATCCCGTCACCAACCGTGAAGTCTGCCATTTGAACCTTGTCTGCGCTACCACCTTTTCCGGTGAGTGCCGACAGGTTTTGCAGTAGCGCGTGGCGCTTGGCTGGGTCGGTCTCCGTTTGCAGCTTCGCTTGGATAGCCTGCGCGGCTTTCGCTTGCTCAAGCGTCATTTGCGCCACCTGTGCCCGGCTCTGCGCCTCGCCGGCGCGCGACACGTCCAGAAGCTGCTGTGCCGCGGTTTGTGGCGTGGCCTGTGGGGGTTTGTTCAGTGCATCACGACGCAAGCTCGCGTCCATGTCGCCCTGGCTGGCGCGATCGAAAGCCGCAAGCTGCTGCACCAGCACCTTCGCCGTGCGACGCTTGCCGCTGCGCAGGGCGTCGTTGATTTTCCCCATGAGTCCGCTGATGACTTGCTGGCGCTGGTCCTGCGGCGCACCGATGCCTCCATGCAGGCCAATGGGGTCGCCTTGTGCGTCGGTGCCGAACATGCGCTGCGCCGCCGGCGATTGGCTCAAGTCCTGGCGGAACGCAATGGCTTGGTCCGTGGTCGGTGTGGCGCCGTCGTGCGTCTGGCTGTACAGGTCGCCCACGCTCGGGTTCGTGAATGCTTCGGACGACACTACGTTGCGGTTGGCAAGCCGCTTGATTTCCTCGGGCGAAATGACGCGGCCGTTGATGACGGCGGTGCCCGGCGCATTACTGGCCATGGCCTGCTCCGGCGTCATGGTCTGCGTCGCACTTCCGGCTGCTGGCGCTGCCATAGTCGCCGCGGAACCCGTGGCTCCGTTGTCCTGCGTCGCACTTCCGGCTGCTGGCGCTGCCATAGTCGCCGCGGAACCCGTGGCTCCGTTGTCCTGCGGCTCACGGCCGGCCATTTCGTTCTGATAGGCGCGACTGTTTACGCGGTTGAGCATGTCCTCGTGGGCTTCATCCACACCCCAATCCTGTCCGAACAGGTTGCCCGTAGCCCGCACGATATGGTTGACCGTGCCGCCAATGGTGTCCTGCACTCCCGATCCTTCATCCGCCAGGCGATTCACTGTCGGCGCGATGGCGCGACCAATGTCCCAGCCGGTAACGGCCGCTCCGAGAACGGGCACTGCGCGAGCGCCAATCCGTTCGCCGAGTAGCTTTGCGGCGCCGCTTGCCAGCGCCCGTCGCGCCTTGTTGCTCGCAAGCGCTACGCCGGCGGTTCCGGCGGCGGCATCACCAACGTTGGCCGCGTTGGCGCCTTCGTCCTGCATGTCTTGAATGGCCGAATGAACCTGATTGATTCCATACGCCGCTCCGACCAGGCGGCCAGCGCCTCCAAGCGTGCGCGTAAGTGCGCGTGCCGACTTCCCGACAAATCCCTTGGCCGGGGCGTTCTCGACAGCGTTGGCGACTCCCTTTACGCGCGATCCGAACGAGCCGGCCTTTGGCTCTGTCATGCGCAAGGAGCGATGCGGCGAGTTTGGAGCCTCCCCAAGTGAGGGCTTTGGCGATGCCGTGCGTGCGGCTTTCGGTGCGGGCTTGGCGGATGCTGGCGCTTCCGCCGGCGCCGCGGCCGGAGCGGCTGCCGGCCGTGCTTGTGCAGCAGGCGCGGCTGCTGGCCGGGTCGGCGGTGTCGTCGTCAGCTCCGGTGCATCGGATAGCATCTGCGCTCGACTCGATGCCGCGGCACGCTTGGCGCCAATCTCGCCGACACGCCGGCGCGATGCCTGGCCAGCGCTCTCCAGCTCGATCTTTCCAGAACTCGGGGCGGGCGGCTTGGCCGGCCGAAAGTCCGTCGTTCCCTCGGGCGCCTGCGCGCCGGCCGTCGTCTGCCAGTCTGGCGCCTGGGTCATCTTGGCCGCGCTGCGGCTCAGCGGCTCGCCACTGGCGCCCGGCTGGCTGGTCCAGTGCGCGGACGGCGTGTTGCGTTGCACGTTCCCGGCTGCATCTCCCACGAAGTCGGACGGCGCCTTGAGCGCCGCCGGCTGTGACGGAGTGATACCGGCCTGACTCGTGGCAGCTCGCGCGGTAGCAGCCTTCACGTCGCCGACCGGCGTCACCTTGGGCCGGTTGGCTGACTGCTTCTGGATTTCTTCGGGCGTTGCCATGGTGTTCCCCTTAGTACGTGGACGTGCTTTCGTCCTCGAAGTTGTGGTTGTAGCTCGTGCTGTAGCTATTCCCCCAACTCGTGGATGCGTTGCCGCTGCCGGACAGGCTGGCCTGTACGTGCATGGCGCTCATGGCGCCGCTGGATAGCTGGGCGGCCATGTTTCCGGCCGCGGCCAAGCCGGACACGATGACCCGGCCGCGCTCGATCAGGCGGTTCATGGCCTGGTCGTACTCGCGAACGCGGGTTTCGTAGTAGGCAAGCTGGTTGCGCAAGCGGCCCTCGGCGACGGTGACGGCAAGCCGGGTTTCTTCCGTGTTGGCCGCCAATTCGGCGGTGTACCGGCTTGCATCGGCGGAAAACGCCTGCGCCTTGGCTTGGATAGCCGTGGCCTGGGCGCTTATCTTGTCGCGTTCCGCGTCGGTAAGTGCACTGAACTTCCCGACAGCGGCGCCAACAGCATCGATCTTGCCACGAATTGCGGCGATCTTCACGTTTCCGTTGCTGCTTTGAGCCTGCACGGTGGCGGCGAACGCGCGCGCCTCGGCCTCCACAATGCTGGCCTTGGCCGCCTCGCCCCGTACCTGGGCCTCGTAGGCGTCGAACCGCTTTTTGTCGGCGTCGATGGTGGCGGAATACGCCTCCACGTCGGTCTTGTACATCTGGACCTTGTTGGCCTCCATGTCGCTCTGGACCTTGGCCGCCTGAATCCGGGCCTGGAAAATGTCCACGATGCCTTTCAGGGCCTCGATGCGGGCGGTGTAGGCGCGCACGGCCGCCTCGTTGACTTGGGCCTTGGCCTGCTCGCCCTCGATCTGCGCCTTGTAGGCGTCCAGGCGCATCTGCACTTCCTGCATGCGGGCCTTGAATACCTCCACCAGCATCTGCCGGGCGGCCTGCTTGGCGTTGAACAGGGACACGTGCGCGTTGAACAGGGCGATTTCCGATTCCACCCGGATGCGCTGCGCCTCGAAGGCGCGCTTGGCCGTGTTCTCAAACTGGTTCATGAGCTGGCCTTCCAGCGCAATCCCCTGCTGCACGGCCTGGCGCAGGTTTTCCTGCTCCCATTCGGCGGACTTGGCCAGCACGTCGCGCGCCTGTTCGTTCGCGGCGAGCTGGTTTTCCTGCTGCACGGTGTTGACCTGCTCGACCAGCATGCCCGGCGGCATCGTGAATCCCTTGCCGGCCCACGTGTCGAACGCCTCCTGGGTGCGTTTGAGCGCGGTCACGTCCTCGCGTGCGCGCGCGCGATCAAACAGGGCGGTCTCCACTTCCGGTGTCATGCCGGTGCCGCCAGCCAGGCACTCGCGGATGCGCGCCGTCAACTCGCCAAGCATCACGGACTCGTACTTGGGTTCCGTCCAGTTGATGACCGGGTTCGGCTCCTTCCCGTCGAACACCACGTTCACGTCCTCGAAGGTCGGAAACTGCGGCATCGTGAAGGTCGGAAGATGGATTTCCAGCATCGAATCCATCGTCGGGATGGTGAACTCCGGTGCCGCCGGGATGGTTGGGTCTGTGAGGGTGGGGCGCTGCGGCAGGTTGCCGGTCGTGATCGGCTTGGGCGGCGCCGGAATCACGATGCCGTCCACGCTCGGCGTGAAGTCGCCAGCCTCCGGCAGGCCGTCGGCCACCGCATCAAGCTGCGTGTACAGGTTCTGGAACTCGGTGAACTCGGGCGTGTTGAACGCATCCACATTGCCCAGCGCCAGCACGCTCGGCTTGTCCGGGCGCGCGATCGTCGATCCCGGCACATCGGGGAAGCTCACTTCCGGCGGCGCCGTGTTCTCGTCCCCCAGCGACAGGCCGGACAGCTTGTCCATGATGGACATGGCGTTGGCCAGCGAGTCGGTAGCCCGATCGCTCATTTTGTTGATCTGCTCGATCACGATTTGCGCGGGTTGCTGGTAAACCCATGGCGGCGCTACGTCATCCTGAAATGAAGCCTGCATCTCTGCCATCAGACTTTCCTCCCGGTGTTGTTCACGTCCACGCCGGCCCGTGTGATGCGGATTGGCTCACCATCGGTATTGCGCAAGGTGAGTCGGTAGTAGAGGCTGCGCAGGCCGCGGCCAAGCCGGATGCGGCCGTGGGTAGGCGCCGTGGCGGCGCGCGGCGGCATCGTGTAGCTGTAGGTGCTCTCGTCGCCGGCGCTGGTCTCGCCCACGTCCACCTGCATGCTTCCGCCGCTGACGTAGCCGACATACAGGTGATCCACGCGCTTCAAGAACTCGCTGCCGAAGTCATGCAGGCCGGTGCGCACGTAGGCGTCGATGGGGGCGCCGTCGTCGTCCGCGCCGGCGCGCGCGTAGGCGCCGGTCTCGCCGACGGCCATCAGCTCGCCAGCCACCGGCGCAATGGCGCGGAATGCCGGCATGCGGTACCGGCTCATGCCAAGCGTGTCCGTGGCGGCCGTCCACCAGGTCATGCCGTTGGCCTCGCCAAGTACCGCGGCCATGGCCCACGCCTCGTCCTGCACGAGCTGCAAGGCGTCCAGTTGGTCGGTCAGGCGCACGGTGAGAGTGCCGGTCACGCCGGCCAACTCGATCACGTCGGCCACGCCAGTCGCCGAATCAGTGAGCGTACCGCTGGCGCTGGCAAGGTCCACGGCATCCATGAACCCCACAGCCACGCCACTGGCGACGCCGTTGGTCTCAAGCAGGTTTTCGTAGACCAGTTGCAGGAGCATGCCGGCGCCCACCGCGGCCGCTTCGGCCAGGTCCGCCGCATTCACGGTACCGGTGGCGGTGCCGGAGACCGTGGCGGAGGCGCGCGCAAGGTCGGCCATGGCCTGCTGAATGACAGCATCGGTCAGGATGCCGGCGTCCGTAACCATGTCCGCGTGCGAACTGAACACGATGGAGCGAGCAATGGCTCGATCCACCACCAGAGAAGCAGCATGCGCGGTCTGTTTCGGTATCGAACCCTTGGCCGTGGCTTCGCTGGTGAGCAATGCGCCGCGGCTGTCGATGACGCTTGTTGTCGCTTCGGCCGCGCTGGTGAACAACACGGCAAGGCCCGATATGGCCTCGTCAACCAACGTGCCAGCCGATTCCAGCGGCATAACTGGCGTCAGCACGCTGCGGGGCAGGGTGGCCGTGGCTGCCGCTGCGGATTCAACAATGTCGCATGGATCAGCCATCACACCACCCCAATGAATGTCGCGTTGTTCTTGTCCAGGCCGGGCGGCTGCGGGGCACCCTTGGTAAGCACCTTGCCGTTCGGTTCATCG
>CAZSOU010000101.1:0-9266 GCA_964608595.1 uncultured Rhodanobacteraceae bacterium
GGCAAGCCGGTGATGGAAGGCAAGGGCATCCTGTTCCAGAAATTCGCCGGCATCGACGTGTTCGACATCGAGATCGACGAGACCGACCCGGACAAGCTGGTCGACATCATCGCCTCGCTGGAACCGACCTTCGGCGGCATCAACCTGGAAGACATCAAGGCGCCCGAGTGCTTCATCATCGAGAAGAAGCTGCGCGAACGCATGGGCATCCCGGTGTTCCACGACGACCAGCACGGCACCGCCATCATCGTCGGCGCGGCCGTGGTCAACGCGCTGGAAGTGGCCGGCAAGAAAATCGAGGACGTGAAACTGGCCACCGTCGGCATGGGCGCGGCGGGCATTTCGTGCGTGGACATGCTGGTGGCGTTGGGCCTCGATCCCGAGAACATCCTCGCCGCCGACGTCGACGGCGTGATCAGCACCGACCGCATCCGTCTCGACCCCAACAAGCAGCGTTACGCGCGCGACACCGATTGCAAGACGGTGGCCGACATCGTCAAGGGCGCGGACATCTTCCTCGGCCTTTCCGCCGGCGGCGTGCTCACCGGCGACATGGTCAAGACCATGGCCGATACGCCCATCATCCTGGCGCTGGCCAATCCCAGTCCGGAAATTTCCCCCGAAGACGCCAAGGCCGCGCGCGAAGACTGCATTATCGCCACCGGCCGTTCGGACTACCCCAATCAGGTCAACAACGCGCTGTGCTTTCCGTACATTTTCCGCGGCGCGCTGGATGTCGGCGCCACCGGCATCAACGAGGAGATGAAGGTTGCCTGCGTGCATGCCATCGCCGACCTGGCGCGGCGCGAGGCATCGGATGTTTCCGCGCGCGCTTACGGCCGCAAGCCGCCGAGCTTCGGTCCGGAATACCTCATTCCGCAGCCGTTCGATCCGCGTCTGGTGGTGCAGCTGCCGCCGGCGGTCGCCAAGGCCGCCATGGACTCGGGCGTGGCCACGCGTCCGATCGAGGATTTCACCGCCTACCACGACAAACTGACCGCCTTCGTGTTCCGCACCGGACTGGTGATGAAACCGGTGTACGAGCGCGCCAAGGCCGATCCGCGCCGTGTGGTCTACGCCGAAGGCGAGGAGGAAACCACCCTGCGCGCGGTGCAGGTGGTGGTCGACGAAGGCCTGGCCAAGCCGATTCTCATCGGTCGTCCCGAGGTCATCACCGACCGCATCGAGCGCGCCAGCCTGCGTTTGCAGGAGGGCCGCGATTTCGAGCTGGTCAACATCCTGTCCGATCCGCGTTTCGAGGAATACTGGCAGTACTACTTCAGCGTGATGGAACGCCGCGGCGTCAATCCGACCATGGCCAAAGCGGTGATGCGTTCGCGTTCCACCGCCATCGCCGCCGTCATGGTGGCGCGCGGTGAAGCCGACGGCATGATTTGCGGTCTGGTCGGCCAGTTCCACAAGAAACTCAAGTACATACGCAACGTCATCGGCATGGACACGGGCGTGCAGGCGCCTTCGTCGATGACCGCGGTGGCGACCGGCAAGGGCTTGTTTTTCTTCGTCGACACCCACGTCCAGGACGATCCCACCGCCGAGCAGATCGCCGAAGCCACGCTGCAGGCCGTCATCCGTCTGAAACTGTTTGGCGTGCATCCGCGCGTGGCGCTGGTATCGCAGTCCAATTTCGGCAGCAGCGACGCGCCGGGCGCGCGCAAGATGCGCCGTGCACTGCAGCTCATCCTGGAGCGCGCGCCGAAACTGGAAGTGGAAGGCGAAATGCAGGCCGACATGGCGCTCGACCCCGAGCTGCTGGAACGCCACTTCCCGCATTCGCACATGAACGGCAAGGCCAACGTGTTCGTGTTTCCCAACATGGACGCGGCCAACATCGCCTACAACATGACGCGCATGCTGGCCGACGGCGTATCCATCGGTCCGATCCTGATGGGGCCGGCCTGCCCGGCGCACATTCTCACCCCGCAGGCGACCGTGCGACGCATGGTCAACATGAGCGCGATCGCCTGCGTGGAATCGCAGATTCGCGATCGCGGCGCGATTTCCGCACAAACCTGATCGGGGCCGCCGTTCATGTCGGCGGTCATCCCCGGCGCCATCCGGCGCGTTACACTGGGCCTGCAGATTTTCGGAGAAAACGCCATGTACCGCCAGACCACGCTCGCCCTCGGCGCGGCCCTGTTGCTGGCCGCCGTGCCGGCCATGGCCCAGCATCACGCGCACAAGGTATCGCCCGACCACTTGTCGAACTACTGGGTGCGCACCAATACCTACGTGGATGCCCAGGCGCCCAACAGCGGCAACGGCCTGGACGCGATCGGCTGCGCCGCCGTCAGTTACACCATCGGCGCCGACGGCAAGACGCGCAACGTCAAAGTGCAGAAAGTCGTGCCCTCGACCAGCGATTTCCAGGTCACCGCCTCCAGCCTCGTGCAGGGTCTGCAATATGCGCCGGGCAAAGACAACAAGGCGGGGCGGCCGGTGGCGACCTATTTCATCGTGCCGTTCAACGTGCCCGAAGGCGATACCGCCACCATGCAGAAAATGCTGAAGGCATGCCAGTTGCCCGGCTACGGCAACTGATCCGGCACATCCCGTCTTCAGACCGCCGCGCGCCCGCCTGGCGCATCAGCTCGACAGCGTGCCGCAGAATCGCGCGCTGGCCGAGTCGTGCGCGGTGTTGCGGCGGGCTTACGGCCCCGCAACGCCAATGTGGCTATAATGCGCAACCCGCCGCCGCGTAAGCACGCGGCGCCATTTTGTCGACGTACCGACGGAGTCGTCATGAGTATTGAAGATCTGGAAAGCGTTGCCCAGGCCATGGTCGCCCCGGGCAAGGGCATCATCGCCATCGATGAATCGACCGGCACCATCACCAAGCGCTTTGGCGCCGTCGGTGTGGAAAGCACCGAAGAGCATCGCCGCGCCTACCGCGAAATGCTGTTGACCACACCCGACCTGGGCGAGCACATTTCCGGCGCCATCCTGTACGACGAGACCATCCGCCAGTCCACGGCCGACGGCGTGCCGTTCACCCGGATCATGCGTGACGCCGGCGTCATTCCGGGCATCAAGGTCGACAAGGGCGCCAAGCCGCTGGCCGGCTTTCCCGGCGAGTTGGTCACCGAAGGTCTGGATGGCCTGCGCGAACGCCTGGCCGAATACGTCAAACTGGGCGCGCAGTTCGCCAAATGGCGCGCCGTGATCACCATCGGCGAAGACACCCCCAGCTCCACCTGCGTGGAAGCCAACTGCCACGCGCTGGCCCGCTACGCCGCGCTGTGCCAGGAAGCCGGCCTGGTGCCGATGGTCGAGCCCGAAGTGCTGATGGACGGCGACCATGACATCGACGTGTGCTACGAGGTCACCGAAGCCACCCTGCGCAGCCTGTTCGGCGCGCTGTACGAGCAGAACGTGCTGCTCGAAGGCACCATTCTCAAGGCGTCCATGGTGGTGTCCGGCAAGGACTGCCGCGAGCAGGCCGACATCGACACCGTGGCCGAGGCGACCATCCGCTGCCTCAAATCCACCGTGCCGGCGACGTTGCCGGGCGTGGTGTTCCTGTCCGGCGGCCAGTCCGATCACGATGCCACCGCGCACCTGAATGCCATGAACAAGCTCGGCCCGCACCCGTGGCCGCTGTCGTTCTCCTACGGCCGCGCCATGCAGCAGGCCGGTCTGAAGCTGTGGGCCGAAGACATGAAAGGCAATTACGCCGAAGCCCAGAAAACCGTCGCCGCCCGCGCGCGCGACAACGGTCAGGCCGCACTGGGTCAATGGGAAGACGCCGCCTGACAAGCGCCACGTCGGGCCCGGACCCGACCGCGCCGACAACAAGGCACGAAAAAAACGGGCGCCCGAAGGCGCCCGTTTTTTTGTGTCGACCTGTTTCGCCCTTTTCCTCGGCAAGGAAATTCCGTTCGTCCTGAGCGCGGGCACTGCCGGTGAACGGAGAATATTCGACTGAGGTACGGGGCGGATCAGGTGCGTCGAGGTCGACCGCAATCAAAAACGATATTCGAAGTTGACCGAATACACCTTGTTGTCGATGGCCAGATCGTCCTTGTCGATCTGGTAGTAGTCGAAATTGACACCCAGACTCATGTGACGATTGAAATCCACACCCGTGCCGACACCGGCGTACCAATCAGTGGACTGCCGGCTGGCCGAGTAATGGTCGAATCCGCCCAGCCCGTTGCCGAGCGACGCCTTGGCGTGCAGCTTCCACATGAACAGGCCGCCACGTGCCGAGATGTACCACATCCTGGTGGGGTTGAAGTGGCCGTTCAGGCCCAGCGTCCAGCCGTCACCGGACAATTTGGCACTTTCGCCGAACGCGTTGCTGCCGCTGATGCTGCCCAGGTCGACGTAACCGGCCTCCACGCCAATGAACTGCGAGCGCCAGCCCGCGTTGATCTGCGCGCTGGTATCGGAGTCGCTGCCCAGGTCGTAGTCGTTGTAGGTGGCGTGGTAATGCGCGGTACCGACACCGCCGTTGACGAACCAACCGGTCAGGTCCTTGGCCTGCGCGGCCGACGCGCTCAAACCGAACGCCGCTGTGAGGGCGAGGGCGACAACTGTCTTGTTCATGATCTTTTCCCTTGTGATAAGCATTCCCTTCCGGATTCCCGAAAGTCCGCCGCATCAGACGGCGGGCGTGCATGTTAACAAAAAAATCACATAATGAAACACGCTGGAAACGTCCGGCTCGGGCCCGACGTCACAGAACCCTGAAACGCCCAAAAAAACGGGCGCCCGAAGGCGCCCGTTTTCTTTTCCTGGTTGTGGAAGCAGGATCAGAAGCGGTATTCGCCGCCCACCGAGATCATGTCCGTGCTCAGGTCCACGTGATCCTTCTTGGCGTGGTAGTAGTCGTAGTTCAGGCCCAGGCTGAAGTTGTTGGCAAAGTCGTAGCCGAAGCCCACACCCGTGTACCAGTCGGTCTTGTCCAGGCTGGTCTTGAATACCGGGGTATCGTTGTGGGTCACGCCGTGGCCCTTCCAGCTGTACAGGCCGGCGCGCGCGCCGATGTACCAGTTGGGGGTGATGTTGAAGTGGCCGTTGGCGCCGACCATCCAGCCGCGCAACTGCGAGCGCGAGGTGTCGTACACCTTGCCGCTGTGGAACGCCTTGTTGGCATCGATGTTGCCCAGGTCATTGTAACCGGCCTCGACACCCAGCAGGGCCGACGGGCCCAGCTCCCAGCGGTAACCGCCGGTCAACTGATAACCCGTGTCATGGCCGTCGTATTCGTTGTGATCCATGTGGGCGCTGCCGACCTGGCCGTTGACGAACCAGCCGTCGTGATGCGGCGGCGCAGTCTGGGCGAAGGCGGCGGGAGCGGACACCAGGCCCGCGGCGGCAGTGATGGCGAGAGCAGCAATGATTTTCTTGTTCATGACGGAGAAATCTCCTTGTGAGTTGTTATGCATGGTCTGGGGATTGACCATGAAGAACTGCAACGGGCCAACATCTTCTGGTTGGCTCCGGAGACTTAGATGGGTTGCCGCGGGAATAATTCCAGTATCGTCGGGTGCAGTATTAAGTAGTTGTTAACTTGCGTGAACCCGCGCGTTGTTTCCCCGCCTCCGGGCGACAGAATCGGGAGGATGCGCGACAATAGGCCTTTCGCGCCTCATTGCCTCGGAGTCAGCCCATGCCCAGCCGTCGAGAACTCGCCAACGCCATCCGCGCTCTTTCCATGGATGCAGTCGAAAAGGCCAATTCCGGCCACCCCGGCATGCCCATGGGCATGGCCGACATCGCCGAGGTGCTGTGGAACGATTTCTACAGCCACAACCCGGCCAATCCCGACTGGTTCAACCGCGATCGCTTCCTGCTCTCCAACGGACACGGCTCGATGCTGCAGTACGCCCTGCTGCACCTGACCGGCTACGACCTCACCATGGACGACATCAAGCACTTCCGGCAGTGGCACTCGCGCACCCCGGGTCATCCCGAGGCCGCCGACACCCCCGGGGTCGAAACCACCACCGGGCCGTTGGGGCAGGGCATCGCCAACGGCGTCGGTTTCGCGCTGGCCGAAAAAGTGCTCGCCGAACGTTTCAACAAACCCGACTACCGCATCGTCGATCACCTGACCTGGGTATTCTGCGGCGACGGCTGCCTGATGGAAGGCATTTCGCAGGAGGCCATTTCCCTCGCCGGCACCTGGAAGCTCGGCAAGCTGAAAATGATCTACGACGACAACACCATTTCCATCGACGGCAAAGTGCCCGGCTGGTTCACCGACGACACCGCCAAGCGCTTCGAGGCCAGCCACTGGCACGTCATCCGCGACGTCGACGGGCACGATGCCAAGGCCGTAAAGAAGGCCATCGAAGAAGCCGTCGCCGAAACCGAAAAGCCCACGCTGATCATCTGCAAGACCATCATCGGCTTCGGCGCGCCGCACAAGGAAGACACCGCCAAGGTCCACGGCTCCGCTCTCGGCGCCGACGAAATCGCGGCCGCACGCGACATGCTCAACTGGCGCCACCCGGCGTTCGAGATTCCCGACGAATACTACGCCGCCTACGACGCCCGCGAAGCCGGCAAGAAGCGCGAAGCCGAATGGAACGCGCTGCTGGCAAAATACACCGAGGCACACCCGGACCTGGCCGCCGAACTGAAGCGCCGCATCGCCGGCAAACTGCCCGACGACTGGGCCGACGTCACCAACGCCTACATCGCCAGCACGCAGGAAGAAGGCCCCGAAGTCGCTTCGCGCAAAGCCTCGCAAATGGCGCTCAACGCCTACGGCCCGAGCCTGCCCGAATTGATCGGCGGCTCGGCGGATCTGGCCGGCTCCAACCTCACCATCTGGGACGGCTCGCACAACATCACCGACGGTGGGCCCGGCGCCAACTACATCCATTACGGCGTGCGCGAATTCGGCATGACCGCCATCAACTCGGGCATCGCCCTGCACGGTGGCATGGTGCCCTACGACGCCACCTTCCTGACCTTTTCCGACTACGCGCGCAACGCCGTGCGCATGAGCTGCCTGATCCCGGCGCATGCCATCCACGTCTACACCCACGACTCCATCGGTCTGGGCGAAGACGGCCCCACGCACCAGCCCATCGAGCACCTGGCCAGCCTGCGCTACATCCCCAAAAACCACGTGTGGCGCCCGTGCGACGCGGTGGAATCGGCGGTGGCATGGAAATGGGCCATCGAACACAAGGCCGGCCCGTCGTGCCTGGTGTTCTCGCGCCAGAAACTCGACCACCAGCCGCGCACCGACGACCAGCTCAAGCTGATCGAGCGCGGCGGCTACATCCTGCACGACCCGGCCGACACCAAGTTCCAGGCCATCCTCATCGCCACCGGCTCCGAAGTCGGCCTGGCCATGGACGCCATGCGCCACCTCAAGGACAACGGCATCGCCGTGCGCGTGGTGTCGATGCCCTGCACCGAAACCTTCGACGAGCAGCCCGAGGAATACCGCGAAGGCGTGCTGCCCGGCCACTGCCGCGCGCGCGTCGCCATCGAAGCCGGCACCGCCGACTACTGGCGCAAATACGTCGGCCTGGACGGCGAAATCATCGGCATGACCAGCTTCGGCGCCTCCGCACCGGGCGCCGAATGTTTCGAGCACTTCGGCTTTACCGTCGCCAACGTCGCCGAGGCGGTGAAACGGGTTATCGGCTGAACCGCAAACCATGAGCCGGCCTCAAAACAACGAACAGGACAGAGACATCCACCGCCAGTGCCAGCCCAAAATAGCAGCGGGAGGTGCACAGCTTCCCGAACCCGCTTCATGCATCGGCTTGCTTGAGAATCGAGATGGTCTGCGTCTCGGTAATTCATTGACGTCTACGCGCGCCAAGTCGTGGGTTGGAAAGCATTCAGTTCACCCAAAGCCGGCTTCGTGGGGACGTCTTGGATCGGGCCTTGCATGATCGCCGACGGTGGTTTGATGAACCCTTGATTCATCAAATGGATCACGACGTGCAATACGTTTCGTTGCGCTACATCGAACGCTTGATCGAAGTCGATATTGATGCATCCATCGGTACGGCTAGCGATTGTCGTGACAATGCTTTGGCGCAGGGTGCCAGCGGCCTTTACAAGGCATGAGGTGATCCATCAACGATCTTGGTCGGATCGTCAGGGTGTCGAGCTGGCTACACGAGAGTGTGTGGGCTGGTTTAAACACAATAGCCTGCTCGAACTGATTGGCTACATGCCGCCAGTCGGAGTCGGGGCGTTGTGCCATGAGCGTCAGGCGCCCTTTGTCGATACCGTGTGGTTAAAACGAAATGGTCTTCGGAAATTCCGAGGCATTTTGTACGGGAATGACAGATTGGGGAAGCTATTGTTTTCAATAGGCATGACGACTTGTGGCTTGCAATCATCGCAAATTTTATGGTATCAAACATGGTGTCGTATCGTTGGAATTAAATTTCAGGGGCGGGGGCGGTGATATGAAAATAGCGATACTTGGTGCAGTCATGGTGGTTGTCGGCATGGTGGGTTTCAGCCAAACTCATCTTCCGGTTTATATTCTTGTCTTTTTTGTTGGTTTGGTGTTGGTTGTCCGGGGTCTGAGGGGCGCCAAGAATAAAGCGAACTTCGGAGGCGCCGCTCATTATTTCGTAGGGAAAGGCACGGCAATTGCCATTTATCCTGACAGGAAATCATTGGTTTTAAAGAACGGGTCTATTTCGAAAGAGTATTCATTTAAAGACGTTCGTGAATGGGAAACTAATGTTCAGACGGGTGGCGAGATCTATGGTGGTGGCATAGCTACCCTGGGGCCGAATATTAGAGCGGCACACGCAAATAAAAAAGCTACAGGTTTGTTCATAACAGTACGCGATATAGACAATCCCGTTTGGCGAATAAATATGCCTGACAAAAGTGATCAGCAGCGCTGGATGGAAATTTTGCGACAACTTGTCAATGAGTCGGATGAGTAAAATGAGTTTAGTTCGGTGTAAAGAGGCGGCGGGTAATTAATTTTATTGCCCATCTCACTCGATTTCTTACAGGCAGGATTGCACAAACGTACCCCTTCAAGAGACTGGTGTGCCATTGAGGAGGAAGGCGCATGGACTCATCGACTTTGCTGGGCGTTGTGTTCCTCGTTCTGGGAGCGTTGGTATTGCTCTCGGAGCTGCACACGCTCACCATCTACCTGCTGGCTGTAGCCGCTGGCCTGTTTGCCGCTGGTGGCTTGGCGTTGGCTGGCGGCAGTCTCACCGCCACGCTGATCCTGCTGGCCGCAGTCGTCATCCTCGGCATGCCGCTGGCGCACTGGGCGCGCCGGAAACTCAAGACCC
>CAZSOU010000102.1:0-8854 GCA_964608595.1 uncultured Rhodanobacteraceae bacterium
GCAGCCGACCGCCATCCCGCTACGCGGGCTGTCGGCGGCTGAGCTCAAGCGTTAGCCGTCAGGCCAAGCACTTCGGCCAGCGCAAAAACTTCCGGGTCTTCCGGGTCATCGGCGTTCGTCGGCATCGCCGCGCGCACCAAATCCGCGCGCACATACTCAACTTCTTGGCCTCCAACCCGCACACCGGCCCAAGTAATCTCGTCGCCGGCTGGATCAGGAAACGGCTCGGTGTGGTCGTCAGGGTCGCCTTCTGGGTTCACCTGCAACCAAATGCGTTTTGGCGCTGTTTCTGTCATCGTGTCCATTGCAAATCCTCGCCGGTTCTGCCGGCTAACAATTCGTCCAAGCGGACCGTCAACCCGCTACGCGGGTCGCCGGCCGCTTAACTCAAGCGTTATACGATAAGTAAGTAGAGAGCCATATGTCAAAACTAAATGTTGATCAGAAAACCATCTTTGAACTATTGTCCGATAAAAAGGCTGACTTTCTTATTCCAGACTATCAGCGCCCGTATGCTTGGGATGAAGAGCAGTGTCAGACGCTATGGGATGATCTTTTTACTTTTTCATTTCCAAACAACGATTATGAAGCCTTTGATAAAAATGATGAGTACTTTTTAGGGTCCATCGTTACATTTAAGAACGATGACGGGCAGTCAGAGGTTATTGATGGCCAGCAGCGTCTTACAACAATAATGCTTATCCTGCGTGCATTTTACGACAAGTTCGCCCATATGCAGGATGCCAACTCAAAACAAACACGCGACAGGATTGAGAAATGCATATGGAAAACGGATGAATTTGGAAGTGCTGACAAATCGACTTTAAAAATTGACTCTGAGGTGGCCACGGATAACGACAAGGACGAATTTCTTGACTTGTTACGAACTGGCACAGTGAAGCCAAATAGCAAAAGCCAATATGTCAGTAATTATCAATTCTTCCAAAAAAAGATCGATGATTTTTTGCAAGCGTTCGCAAGCTATTTCCCATATTTTCCTGCAAGAATATTGGGTAACTGCATCCTGCTTCCTATAGAAGCGGAATCGCAGGACACTGCCCTCAGAATATTCTCGACATTAAATGATCGTGGTTTGCCGCTAGCAGATGCCGACATATTTAAGGCTCAGTTCTATAAATATTACGGCGAGATGGATAAAAAGGATGATTTTATTTCCGAATGGAAAAATCTTGAGGAGCTAACAAGCTCTATTTTCTATTTAAATGCGGGCTCGCCAATGGATGAGCTTTTCGCCCGTTACATGTATTACTTGCGCGCAAAAGAAGGAAATAAAAGCACTACTACCGAGGCGCTGCGTAAATTCTACGAGCGCAATAAATACCAGTATCTCAAGCGCCCAGAGACAATCCCAGACTTAAAAGCTCTGGCCTTGTTCTGGAAAAGTATTTCTAATCAAGACAGTCAAAGGTTCTCTGAATCTATTCTTAAGAAGTTATTTGTTCTGACTTATGCGCCAAATGGGATGTGGCAGAACATAGTGTCAGTCTACTTTCTTTATCATAGAACGTCGGAAGACGCCTTGAGCGAGCCTGAATTCGAGGCCTTTTTGGATCGGGTAACGGCTTTCGTGTTTGCATATGCTATAACAAACCCAGGCGTCAATGCTTTGCGCACCCCCGTTTACGACGAAATGGTGAATATTGTTAATGGTAAAGAAGTTACCTTTTCACGGTATAGGTTCAACGAAGGGCAGGCTAGATCATTCTTTGAGAATTATAGATTCACAAATCAACGAAATATAACTCGCTCCATGGTTACATGGTTTGCATATACTTTTGCGGATCAATCCCTCCTTGATGTTAATGAGATATTTCATTTGGAGCATATATTTTCTAAGAAAAGACAAGAAATGGAAGGTGGTCTTCAGAATAGTTCGGCTATCGAATCTCTCGGCAATAAGGTGTTGCTTGAGGGAAGCATCAATATCCGCGCCTCTGACTATAGATTCGAGGATAAAAAGAAAATCTACAGCGGCGAACAACGGCGTGGAAAAAACAAGGATGCAACCAAAGTCCATGAAATACATGAAGTGCTCAAGCTAGAAGAGTTTGGTGAGACCCAGATAAATGAGCGCAATGGCGAGATACTGGATAAGTTCTTTGCGTTTCTCCATGATCAGGATTTGATAGAGGCAGCAGATTAATCCATGAACTGCATATCGTTAGCCAATAGCCCGCATAACAAAGCCATGAAATTCGCTCCCTGCGGTCGCCGGACGCTCGTTCCTCGCGCCGTTTATGGCGGGCGTTAGATAAGCAAGGGACATTTTCGTTGATGACAAACCCAGTCTTCTACGTCCTAATCGTAAACGTCATTGCGCTTATTTGGGCGATACGATCATGGCGGAAAGGAATTCATGAGAAGTGGATGAACAACGTTCGTGATGCCGGTGCGGCATTGCTTGCTGCAGCGGAGCAAGTCTACGCCGAGGAGCAATTAGCATCGGCGTCAGCACGATCGGAATTTATCGCTAAAGAGAAGAAGCTATTGTTGCTGTTCGCACATAATACGAAGGAAGCGGATACCTTCAAAGACCAATCGGAAGCACTTCGCAAGGCTGCGGAGTCCAAGGATGCCGCTGCGTACAATCAGAAGCAGCAAGAATTATTTGAATCTATCGGCGCGCGGGTACTAAAAGAATGGAAGTCAATCAAGCGCTTCATCTAACCAGTCAATGCAGCGGACGCGGTACCCGCGCCGCTGATTTCCAGCGTTAGGTGTCAGATGAAGCTATATGGCAGGGCAAGAAAAAGGGCGCGGTACCGGCACTGGGAAACTTGGGCCGCATTGGGTGCATTTGTGGCATGCGTGGTTCTGGGAGAGTACATTGGCGGCTCCTATTTGGGCCATCCACTTGTTTTCCTTATTATCGGCGCGGTGGTTGGGAGCGTCATCACTACACGCACAGCGCGGCACGTGGATCGCCAATATAATCAGTAACAGGCCTTTCTCATGCCCATAGCCATGCTCCTTACGTCGTATCACTCGCTGCCAACAATATCCGTGCACAATCTGCCGTTTGGTGCGCTGCCACCTAACAGTTCAGTCAAGCGGACGCGGAAACAGCCCCGCGCCGCTTACTTCAAGCGTTAGCTGTAGAGGAGCAAGATGTTCGAGTTCACGGAAACTATCGAAATACGCAAACCAGCGAGCGAGTTGTGGCGCACGCTTGTGAAACTCGAGGAGTGGTGGCCTCCATCAAACCCTGAGCACATTGGCATTGAGGTGCATTCCGACGGTAATCCCATCGGGCTCGGAACTGAAATCGCCTTTGAAGAGCGCGTAGCCGGCGTTAAAGCCAAAGCCAAAGGTTCTATAACTGGTTGGACGCCAGAGCGCGAGGCAGCATGGGAGGGGGATGCCACTTACCGATATTACGGTATTCCTCTCCACGTCCGGGAAGGTGTCGTATGGCGGGTTGAAGATCGCGGCGATGCATCACGCCTTTCAGCTAACGTTTGGGCAAAGTTCCCGTCGTCGATGTTCGGTCGTGCGCTTGAATGGTACGCGAAAACGTTTCTCAATGTGGTAAAGAAGGATCGCGAACACGCGCGGTGCGAACTCGAATATTTGAAGAGAATCAGTGAAAGTCCCAGCTAACAAGGCGCTGCACCTGACCGCTATTCCGCTACGCTCCATAGCGGCAGGTGAGCTTCGGCGTTAGGATTTGCGATGGAAGATCCAAGTATATTCAACCCAAAAAGCTTGTGTGATCCGGCATGGGCTAGATCGGGCACGTTCAATATGCTGTATGTGGAGGCATATGAATTAGCACTTGCGCCAGCGCATGTGCCACGAAGGAATTTCCGCTTTGATGACATAGTCGTTGCAATAAAGACAGCCAAGCTAAAGTATCTAGAGCTTGCTGGCATCAAGGTGAAATTTGACGAGAAGCGCAAGTTGCATCTAAACGCAGATCATCGCACATCGGTGTCCGAACTTTCACCAAAGCTCATAACAGTTCAGCCCTACGCTTCGGCAAACAAGGATGGGTTAAAGAAACTGTCCGAACGCTCGGACGAATGCGTATCACTGTTGGTTGCAACAAACTATCGCAACATCGCTTTTCGTCAACTTTTCACCCAAACTATAGGCATCAGTGATAACTCAATCGCAATGTCAAGCGATGCATTCCGGCTTCCTTTCGATCTACCAAGGCCTGATTTATCCGCTACTGCGCTGAGCAGATTTCAACGCAGTCACGAGCATCTAGATAAATATCCACCAGAAAAGAAGCGCAAGATTCTCTTGTCCTTACGCTGGCATTTGAAAAGCATTCAGAGCGATGGGGTTGATTGCTTTCTAAATCTATGGATTGCGCTAGAAACGTTGTCCATGAACACGTCGAACATTTCGGATATGAATAAGCTGCTGGCTGCGGCATACAGCATCACTCAACCAGAGGCAGCCGCTACATTCGGCATTGGTCGCATATACGGACTCCGGTGTAACATAGTGCATAGCGGTTCTCGGCAAACCATATCCACCAACCTAACTGACTACATGGAATGCCTTTATTCCGATTTACTCCAGTACACACTGCTAGGTGCAATTCAAAATCGTTCAAAGCGGTACATCGCCGAGCATGGCATTGATATAGTCAAACTTACTAGCTCATAGTGCGCAATCCTAACAGTTCATTGCAGCCGACCGCCATCCCGCTACGCGGGCTGTCGGTGGCTGAATTCAAGCGTTAGCGGGCTTTTGAGGGTTGCGTTATGGAATACGTACCTGTAGTCATAGCGTTCGTCCTCGCGCTTGTTGCACTAATTGGTGACACATACTGCAAGGATGCGCACGGTGCTAAGAGACTTACAAGTCTTGGCTGGATTACACTTGTGCTGATAGGCGCGTCATTCGTGTATTCACTATACGCTGCGTATGCACAACGCGAGGCCGTGGCCAAGAAGCGTGCTGGCACGGCCCTTGTCGCAAAGGTTGTCCATGACGAAGTACACGAAGGTCTGCGTGCGCTATTGCCTCCGTTCAGGCAGCTTTACATAGATAACAAGAACTTGGGGTATGTACCGGAAGACTCTATAACAATAGAAAAAATGCTTGCACCTGGCGTTGTGAATAAAGCGATAAACACTTGCTTGGATTCAAGACCTAAGACGTTCACTACTATCCCAGACAGCGGAACGTGGAATAACATATTTCGCATAAACATAACGTCAGGCATAGATACGTTGAATAACGTGGTGACGCAATACGGCAAATATGCGAGCCCCGAACTGATCAGTGCAATTCACACGTTAGAGGCAAAAGGCGACATGAGCTCGTACGCACATTGGGTGCCACCGAAAGCAGCGCCAATTGATGCCGCGAGTCCCCTTCCACGTTGTTTTGTTGGGTGGCCAATTGGCGCGTACAAGCAGTATCTCAATATGCTGCAGGCGCTTCAGGATGCAAACAATGCTAATAGCGCCGCCCGCTAACAACTCGGTCAACCGGACGCAAATCCCGCTACGCGGTCTTTGCGCCGGTTACCTCAAGCGTTAGGCCTTCGGGAGATACAACTCAACATCCATGCTTCTGTGGAGCACCCTCACGATGACGATCGCGTCATCGCGGTATTCATAGAAAACGATGTGCTGCTTATGTGGGTGTTTCCTCAAGCCGGAGATGATGTAATCGCAAGTCATCCCGGCACCAGGGTTGTCAGCCAGAAACTGGAAAGCTGTGTCCAAGCCCTTGAGGTAAGCCCGACGTTGCGGGATGCCCCAAGTCTTTTGCGTATATGCGGCTATCTTTTTCAAATCCACCCGCGCCGCACGACTAATAAGCAATGGGGTCATTGGGCGAGGTCGCCGTCAATCTCACGCATCAAACTTTCATAGTCATATTCAACGGTGCCACTGGCCTTGCCCGCCAAGATCAGGGAGCGCAAGGCTTCAACTTTGTGCTCATCGTCTTCAAGTCTCCGCAGCGCTGCGCGCACAACTTCACTCGCCGAGCCGTACCGGCCATCCGCGACCTGCTTTGCGATGAACTCGTCAAAGTGGCTGCCCAGACTGACGCTGGTGTTCTTCGCCATGGGATGCTACCTCATATACCAACATGTACGTAAGTTTGGTACAGCCGACCCAACAAGTCAATGCAGCGGGCGCCAGCCAGCTACGCTGGCTGGCGCCGCTGATTTCCGGCGTTATGCGGCAGGGTGAGCTTATCGGCAGCTTGACAGTACATATGTGTACTAGCCACAATGTGGCATGTGGAAGATTCTGGAGCACCGTCAAGCCAACAAGGAGCTCTCTTCGGGCCGTGTCCCGATCGAGATCCTGAAGCGGTACGAGAAGTGGAAAGACATTGCCATGCTTTCCGGGCCGCAGGGCTTGCTGGCAATTCGCGGCTTCCGCGACGAGGCGCTTTCCGGCAACTGGAAGGGCTTCAGGTCGTCACGCCTGAACGAGCAATGGCGCGTCATCTACTCGGTGGAGGCTGACGTCATGGTGGTTCAGGTGGTGCGTGTGACCGCTCATGACTGTCGGAGGCGTTGAGATGAGCAAGTCTGTTCCTGCAAAAAAGCGCGTCGACGTTACGCCTGGCGAGTCGGTTCGCATCATTCGCGAGCTTCAGGGCCTGAGCCAGAACCAGCTTTCCGCGCTTTGTGGCATCCCGCAAACCACGATTTCCAGCATCGAAACCGGACGTGTCAATCTGGGGGTTGAGCGTGCAAAGGTGCTGGGTACGGCCCTTCATTGTCACCCGGCGGTTTTGGTGTTTCCCGGCTGGCAACTTGAGTCAGCCGCATGACAATTCGCGGCAGCCGACCGGATGGTTCCTGCGGTTTAGTGGACACCTTGAGCTAACCACTCAGGAGTGATCCATGCCCAAACCAGGCCCCCGAACCACCACGCGCTACAGCACCGAATTCAAGACCGCCGCCGTCTGCCTGTGCCAGCTTTTCGGCATGCAGGTCAAGGACGTTGCCGAGAGCCTTTACATCCCCCCCCTTCATGTTGTTTCGTTGGCGCAAGGAAGCACGTTCACGTTCCCCAGTAGAGTTCGAAGCACAATCATCCGGCTCGGCGGTGTCCACTTTTGCGCAGGAACTCTCCCGCCATCCCGCTACGCGGGCTGTCGGCGGCTGAATTCCAGCGTTAGCGCCCGCAAGAAACCGTGAGGTAATCATGTACGTTCCGCCCGGCTTCAATACGATCACGCCGTACTTCTTCGTCGAGGACGCCGACCGTTTCGTTGGGTTCCTGGTCAAAGCCTTCGGTGGCACCGAGGTGCTTCGCAGCTTGCGTCCTGACGGTTGCATTGCCAACGCGCAGGTTCGCATCGGCACGTCCACTATCATGGCAAGCGAAGCTGGTGGCCAGTACGCGCCCATGCAAACTGCTTGCTACATCTATGTCGAGAACGCCGATAAGGCCATGGAGCAAGCGCTTGCGGCCGGCGGCACGCTGGAAATGGAGGTCAGCGACATGCCCTACGGCGATCGTCAGGGTGGCATCAAAGATCCGCATGGCAATATCTGGTGGGTCTCTCAGCGTCTTGTCCAAGCGCCGTATTCAACATGAGCGTGCGGGCCGCAGCATCAAGTTTGAAGTGCACAATTGACCAGCTTTCATCGAAGCACTCCCTGGGGCTTTTAAAGCCCAATCGTTTTCCTGGTCGATGATTCAGTGCGTCGGCTATCAACGTGCAATCGTACGGTGTCACATCGGCCATGCTGGTGCCCTTGGGCAGGTACTGGCGGATCAGGCCATTGGTGTTCTCGTTGGTTCCATGCTCCCATGAGTGATGGGGGTTGGGGTATCGTTCCCCGGTAGCGTTCGAAGCACAATCATCCGGCTCGGTGATGTCCACTTTTGTGCAGGACCTCGCCCGCCATCTCGCTACGTGGGGTGCCGAAAGCCGAGCTCAAGGTTGGGCGTCAGCAACAATGCATCGGAGAGTTAGTGCAAAAGTTTGAATTGATCATATTCGATTGCGATGGAGTGCTCGTGGATAGCGAGCGAATAACCAATCGCGTGTTTTGCCGGATGCTCAACGAGCTTGGTGTGCCGGTAACGCTTGAGGACATGTTCGAGCATTTTGTCGGTAACTCCATGTCCCAGTGCGTCGAGATCATCACTGATTTGCTGGGTGCTGCACCTCCGGATACGTTCGTGCCCGAGTTGCGCAGAAGGTCTGCTGCCGCGCTGGAGTGTGAGGTGACAGCAATCCGCGGTATCAAGGAAGCGCTTGATGCCATCGAGTTGCCGTATTGCGTCGCATCGAGCGGTGAGCACTCGAAGATTCGCCTTACACTTGGCAAAACCGGATTGCTGGAAAGATTCGAGGGGAAAATATTCAGTGTTCTGGATGTCGAACGCCCCAAGCCCGCACCGGATGTGTTTTGTCATGCGGCTTCGGAAATGGGGGTGGAACCAAAGGCTTGTGCGGTGATTGAGGACACGCCCATCGGGGTTAGGGCAGGCGTCGCCGCCGGAATGCATGTCTTTGGTTTTGCGGAGAATACCCCGGCGCATCGCCTCAGCGAGGCCGGAGCTCATAAAGTGTTTTCAAGCATGAAGGACTTGCGCTTGCTGATTTCTGCCCCAGCCGATGAATCATGCCGTGAGCCCCAACAGGTCACGGCAGCCGACCGCCATCCCGCTACGCGGGCTGCCGGCGGCTGAGTTCGGACGTCAGCTGCTGCAGGGAGCCCCGAAAAACCGTTGTACCCTGAAGCGACCTCTTGTGGGAGGGGCCGGTGGCCCCGACGGATCTTGCGGTACATCCTGTCGGGGCCACCGGCCCCTCCCACAGGAAACTCCGATGACCCGCGGTTTCCGGATGAAACACATGCCCGTCGATCGCACGCCTCTGCCCCGCAATA
>CAZSOU010000103.1:0-8760 GCA_964608595.1 uncultured Rhodanobacteraceae bacterium
AGCCTAACCAATCATTCGAGGCGGACGGCTTCGCCGCCGCTCAATTCCAGCGTTATGTTGCATAGGGGGCAGCGCGGATGACCGTAGCGATATTCTCGTTCCTTGGGGTCATCATTGGCGCCGTTCTCCAGTATTTTTTCTCACGCCACCTCGATCAGCAGCGGGCTCGCCGCGACGCTCGCACCAAGGCCTACACAGACTATCTTCGCTGCGTCAGCGAGCACGCCAATCCAGCGCAGTTTCTGGAGTCCTCCGATGGCCACGAACTTGGCGCAAGAACAGCAGACGCAAAGTGTCGTATTTGCTTGTACGGGTCCTCACCTACCGTCGCAGCTTTCGCCAAGTTCGAGAGGCTCGGCGCCACCATGCGGTCCGCGGAGCAAAGGGCAGCCTTTACACATATGGTTGCGGTCATGCGCAAAGATTCGTCAGGCACAACAGACGTGGCATCCGGCGATCTCCAAATCGTTCTCCTTGGTACAGGTCGCGATGCAACATAACCATTCGTCCAAGCGGACGCGCGAAAAGCCGCGCGCCGCTTAACTCAAGCGTTAGTGTGTTGGAGGAAGCCTGTGGCAAGTACACAGATATTGAAGGGCTTCGTCGTAGCAGCGATTTTGTTCCTTGCTGTGCCTGCAAGTGCGCTTGAACCTTTCCCGCCTCCAACGGTAACGAGCTTGGCAGGTGTATGGGTTGGTCCAGGCGCTCAAGGCGCGTACTTTCGCCTCGAATTGAACAAGCAAGGTCACGGCCTGCTCGTTATCCAAAGTGTTTTCGGTAACTCCATCACGTACTACAAAGTGAAAGGCGTAGTTCTCAATGGTTACTACAAGTGTTCCTTCAAACTAGTCCCTGTGCGCAGCGCAAATCCAACCGTGAGTTTACATGGCATCTGCAAAGGCGACATGCATCTCGTTCGCAGTGGCACAAATCCTGACAATGGTTACAAATGGCAATATAAGGCCACCCTTCAGCGGGAAAAACCGCTGTTACGTCGGCTTCACGCAGTCAAACAAGCTAGCAAGAGGTTTCGTGCCACACACTAACAGTTCATTCAAGCCGACCGCCAAACCGCTACGCGGTTCGTCGGCGGCTTAATTCAAGCGTTAGAACAGGAAGGGGGAACTTGCGGCATGGCAATGAAGAAGTGCAAGGAGTGCGGGACAGCGGTCAGTAGCAAGGCCGAGTCGTGTCCAAGTTGTGGGGCGCGCCTCAAGGCCAAACCAATGGGCTGTGGTAGCGTCATCGGATTCATCATCCTTGCAATTATCATTCTGGCGGCCGTCGGTAGCTTTCTTGGTGGCAACGGCGAGTCGGGTTCAGCCAGCACAGCCACAAATGCGCGAACCGTTGCAGCTACCACACCGAAACCTAATCACGGAAACGCTTCAAATACTGCGCACAAAAATCGTAAACCAACGTCGCAGCCTGTAAGTTCAATTTCAAATCAGACAGCATGGTCTGTGCATTCGTTCAAAGCTGAGATGGACGGGCACAAAATTTGGAACGCAACTACTGATGAAGTTAAGGCGTACGGTCAACTGACATGGCCGTCTAACAATGTCACTGCGCATCTTACGGTTGGCAAGGATCACGGCAAGATATTTGCTGTTTTTGTGTTCTCGCATGCTCCAAATCTCGTGGGCGGCCAGATCCAGCATGGATACACTATCTACAAATTCCCAATCTCATTCGACGGCCACAAAACACAACTTACCATCACCCAAAAGTGGGGTGCCCCGGACTTGTATGTGTCATACCCAAGTTGGTTTATTAAAAAGGTAGAGTCGTCTAAGGTTGTGAAAATTCGCATGCCCTGGTATCACCAAGCAGCAATGTACTTCAAATTCAATGTGGCAGGGCTCCGCTCTGCCATACAAAAATTCAAGTAGCTGGGTCGCATGGGTAGCACCTGTTCTAACAAGTCATTCCAGCCGACCGCCATCCCGCTACGCGGGCTGTCGGCGGCTGAATTCCGGCGTTATGTGTCCAAGGGGGTTCCGTGAAGTTTAGTCAGCGAATGGGCTTGGTGCCTGTGGGCGACGTCGTGCAGACAGAGGGAATGAGCGACGCACTCAGAAACTCGTTGTGGAACGTGCTCGATGAGCGGTTTTGGAGCCGCGACGGGTTTCTCACCTCTGGTTACGGCGGGCTTGGTGAAATTGACGGCTTCAGTCGTAACATATGGGCTAATTACCTAAAAATACGATTAGACTCGCGACCGGAATATGGTTTCCAAATCGTTGACAAGCTACGCGTATACTTTTTCAACTCTAAATGGTACGAGGTCTATGATTTCATCGAGTTCATATTCCAGTCGTACAATGTGCCCAGACTTGTTGCGTCGGTGAACCATATACTCGAACGGGAGTTAGCCGGGTTTCGCGTCATAGATTCGATCGTCACGCCAATCACCAGCCAAGAACAGCAAGCGGCTGTGGAGCAAGCGCTGGCACCTGGCCCGTTTGCCGGCGTGGAGGTTCACCTGCGGCAAGCCTTACAGCACCTTTCCAACCGCAAGAACCCGGACTATCGAAACTCTATCAAGGAGTCTATATCTGCCGTTGAGAGTATCGTCTGTGAACTTAGCGGAAACCCGAAAGCGAGCCTTGTTGACGGTTTAAAGGTACTGGAACGCTCTGGTGAACTACATGGAGCACTTAAAAATGGCTTTTCTTCTCTGTACGGTTACACCAGCGATGCCAATGGCATCCGCCACGCATTGCTCGACGAGGCGCATGTGGATGCAGCCGACGCAATGTTTTTCCTTGTATCCTGTGCGTCGTTCGTCAACTACCTTAAGGCCAAGCAGGCGAAGGCCACATAACAGTTCGGTCAACTCGGACACTCGGCCCGTTGGGCCTCGTGCCGGTTACCTCAAGCGTTAGGCATCGAAATGAAGCGTATCGCGAAAACAATCATCGCTGCCATGCTCTGTTGGAGTGCAATTGCGTCTGGCGAAGTCCCCTGCACTGGCCAGCAATTTGGCCAGCACGCGACGCATACGTGTGACCGGGCGGCCAGGCAGTGCGGCATGAGGCGCGCCTACATTCCGCCCGAGGTACTTAAAATACGGGCTGGCGCGGTGCTAGGCGGGTTTGGCTTCATTGGCCATGGCCCCGCAACGTGGCTGGCCGTAGACATCGACAACGAGCGGGCCATTGATGTGCAGCGCTATTGTGGCTCAAATACTGCGTACGTGCCGCAATTCAGGTCCCAGAGCTCAAGCAACTACACCAAAACCGTGAGGCTGCCTAACGGCACGCATTGCGTGGATCACGTACGCATTCGTCAATTAAGTGACCACCAAGTAGCGACACTCGCTTGCGTCGTAAACCCGCTGTGGTCGGCCAGCATAAAACCGTACGAAAACTGGGGTGTCACCGATACTGGCTCACAGTTTTTCCTGCTCTTGCCAAGATCCGCACGGTACGAACAAATAGCAGGGGTTTTCACGGGTCCTATCGCAGCGTTTGGTGCCGCCGTAGAAAAATACTTCAGCAAAGCGGGAATGGGCGCACACGATGGTTCGCCATAGCATTGCATTTTGGTACTTCATGGTGTCGCTGCCTAACATTTCGCTGCAGCTGACCGTCATCCCGCTACGCGGGCTGCCGGCGGCTGAGCTCAGGCGTTAGGCGCAATAGGCGAGAGGAGACAGTGACATGACGAGAAAGTATTGGCTCAACCTTGGCCCGAGCCTGCTCGTTGGCCTCGGCATTATTGTTGGGACCCTCGTAGCAAAGGTTGCGGCTGGGTTCGGATGGTGGGTCATGGCAGGGCCCGTGCTGCTGGCAGCCGCGGTCGTGTGCGCTGATTTGGTCGAAGCCCGGCTGAAGGGTAAACGCTCGGCCCCATCTTATGGTGCATTGATGATAGCAGGCTCATTCTTAGCGGCAGGGTTTATCGTGACACTGCGCGATCCCAGTTTGGTCAAGCTGCTCATTCCGGTCATTGGCCCGGCTGCATGGATCACAATCCTGCTGCGCTTCGATATCGAACACAAGGCGTGCAAGTGGATCTAAACCTCAACCACTAGGAGCAAGACCATGTTTGCCAGACTCATGGGCCTGAAAACCGTCTCACCCGATAGGCTGCATCAAATGGTGCAGACACCCGAGCCTGTTACCGTCGTCGACGTCAATTCGCGTAGCAGCTGGATGAATGCTCGCGTTCCCGGTGCAGCGAACCTTGACCCCGCTGACTACAAAGAAAGTGACCTCCCATCGGACAAGGATGCTGTTCTGGTGTTCTATTGTTCCAATCCCATGTGCAGGAAAGCGCCCGGTGCCGCTCGCCGAGCCAAGAAGATGGGCTACAGCAATGTTCATGTCATGTCGGCGGGCATCAGCGGTTGGCTCGCTGCGAAGCTACCCACAGAGTCTGGAGGGTGAGATCGCGCCTAACAATTCATTGCAGCGGACGCGCTACGCGCGCCGCTGAATTCAAGCGTTAGGCAACCTCACGCTGAATGGCTTGGGTTTGGTTCAAGGCCATTTCCGGGTTACGCCTTATTTGGTCTTTCCTTCGGCAAGTCCGGGTTGGGCCTGCTTGCTTCACGTTCTCGGGCTTCGGTGGCCGTGCGGCATGCAGATGCGGTTTGGCCTTCCAGTCATTTGGCCCGCAGGGGTTGCGTTTGTTGGCTTCGGCCACAAGAGCAGGTTTCGGCAAGCACTACGCGAGCCTGCAGGTGAAGGTGTCATGTGGCGTGTTGCCTTGCGGCGGTGGGCGCGGGTTGGGTTCAAGCCAGGGCACAAGCTGTAGGCCGCGCAGTGCGTGTCAACGTTCGGCTTGAGGTGCGCCGGTTGTTTGCCGTGCCTGCAGGCGGTTTGGTTTTGTAGTTGTTGCCGGCAAGTGGCGGGTGCGGCAGTATGGTTTTGGCGGGCAACGTCGCTAGGTCAGGGCGGTTGCCTAACAAGTCAGTCAAGCGGACCGTCAACCCGCTACGCGGGTCGCCGGCCGCTTACTTCCAGCGTTGGGCGACCAAGCACACTAACTCGCAAGGGCAGGAACGGTGGGATGAGCATCAAAGCGAAGATAGATGATTACCTTGATGAATTTGAACAAGCGTCTAGTGGGCTCCTGTCCTATAACAACCGTTTTCATCAGACATTCGAACAGGGCGTATACGGGTGCGTGTACGCCAAGCCGTCACGCCGCTTGGCTAGCGCACTCACGATTGACCGCGAATTATTAATTCTTGTATCGACGTTTACAGAACAACAGCAAAGAACAATTAAGTTTTGTCGCCAGCATATAGATAGTTCACACGGGCGGCTGGAAAATACTGTCGCAATCGTCATTCATTTAGACGATGATGCGAACCATAAGCTTAAAAATTGGGGCCGCGAGCAAGGTCTGACGATCCTTCCAGTCTGTGCCAAGCAAGGAATACCACGTGACGAGGCTCTTGAGAAGGTTCTATACCAAGAGATATTTTCACATGACCCATTTGATATAACTGGCCCGGTTTCGGACGACGCTAACTTCTTTGGGCGCCGGACTGAGGCTATCGATTTGGCTAGAAAGCTACAAGCTGGACAGATTCGGTCTTGCCTCGGAATCCGTAAAATTGGTAAAACATCGATCATAAATCGAATCTATGGTGAGATTCAAAGCAACTACACGTCGGCGTGTATCATGATTGACTGTTCTCGTGATGACGTTTGGTCCATGCACGCTGGCCAGTTTTTACAGGCCATATCGGAATGCGTTGCACGCGTACAAACCGCTGAAGTAAATTATCTGAACTTGGATGCCTACGCCGCGGATATCTCTGTGCGCGACGGACGTATTGCCTTAGAACGCGAGGTTTTAAAACTAAAGGTGCCCCTGATCCTGCTGTTCGACGAAGTTGACTACATTACGCCCGGTAGCCCTACGTCGCTTCATTGGAAGCAGGAGTTCAACCCCTTCTGGCGCAACCTGCGCTCGGTCTATCAAGAGGCCCAACGCCAGCGTTGCGTGTTCTCGCTCCTGATTGGCGGGGTGTCCACGTACTGGTTCACGGTGGACTCGATTGATGGTGTCGAGAATGCGGCAATGGCCTTCGTCCCGGAAGAGTATCTATCCCCCATGCCGACGGGTGCGACCGTGGCAATGTTGAAGCGCCTCTCGCGCGTCGTCGGCCTGCAGCTGGACGACGAGTCGGCGCGAATGATCGCGGATGTCACCGGCAACATGCCCTATTGGGCTCGCAAAGCCTGCTCATACGTTCACCGCCACATAGATCTGGACACGCGCCCGTGCGCGGTTGGGCGGGAACAGTTGGCGCGTCTTTTGGACGAGTTCGTACGCGAGGATGGAACGACCCTCGCGGAGGTTGGGATCAGACATCTTTTCAGCGTCTACCCGGGACTCTGGGATGCGGCAGTAAAATGCCGTGAGGGCCGACCGCTGGAAGCGCCGGAGCGTACCCGCCGTATTCTACGTCGATACGGCGTTGTGGCCGCAGATGGCAAGCGCCTGTCCGGCAAAATGGTCGAGTCTGCGATGACGTCATTGATTTCGGAGCGGACTGAATTACCGCAAACAGACAACGGCGCGCACGGCGCCACTACCGGCACCGCGGGGTCGCTTGGCGAGTGGGCAGAAGAGCTTGCACTCCTTGGGAAGCGCAGAAATATCCTGGAAAAGCGGCTACGAACGATCGCGGTAAACTTTATCAGGTTTGATACGATGACGTCCGGGAAGCCGGCGGATGTGTACAGCCGCGTTACGTCAGCCGTTGATACTAATAGGCGGTCACAACTACGAAACCTCAGCGCCGAAGAGGCTATTAATCGCTTCAATTGGACCGATCTTGTTAGCCTGATCTGTCGCGAATGGCCGTTATTCTCTAAGTTGTTTGGCGACAAGGGTTCGTTCAAGTCAAATGCTGAAATTATTAATGATCGTTTCGATGCCCATGCGAAGGATGCGGATGCGGCTGACTTTGCGCTATATCGGCGCGCATTATCGGCATTGGAGCGGCGAATTGAGAAGTACCAGTAGTTCGCCCAACAAATCGTTCAAGCGGACGTCCAAACCGCTACGCGGTTCGGCCGCCGCTTAACTCAAGCGTTGGGCGGCAATAGCTTTCTTCGTTCGGCGTCGCTTTTCGCCAGCCGTGTGAGTCGCCGCTTCATTACCAGTTCTGTGCTGGTAACGTGCAAGGTCAGTGTTGCAGTCGTCGCTTCGCAAAACGTTCTTTGCTTTGTTGCGCATGGCGCCTGGCCTGCAAGGCGGGTGTCGTGCCGCGGGTTAATTTTTCGCGACGCGCGCGCGGGCAGTGCTTCGCACGGTTGTTGGCTTCTGGCGCGCGGCTTGTGGCAAGCCGTGGTTTTCGCACGCGGGGTCAACTTTCGGGTGCAGGCCACCCACCATCGTCGCAGTTGCCGGGTTCCAGCAGTGGCGCTATGTTGGCTCAAGGTAACGGTGGGGGTATTGCCGTCCAACTGTTCATTCAAGCCGACCGTCAAACCGCTACGCGGTTCGCCGGCGGCTTAATTCAGGCGTTATGTTCAAGGGGGTGGGTTATGAGAGTTGCCGTGGTTTTGCTACTGATGCTGCTTGTGGGCGGAATCGCACAAGCACAGGAACGGACGTTCGGAGACTGGTACGTTATCCGCTCGGACAACGGCGACATGGTAGCCGTGACACTCGAGAACGGCACCCAGTACGAGCTAGGGTACCGGTGTTTCAAGCAGCTGGGGCAGTGCGCGCATGTATTAGTTGCGGACATCGACTGTACGGACGGTCACATGTACCCAGTGCTTGTCAACTCGGACTACGCGTCGTTGTCGATGAATGCTTTGTGCGAGAACAATACAAGCACTGGGAAAGCCGAATTGGTATTGAGCGAATTTGACTCGATTCACAAGATTATGGAAAAAGGCAATATTGTTGGCTTTGCGATACCGATGGCTAATGGCTTATTCAAAGTTGTAAGATTTAGTTTGCGCGGTGCGAACGATGCGATGAAGTATGCGTCAGATGGTGTTGGTGCCGCAGCGGCGTACAAGTAACTTGAACATAACAACTCGGTCAACCGGACGCAAATCCCGCTACGCGGTCTTTGCGCCGGTTACCTCGGGCGTTAGGTGCACATGACAAACTACCTTTCGGGCGAGTTCATCCTAGATCGCTATCCGAACGGCGGGCTCGCTGTGTTGCTTCGTACGTTATGGATAACGTTTATTTTGTACTTCATTGCCATAGCCATTAGATCTCGCGTCGCGCCATACGCAACGTGGGAACCCAGCATTACCGTGGCTAGGCAGTTAATTTCAAGCACCATACCTTGGTTCGGTGCTATCTTCGCTGGTGTGTATGCGGCGCTATATGCGCGCTTTGCGTCGCAATGGAGCTACTTGGCGAATTTGTACAATCAAATCATGTGTGCTCAAGTGCAATGTGACGCTTCCGGCACAACAAGTGGCGAAGCAATGGCGCTATGGCAGGCTGGCTTCATTGAAGATGCCGAGGCGCTGCACCTAGCACGCAAACCAATGTTTGCATCCGTTATCGTAAGTATGCTCGGCAAAGATGCGGTACGAAATGCATACAAGCAATATACCCCAGGTGGTAGTGCGCGGCTGGACGCACTAGAAGCCAGTGTAAAAGCTGTAGTCTCCAAAGCTGCCCAACAGTTCGTAGATGCATCCGGTGACGGTGCACCTAACATGTCGTCCAAGCGGACGCGCGAAAAGCCGCGCGCCGCTTAACTCAAGCGTTAGGCCCCCTCGGGTATATGGAGATCATGAGATCATGAGATCGAAA
>CAZSOU010000104.1:0-8567 GCA_964608595.1 uncultured Rhodanobacteraceae bacterium
TGTCCTGCAGCTGCACGAAGCTGACCTTGCCCTGCACGCGCTTGAGCACGATGCGGCCCGCCACCTTGACGCGCCGAGCCGCGGCTTCAACCGCGGCAGCATCCTTGCCATCGAATTCGCTCTGCAGATCGCCCGCAAAGGCATCCGGCCGAAAATCGTTCGGGAACGCCACGTCCGTGGCCCGCAAAGCCGACAATTTCTCGCGCCGCTCGGCGATGAGACGGTTTTCGTCGACGGGGGATGGCGATTCGGCGTTGTGATCAGTCATGACATCAGGTCGGCTGGGGCGGGCATTGCCCGCCATGATGGGTGGAAGACGACGGGCAGTGCCCGTCCGTGCATTATGCGTCCGCGCGTTTCGAGCCGGCTTCGAGGCCGGACTTGAGGCTGCCCTCGATGAAACCGTCCAGATCGCCGTCCAGTACTTTCTGCGTGTCGGAGCGTTCGATACCGGTACGCAGGTCCTTGATGCGGCTCTGGTCGAGCACGTAGTTGCGAATCTGGCTGCCCCAGCCGATATCGGACTTGGTCGCTTCCAGTGCGTCACGCTCGGCATTCTGTTTCTGCACTTCCAGCTCGTACAACTTGGCGTGCAGCATCTTCATGGCACGATCGCGGTTGGCATGCTGACTGCGTTCGGTCTGGCAGGCCACCACCACGCCCGAAGGCTCGTGATGCAGACGTACGGCCGACTCGGTCTTGTTGACATGCTGACCGCCGGCGCCGGATGAACGATAGACGTCCATCTTGATATCGGCCGGATTGATGTCGATTTCGATGCTGTCGTCGACCTCGGGCGACACGAACACCGAACTGAAGCTGGTGTGACGACGGTTGTCCGAATCGAACGGGCTCTTTCGCACCAGACGATGCACGCCGATTTCGGTTTTCAGCCAGCCGTAGGCGTAGTCGCCCTCGACCCGGAATGTGGCCGACTTGATGCCGGCCACATCGCCGGCCGAGACCTCCATCATCTCGGTCTTCCAGCCACGATGTTCGCACCAGCGCAAATACATGCGCAGTACCATTTCGGCCCAGTCCTGGGCCTCGGTACCGCCGGCGCCGGCCTGGATGTCGACGAAGGCGTTGCCCGAATCCATTTCGCCAGTGAACATGCGCTGGAATTCCAGCTTCTCGACGTCGACCTGCAGACCGGCGACATCATCGACCACCGATTGAATGGTGGCATCGTCTCCATCCGCCGCCGCCATTTCCAGCAGTTCGTCCGCATCGGCGAGGCCTTGATTCAGTTTGCGGATGCCGCCGACGAAGGTATCCAGCCGTGCACGTTCGCGGCCCAGGTCCTGGGCACGTTCGGGGTCGTTCCAGACGTCGGGGTTTTCGAGTTCGCGATTGACTTCTTCCAGCCGTTCCTGCTTCGCCGGGTAGTCAAAGAAACCCCCTAAGCGCGTCCACGCGGGCCGCAAGGTCCGCGATTTGCGCATGGATCGGATTGGTCTCGATCATGATGGTGAATGCCTGCACAAAGACCGGCGATTTTAACAAACCGTTGCTGTCGGCGCATGCCGATCATGCCGCATCCTTGCCTTCGTCGATCCATGCCATGGCTTCGTCGAACTCATCGATGCCGAACAGCTTTCCATGTGCCTGCGTCAACAAGCCCGTGGTCTCGACCATGGAACGCACCCACGGCACGTCGGTGACCACGGCCACGCGATCCCAGCCATTGATATGACGCAGGCCCAATTTGGCGTCATCCCATACCGCGCCCAGATCGAAACCCTCGAATTCGGGCCCCAACTGATACAACATGCGCAGCTTGTCATTGAGCGCGAAAACGGCTTCGACGTCGGGAACCAGCACGCTTTCGTAATCGTCGGCTGTCACCTTGCCGATCGCGCGAAAGCCCAGGGTGCCGGGGGGCATGCCTTCGATTTGTTCGATCATGTACGTACTCCGATTGAAACGTCGCCTGGCGGGAGCCAGCCCTGCTGGCGATTGTCAGGTTATGCGCATGGTCACGCAATCGCCAGCAGGGCTGGCGCCTGCAGGCGCGGAACGGGATTCAGGTCGGCTCGACATGACGCAAGATCAAACGCGCGCTTCGGCGACCCTGCCAATCATTGACGACGAGTTCGTAGCAGGCGCGAAACTCGCGCGGAAATGTCATGTCGGCGGGCACGTGGAACATCACGGCGTCGATGATTGCGCCGTCGCGCGGGTCGCGCAACTTCAACCGCCGGTGACCTGTTCCCATGGGGCGCACATCGACGCATTCAAACACATTGTCGAACAGCGGCGCCTCGAAACCCTGTCCCCACGGGCCGGCATAACGCAAGGTCTGCGCCAGCTCCAGATTGCACTCTCCGGGCGCGAGCTCACCGTCGCTCCAGAGCACCGGCTGCAACGACGTTGCACCCAGCCGCTCGTGCACGACCGCATCGAAAGCATGTGCAAAATCGCTGAACCGATCCCTGGCCAGGCTCAAACCCGCAGCCATGGCATGGCCGCCGAAACGGTCGATCAAACCAGGGTGGCGCGCGTGCACATCCGCCAACGCGTCACGTACATGGAAACCGGGGATGGATCGTGCCGACCCGCGCAACGCAGCCGCATCACCCTCGCCCGCCGGCGCAAAGGCGACCACCGGGCGATACAGACGATCCTTGATTTTCGACGCCACCAGACCGACGACACCCGCATGCCAGTGCGGCTCGAACAGCGCCACGCCCAGGGTATCCACGTGGCCGATATCGGCTGCCAGTTGCTCGGCTTCGGCCACCATGCCTTCCTGCAACTGACGGCGCTCGGCATTGATTGCCGACAAGTGTGCGGCGAGCGCCAGCGCCTGATCCGCATCGTCGCTCAGGAGACAGGCAATGCCGACGGTCATGTCTTCCAGACGACCGGCGGCATTGAGACGCGGTGCCAGCCCGAAGCCGATATCGGTGGTCGTCAGTGTGGCCTGGGCGCGGTTACTGGCCTGAACAAGGGCGACCACTCCTGCTGACGCTTTGCCCGCGCGAATGCGCCGCAAGCCGGCTTCAACCAGGATGCGATTGTTGCGATCCAGCGGTACCAGATCGGCCACAGTCCCCAACGCGACCAGATCGAGCAGGCATGACAAATCCGGTTGTGCGGCATGATCGAAATACCCGGCCGCACGCATGTGCGCGCGCAGCGCCAGCAGCAGATAAAACATCACGCCGACGCCGGCAAGCGCCTTGCTGGGAAAGTCGTCGCCCGGCGCGTTGGGATTGACGATGGCCAGTGCTTGCGGCAACACCGGCCCCGGCAGGTGGTGGTCGGTCACGATGACGTCGATGCCGCGCTCGCGTGCCGCCGCAACGCCGTCGACACTGGCAATGCCGTTGTCGACGGTCACGATCAGATCCGGCGTGTCCGACAGCGAAGCGACCAATGCCGGGCTGAGACCGTAACCGTGGCGCATCCGATGCGGCACCACGAAATCCACATGACGCAAACCCAGCATGCGCAGGCCGCGTACAGCCACGGCGGTCCCGGTGGCGCCGTCGCAGTCGTAGTCGCCCACGATCAACACCCGCTGGTCGGCATCCCTGGCCTGAATCAATCTGGATGCGGCATGCTCCAGTGCGCCCAGTCGGCGCGGATCAAGCAAGTTCCGGAGACGGTATTCGATGGCCGCGGAATCACTCACCCCACGGGCGGCATAAATACGTTGCAACACGGCGGGAACACCGGCTGGCCAGACAACGGCGGCGTGGTCTTCCGGTACGGCGCGGCGCTGCAAGCGCGGGCGCATCATTGCGCGCGACGCCAGAAGCGCCAGCGTTGACCTCGCGTCATGCGCCAGCGTTCACCACCGGCAAAATGCAGAATGAGGGCGTCGACTCGACGTTTTTGCAACATGCCGAACACCATGTCCGAACACGCCTGTGGCGAACCGGACCGGCCAAGGTCGAGCAAGGTGTCGGACGCCAGACGCTCGCCGGCATCGAATGCCTGCAAGGCTTGCGCACCAATACCGGCCTGCCGCGCCAACACGCGCGGCAAGCGGTCATCGGCGTAGACTTGCCGAACATCGCTTTTGATCCAGGCCGGCAAGCGACCACCACCCCAGAACCACAGCGCGTTCACGGGTATTTGTCCGCGTTGTTCGCGCTGCCGGTTGACGGGGTTCTGATGCAGCAGAATCTGCACTTCGTTGAACAGTTGCCGCCAGCGCCGACCATCATCGCCCTCGGGCAAATGGTTGGCCAGGTCATCGCCCAGGACATCGCCGGGGTGGCTGAATGGCGGCAACGGGGAGTTCGCCGTCAAGCGCACATGCCAGCGTGACGGCGACGTGGTTTCAAGCCGCATGCCGCTGTCGCCGAACAACGGCCGCAGTGGCGCGGACAATGCCTCGGCCTCGTCTGCGGTGATGTCCAGGCTTCCGCATGCCAACATGCGCGCACCGGTCATGTCGGGTTTGACATGGGCCGGATCGGCGCTCAGCCACACTGCATCGCCCGCGTCACCGACCGATTGTTCACGCATCAGCGCGGCCACCGGCAAATCGGCGCCGGGCCAGTGAAAGCTGTCCGACGCCGCCAATTCACCACTGGCGCCGTCGGGCAAGGCATCGGCGCGCGCCAGACGGTGCGCGACCTCGGGCAAGGACTCGAAACGTGACAGCGGCGGCAACAACACTTGCAGCGTACTCATGCCGTGACATTCTCCAATGCTTCGCCGAGTTCGAGCCACTCGTTTTCACACTTTTCCTTGCGTTGCCGCAATTCGCCCTGCTCGCGCCCCAGCGTCGCCAGGGCAGCCGTCGGGCCTTCGTAAACAGCCGGATCCGACAGCTCCCGGGCAATATCGGCCAGACGCCGATCGATGCCGTCCATCTGCTTTTCCAGCTGCTTCATCCGCTTGCGTGCATCACGTGTGCGTTCGCGTGCCTGCGCCGCGGCACGGCGGCGATCCTGGGCGCTCTGGCGCGAGTCGGCATCGGCCTTGTTGCCTTTGCGTTCGTTCGAGGCTGACGCTTGCGTACGGGTACGCAACCAGCGCGCGTAATCATCCAGATCGCCTTCGAAATGCACGACTTCACCGTCGGCGACGCGCCAGAAATCGTCGCAGACCAGCCCCAGCAGATGGCGATCGTGCGACACCAACACCAGCGCGCCGGGATAGTCGTTGAGCGCGTCGGCCAGTGCTTCGCGCATGTCCATGTCCAGATGGTTGGTCGGCTCGTCCAGCAACAGCAATGCGGGTTTTTCCCAGGCAATCAGCGACAAGGCCAGACGGGCCCGTTCGCCGCCGGAAAAACCATCCACGGATTCCATCGCGCGATCACCGACGAAATTCCAGCGACCCAGCCAATCACGCACCTCCTGCGCGGAAGCCTGCGGTGCCAGTTGCGCCAGATGCGCGAACGGACTTTCGCCGGCACGCAGATTTTCCACGGTGTGCTGGGCGAAGTAGCCGATGCGAAGATCCTTGTGCATGCTGCGCTCGCCGGCCAACAGATCCAGCTCCCCGACCAGCGATTTGACCAGTGTGGATTTGCCGGCGCCATTGGGGCCAAGCAGACCGATGCGATCGCCCGCCTGCAGGTTGATGCAGACATCGGCCAGTACCGTGACCGGCGTGTTTGCCGCGTTGGACGATGGCGAGTCGGGGTCCGCCCTCCCGGGATAGCCGGCGCCGACGTGCTCCAATTTGAGCATCGATTCGGGCAGCCGCTCCGGTGCCGGAAAGCTGAAATGGAACGGCCTGTCCACACGCACCACTTCGGTACCGGCCATTTTCTGCAGACGCTTGATGCGCGATTGCGCCTGTCGCGCCTTGGTGGCCTTGGCCTTGAAGCGGCTGATGAACGATTCCAGATGCGCACGCTCGGCCTGTTCGCGCTCGTGTGCCAGTTGCTGTTGCCGCAACTGCTCCGAGCGTTGGCGCTCGAACGCGCTGTAATCGCCGCTGTACAGTCTCGCCCCGCCCTGCTCCAGATGCAGCGTGTGCGAGGTCACGCCGTCGAGAAACTCGCGGTCGTGCGAAATGACCAGCAGCATGCCGGGATAGCGGCGCAACCACTGCTCGAGCCACAACACGGCGTCGAGATCGAGATGGTTGGTGGGCTCGTCCAGAAGCAACAGATCCGACGGTGCCATCAGGGCTCGTGCCAGGTTCAGGCGCACGCGCCAGCCACCGGAAAACGCGGCCACCGCCTTGTCATGCGTGTCGGGCGAAAAGCCCAGGCCATGCAACAGGCGGCCGGCACGGGCACGTGCATCATAGCCGTTGAGTTCCTCAATGCGCTGATGTGCCTCGGCCACGGTGACGAGGTCCCCCTCGGCCTGTGCGCGTGCTTCCATCGCCAGTACCGCGGCCACCTCGACATCACCGCCCAATACGTAGTCGATGGCGGCATCCGGCAATGCCGGGGTTTCCTGAGCCACCGAGGCCATGCGCACGCCGGCCGGCAATTCGACGCTGCCGGCATCGGTGTCCAGTTCGCCGCGGACGGCGGCCAGCAAACTCGACTTGCCGCAGCCGTTGCGCCCCACCACGCCGACTTTCCAGCCCGCGTGCAGCACGACGTTGACGGCAGACAGCAACAGCCGTCCGCCGCGTCTCAGGGCGAGTTCCCGCAAGGCAAGCATGGTGCGCGCTTATTTGTAGCTGACTTCGACGATCTCGTATTCGCGCTTTCCGTTGGGCGCCTCGAATTCGAAGCTGTCGCCTTCGCGCCGGCCGATCATGGCTCGCGCAATGGGCGAGGACACGGCGATCAGGTTCTGCTTGATGTCGGCTTCCAGGTCGCCCACGATCTGATAGGTCACTTCCTTGCCGGAGGCGACTTCTTCCATCTGTACCGTGGCGCCGAACACGACTTTGTCGCCGACATGCAACGTGGTCGGATCAATCACCTCAGCCGAGGACAAACCGGCTTCCAGTTCATTGATGCGACCTTCGACGAAGCTCTGCTGTTCGCGCGCGGCATGGTATTCCGCGTTCTCCTTGAGATCGCCGTGGGCACGAGCTTCGGCGATGGCTTCGACAATGCGGGGGCGCTCTTTGGACTTCAGACGCTCCAGCTCACCGCGCAGGCGGTCTGCGCCCTGTTTGGTCATGGGGGCACGATTCATGATGCGCACTCCTGAAAATCGGGTTGGTGCAAGCGGCATGGCGACTGCTGCGGCCACGTCCGCCCAAAGCCGGCGCTTGCCCGATAAGCGGACAAGCGCGAAGACAAAAATGCAAAGACGCTTCAGCGGCAACCGGTTGGTCGTTGCCGCTTTCGGCTTTTCTTTGGCTGTTCACTCCAAGCATGGGGTGCCCGAAGCGACAAAGCAAGAGCGTGTGTTCAGTCTGTCGGCGCAGCTTCAGTCAACGTACGGTGCAGATCCTGCAGGCTGTTGACTTCGCCGCTGTCACGAAACTCCAGCGAATGCAGCAGTGCCCATGCGCCGGCGATCGTGGTCGAATAGGTCACGCGCTGCTGCAACGCCTCACGTCGGATCGAGAACGAATCGGCAATGGCCTGACGTCCTTCCGTGGTGTTGACGATGTAGACGATCTCGCCGTTCTTGATCAGATCCACGATGTGCGGACGTCCCTCGAGTACTTTGTTGATGCGCTCGCACGACACGCCTTTTTCATTGAGAAAAGCCGCTGTGCCGCCGGTTCCCACCAGACTGTAGCCGCGCTTGACGGCATCCTCGGCGATGGGCACGAGACGCTCCTTGTCGGCATCGCGCACCGACACGAAAATCTTGCCCTTCGCCGGCGCCGCGATGGACGCGGCTTCGTGACCACGCGCAAAGGCCGCGCCGAAATGCCTGCCCACGCCCATCACTTCGCCCGTCGAGCGCATCTCCGGTCCCAGAATGGGGTCGACGTTGAGGAATTTCAGGAACGGGAAGATCGCTTCCTTGACCGAGTAGTAATGCGGAATGATCTCGCGCGTGACACCTTGATCGGACAACGAGCGACCCGCCATGCAGCGCGCCGCGATACTTGCCAGTGCCTGTCCGGTCGCCTTGGACACGAACGGCACCGTGCGCGAGGCGCGCGGATTCACTTCCAGGATGAAGATGTTGTCGCCCTGCACAGCGAACTGGGTATTCATCAGGCCGACGACCTTGAGCTCGCGCGCCAGCAGCGCCACCTGGCGGCGCAACTCGTCCTGCACGGCACTGCTCAACGAATACGGCGGCAGGGAGCACGACGAATCGCCCGAATGCACGCCGGCTTCTTCGATGTGTTCCATGATGCCGCCGACCAATACGTGACCTTCGGCGTCGGCGATGATGTCCACATCCACTTCGGTGGCGTGGTCGAGGAAGCGATCCAGCAATACCGGCGAATCCTCGGACACCTTCACCGCATCGCGAATGTAACGCGCCAGGTCGGCATCGGCATAAACGATTTCCATGGCACGCCCGCCCAGCACGTAGCTGGGACGCACCACCAGCGGGTAGCCGATTTCATTGGCCAGCGTCAACGCCTCCTCGGCAGTACGTGCGATGCGGTTGGGCGGCTGTTTCAGCTCCAGCCGGTTGATCAACTGCTGGAAGCGTTCGCGATCTTCGGCCAGGTCGATGGAATCGGGGCTGGTGCCGATGATCGGCACACCG
>CAZSOU010000105.1:0-8499 GCA_964608595.1 uncultured Rhodanobacteraceae bacterium
CCGGCGGGGCCGGAACCGAGGATGAGAAGGCGACTGTGCTTGGGAGTGCTCATGTATAATTCCGCGGTTGATTTGATGGTTTTTGTCGGCGCCACCTTCGGCGCCTCCCGTTGAAACCGGAATCGTGTGCCGAGAAGCGCACGACATGGCAACGGGCAGGCAAGAAGGATGGGGAAGACGAAGCCTCAAATCAAGGGACAGACTGCACGCAAGGACGGTAAAAATTCCCCGACGGCCGCGGCCGTACCCCATCACTGCAATTTGCGAGGATTCACGTCCATGCGTATTGGTATTCCTTCCGAGACCAAGATTCTGGAGGGCCGTGTCGCCCTGGTTCCCGCCGCGGCCGCCGATCTGGTGCGCCGAGGCCACGAAGTATTCGTGCAGTCCGACGCGGGTGTGCACAGCGGTTACTCCGACGACGACTACCGCGCACTGGGCGTCACGGTGGTGCCCGATGCGGCGGCGCTTTATGAAAAGGGCGAGTTGATCGTCAAGGTCAAGGAGCCGATCGCGGGCGACCTGGAACACCTCAAGAAGCACCACACCTTGTTCTGCTATCTGCATTTGGCGGCCGAGCCCGAGCTCACCAGGCGCCTGCTGGAGATCGGTTTGACCGGTGTGGCTTTCGAATCGGTGGAAGAAAACGGCGGCTTGCCGCTGCTGGCGCCGATGTCGGTCATCGCCGGTCGTCTGGCCGGTCAGATCGGCACCACGTTGCTGCACCGTCCCAACGGCGGCAAGGGCAAGCTTCTGGGCGGCATGGCCGCCGCACCACGCGGCAAGGTGGTCGTGCTGGGCGCCGGCGTGGCCGGTGGCGCCGCCGCGTCGCAGGTGGCCTCCACCGGCGCCAACGTGGTGGTGTTCGACCTGCTGCCCGAGCGGATGGACGCCATGCGCCAGTTGGGCCCCAATGTGACCGGTCTTTACTCCTATCAGGCTTCGGTGGCCGAAGAAGTCGCCACGGCCGATCTGGTGGTCGGCGCCGTGTTGGTGCCGAGTGCGAAGGCGCCGCAGGTTCTGACCGATGCCATGGTCGCGTCCATGGAGAAGGGCAGCGTGGTGGTGGATATCGCCATCGACCAGGGCGGCTGCTTCGAAACCTCCAAACCGACCGGCTGGGACAACCCGACGTACGACGTGCACGACGTGACGCATTTCTGCGTGACCAACATGCCGGGGTCGGTACCGCAGACCTCCACGCTGGCCATCTCGGCCACGATCCTGCCTTACGTGCAGCGGATGGCCGGCGGCGAGGGCTGGCGCGACTTCGCGCCGTTGCGCAGCGGCATCAACGTGGAAAACGGCGAGCTGGTGCACCCGGCGCTGAAAGCCTCGTAAGTTGCCGGTCCGTGTGTTTGCGACGGCGCCATCTCCGGATGGGCCGTCGCGCGCTCCATGCGTGATATAACAATGCTTTGGACGCTTTGAGTGTGCGCAGGTGGCCACGGGCCACTCCAAGCGGCAAATTTGCTGCACACTCGTCATGTCACAGCCCGCCATTTGAACAGGACCACACGTGGCACGTACCGCCAAGGCCAATAAAACGAGCCGCAAAAAATCCGCTGAAGAAGAGCGGCCGGGGCTCAGCGACGAGTGGAAGCGGCGCTTGCGCGAAGCAGGCGTGTTGATGCTGGTGCCGCTGGCGGTTTATCTGCTGGTCTGCCTTTTCAGCTACGACCCGCTGGATCCCAGTTGGTCGCACGTGGCCGGGCTGGGCGAGACCCACAACCTCGGCGGTACCGTGGGGGCGTGGATTGCCGATTTGCTGCGCTATTTGTTCGGCGCCGTGGCCTATTTCTTCCCGCTGCTGCTGTTGGTGCTTGGCTTGCGCGTATTGCGCCGCGACATCGAGCTGCGCACGACCTCGCCATGGGAGCCGGCGTTGCGCCTGGTCGGTTTCGTGATGTTTTTTCTGGTCGGGCCGGCGTTGGCCTGGCTCAGCTTTTCCACGGCCAAGGTGCCGCCGGAAGGGGCGGGCGGCGTGCTGGGCCACGCCATCGGCACCGGCGTACTGCGAGCTTTCGGCGACAAGGGCGCGCCGATCCTGTTGCTGGCGTTGTTCCTGATCGCCATCACGCTGGCCACGAACCTGTCCTGGTTCCGGGTCATGGATTGGATCGGCCGGACCACGCTGGCCGGTGTCGCCTGGGTGAGCGGCAAAATGCGCCAAGCGCCGGAAGCACTGGCGGCCCGCTCGGCACGAGCCGAGCGCGAGGCAGCCAAGAAGACCGATGCGGTAAAACAGGCCACGCGCGAGCCGATTCGCATCGAACGCGTCAAGCCCAAGGTGGAGAAAAGCGCTCGCGCCACGCGCGAAACCCAGATTCCGTTGTTCACGGGCGCATCCAGCAAGGGAGAACTGCCGCCCCTGTCGCTGCTGGACGAGCCGGCCGAGCAAGGGCCGGGTTATTCCGAAGAAACGCTGGAAGTCCTGTCGCGTCAGGTGGAGCTGAAGCTCAAGGATTTCCGTATCGAGGCCAAAGTGGTGGGCGTGTATCCCGGCCCCGTCATCACGCGCTTCGAACTGGAACCGGCGCCGGGGGTGCGCGGTTCGCAAGTGTCCAACCTGGACAAGGACATCGCCCGCGGGCTGTCGGTGATCAGCGTGCGCGTGGTGGACGTGATTCCGGGCAAGAGCGTCATCGGCCTGGAAATTCCCAACAGCAACCGCGAAATCGTCTATTTGTCGGAAATCCTGCGTTCGAAGGAATACGACACGGCCAAATCCATGCTGACACTGGCGCTGGGCAAGGACATCGGCGGACGGCCCATCGTCACCGATCTGGCCAAGATGCCGCATTTGCTGGTGGCCGGCACCACCGGTTCCGGCAAGTCGGTCGCGGTCAACGCCATGATTCTGTCGCTGCTGTACAAGGCCAGCGCCGAGCAGGTTCGCCTGATCATGATCGACCCCAAGATGCTGGAGCTTTCCGTCTACGAAGGTATTCCGCATCTGCTGGCGCCGGTGGTCACCGACATGAAGGAGGCGGCCAACGCCTTGCGCTGGTGCGTGGCCGAGATGGAGCGCCGCTACAAGCTGATGGCCGCCGTGGGTGTACGCAACCTGGCGGGCTTCAACAAAAAGGTGCGTGACGCCGAATCCAGCGGGCAGCCGATGCTGGATCCGCTGTTCAAGCCCGACCCCGAAGATCCCACGCAGGCGCCGGAACCATTGGAACCGTTGCCGCATCTGGTGGTGATCATCGACGAGTTCGCCGACATGATGATGATCGTCGGCAAGAAGGTCGAAGAGCTGATCGCGCGCCTGGCACAAAAGGCGCGTGCGGCCGGCGTGCATCTGATACTGGCCACCCAGCGCCCGTCGGTAGATGTCATTACCGGTTTGATCAAAGCCAACATCCCCACGCGCATCGCCTTCCAGGTATCGTCGCGCGTCGATTCGCGCACCATTCTCGATCAATCGGGTGCGGAAACCCTCCTGGGGCACGGCGACATGCTGTTCCTGCCACCGGGGACGGCCATGCCCGAGCGCGTGCACGGCGCATTCGTCGACGATCATGAAGTGCACAACGTGGTGGAATGGCTGAAGTCGCAGGGTGAACCGAACTACATCGAAGGCGTGCTCGAAGACGAGCAGACCATGGGCGACGGCCGGGTCATCAACGAGTCGGGCATCCCGCAGGACGCCGGCGGTGACAACAGCGATGCGGCGCTTTACGACAAGGCCGTGGCCATTGTCACGCAAACCCGCCGCGCTTCCATTTCCGGCGTGCAGCGCCACCTGCGCATCGGCTACAACCGCGCCGCCAGGCTCATCGAGCAGATGGAGGCCGACGGCGTGGTCAGCGCGCCGCAGCACAATGGCACGCGCGAAGTGCTGGCGCCCGCACCGCCGCGTGATTGATCCTGGGAGCCTGGGCCGCGTCAACCTGCACCATCCGCCTTCCGTTAAGCACGGGGTGTCTACCCTGTCCGGACATGTCACGGGATTTGCCATGAAACGAACCATTCTGACCGGTCTGATGATCGCCTTGAGCCTCGCCATGATGCCGCTTGTGGCGGGCACCACCGCGCGCGCGCGACTGGATGCCTTCGCACAGAACCTGCACTCGCTGAAAGGACACTTCCAACAAACCATGATCGGCGCCAGTGGTCATCGCGGAGACACCACCCGCGGCATCGTGGCGCTCCAGGCGCCGCGCCAATTCCGCTGGCAGACGACATCGCCGGTAAAACAATTGATCGTGGCCGACGGCAGTCGCGTGTGGATGTACGAGCCGGATCTGGATCAGGTGACGGTGCACCCGCAAAACGAGGCGGCGGCGCACAGCCCGCTGACCGTATTGACCGACATCGACCGTCTGGACAAGGATTTCACCGTCACGGAACTGGGTACACGGGACGGTCTGGAGTGGTTGCGTCTGACACCGAAGACCGAACACCGCGGCTTCAACTCGGCCGAACTCGGTTTTGATGCCGGCGGTCTGCGCGCCATGGTGTTCAAGGACCAGCTGGACAACGTCACGCGCATGCGTTTTTCCGATTGGCAACGCAACGTGAAGCTGCCGGCATCGACGTTCAATTTCACGCCGCCCAAGGGGGCCGACGTCATCGGCGACACCTCGTCCGTCCCGCAAGTCAACGCGCTGCAACAATGAAAACGCGCGCGGCCGGACTTGTCGTGTCAATGGGGGGAACCTCGAAAAACCGCGGATCATCGGCGTTTCCTGCGGGAGGGGCCGGTGGCCCCGACGGATCATGCGGCACATCCTGTCGGGGCCACCGGCCCCTCCCACAAGGGTAGCTCCAGAGTGCAACGGTTATTCGAGGCTCCCACACTTGCGGTTGTCACGATGTGAGATGGCATTGCTTGCCAATACACAGGTATTCTGGCAAGTTACCGAGAATCATTATCAATTGAAGCACGCCCATGGCAACCGACTCGACAACTCGCTACCGGCCCATCCAGCGCCGGTTGCACTGGATCATTTTCGCTCTCGTGCTGGCTGCTTACGTTCTCATCAACCTGCATCACATGACGCCGCGAGGCCATTGGTCGCACGAAGTGACCGAGCATGCCCACATGGTCATGGGAGTATTGGTGTTGCTGCTGGTGCTGCCGCGTTTGTGGATGCGCAAGAAATACGGCGCGCCACCCATCGAACCGCCGCTGACGACAACCGTGCGCTGGTTTGCCAGGGTGACGCATTGGGCGTTGTATGCCTTCCTGGTGGTGCAGCCGCTGCTGGGCATCCTCACGCGTGAAGTGGGGGGACGGGGCGTCAGCCTGTTCGGCGTCACGTTGATACCCGCGTTCGTCAGCGAGCCCAACCGGGACCTGGCGCGCGCCATTTTCCAGTATCACGCGCTGATCGGCACCACGTTCTACTGGATCATCGGCCTGCACATCGTGGCCGCGTTGTGGCATCACTATCTGCGTCGCGACGACACCATGCATCGCATGCTGGGGCCGAAACGCGCGGCGTCCTGATCGACGGCGGCCCGGCAGTCGCTTGCGGGGCCGCGTATCATGACGGCATGGCTCGACAGACACTTTCTTCCGCCAATCGCGGCCTGTTCGACACGCAGGAACCCTCCGCACTGAAGCCCCTGGCCGAACGCATGCGTCCGCAATCGCTGGACGACATCGTCGGTCAACCGCGCGTGGCGGGCGAGGACAGTGCACTCCGACGTGCCCTGGAGGCCGGAAGCATTCATTCGATGGTGCTGTGGGGGCCACCCGGTTGCGGCAAGACCACGCTCGCCTTGTTGGTGGCCAAGTATGCCGAGGCCGAGTTTCGCGCCATATCCGCTGTACTGTCCGGGCTGGCCGACGTTCGCAAGGCCCTGGCCGAGGCCGAGTCGCATTTCGCCCATGGCCGGCGCACGGTGCTCTTCGTGGACGAGGTGCACCGCTTCAACAAGGCGCAGCAGGATGCGTTTTTGCCGCATATCGAAAAGGGCGTCATCATTTTCGTCGGTGCCACCACGGAAAACCCGTCGTTCGAGCTCAATTCGGCGCTGCTTTCCCGCTGCCGCGTACACGTTCTGGATGCGGTGGATGCCGACGCCATCGTCATCGCGTTGCAACATGCCCTGGCTGACGCCGAGCGTGGTTTGGGCGGGCAGGGGCTTGACGTCGACGGTCCCTCGCTGGAGCTGATCGCCCAGGCGGCGGACGGCGATGTCCGGCGCGCGCTGACATTGCTGGAAATCGCGGCGGAACTGGCGACCGACGGGCGCATCGACGAAGACACGCTGAAACAGGTGCTGGCCGATCGCACGCGTCGGTTCGACAAGGGCGGCGAACAGTTCTACGACCAGATTTCGGCACTGCACAAATCGGTGCGTTCATCCGACCCGGATGCGGCGCTGTACTGGCTGACGCGCATGCTCGACGGTGGCTGTGATCGTGCCTATGTCGCGCGTCGATTGCTGCGCATGGCCATCGAGGACATCGGTCTGGCCGATCCGCGCGCCTGGCAAATGGCCATCAACGCCTGGGAAACGTATGACCGGCTGGGCTCGCCGGAAGGCGAGCTGGGGCTGGCCGAAGTGGCCCTGTACATGGCCAGTGCGCCCAAGAGCAATGCCGCCTGCGTCGCCTACGGAAACGCCCGTCGCGTCGTTCGCGACACAGGCACGCTCGAAGTCCCCATGCATTTGCGCAACGCGCCCACCAAACTGATGAAGGAGCTGGGCTACAGCAAGGGCTATCAATACGACCACGATGCCGACGGCGGCATCGCCCTCGATCAGCAATGCCTGCCCGACAAACTGGACGGCCACGTCTTCTACCAACCGGTCGAGCGGGGCCTGGAAATCAAGCTCAAGGAAAAGCTCGATGCCCTGCGCAAAGCCCGTCGTCAAGCCCGCTCCTGATGTGCCTTGCGAACATCGCTTGCAGGCGCCTGCCTGCAGGCGATGGTCTGGTCATGCGCATCATCGGGTCATCACCGGCAGGGCAGGATCCCGCGTTCGAATTCCCGGAACGGATTTGCGCCATGTCGCCGGCTGCCACGATAATGCCGGCTTGATCTTACATACCAAGGGTTGACCATGCTCGATCCGGCACTGTTGCGCTCGCACCTGGCCGATACCGCCGCGCGTCTGAAGACGCGCGGTTACACGCTTGATACCGCCGCCGTGGAAGCGATGGAAGCCGAGCGCAAGCGCCTGTCCACTGAAACCCAGGAACTGCAAAACCAGCGCAACACGCGCTCCAGGGCGATCGGCAAAGCCAAGGCGCAGGGCGAGGACGTCGCGCCGTTGCTGGCCGAGGTGGCGGGGCTGGGCGACAAACTCAAGGCCAATGAGCAGGCCTTGGCCGGGATCAAGGAAAAACTGGCCGCCCTGACCCTCGGCATCCCCAACCTGCCGGACGCATCGGTACCGGCCGGCAAGGATGAAAACGACAACGTCGAACAATCGCGCTGGGGCACGCCGCGCGATTTCGATTTCGAGGTCAAGGATCACGTCGAACTGGGCGAGCGTCACGGCTGGCTCGACGGCGAAGCCGGCGTCAAACTGTCCGGCGCGCGCTTCACCGTCATGCGTGGTCAACTGGCACATCTGCATCGCGCGCTGGCCCAGTTCATGCTGGACCTGCACACCCGCGAGCACGGCTACCTCGAATGCAACGTTCCGCTGCTGGTCAACGAAGCGACCATGCAGGGCACCAGCCAACTACCCAAGTTCGAGGACGATCTGTTTGCCACTGAAGTGGGCGAGACAAAACGGTACCTGATCCCGACGGCCGAAGTGTCGCTGACCAATCTCGTCGCCGATACCATCGTCGATGCCGGTGACCTGCCGTTGCGCATGACCGCACATACGCCGTGCTTTCGCGCCGAAGCAGGCAGCTACGGGCGGGATGTGCGCGGCATGATTCGCCAACATCAGTTCGAAAAGGTCGAAATGGTGCAGATCACGCGCGCCGAGACGTCCTTCGATCAACTCGAAGAACTGGTCGGCCACGCCGAGACCGTGTTGCAGAAACTCGGGCTGCCGTATCGCAAGATGCTTCTCTGCACCGGTGACATGGGTTTCGCCGCCACCAAGACATACGATCTGGAGGTGTGGCTTCCCAGCCAGCAGACCTATCGCGAAATCAGCTCGTGCTCCAACTGCACCGATTTCCAGGCACGTCGCATGCAGGCACGCGTACGCAACCCCGAAACCGGCAAACCCGAACTCGTGCATACCTTGAACGGCTCCGGCCTCGCCATCGGACGCTGCCTGATCGCCGTCATGGAAAACGGCCAAAACGCCGACGGCTCCATCACGGTGCCCGAAGTATTGAGACCGTACATGGGCGGCCGGGAAATCGTGCAGTAGAGCCGGAACGCATCTCGTTCGCGACCGTCAAATGGCTCCGGTGGAACGTCCGCCATCACGCACGAGATGCTCCCTGCAAACAAAACAGTGGCAGACTGGTACAATCCGCTGCCGGATCCGCCGGACCCGTGATCAGCGCGGGTCGCCTTGCAACAAATTGCAGGAGAGATGGCTGAGTGGTTGAAGGCACCGGTCTTG
>CAZSOU010000106.1:0-8395 GCA_964608595.1 uncultured Rhodanobacteraceae bacterium
AATTTTTGCCGATGCAAATGGATGGCTATTTCAGCGGCGCTTATTCAGACGTTCCATAAACATTCATGTATTCATTTTTGCGCGCAGCACACTCTTCAGCTGCCGAAAGCGCGTTTTCAAAAGCACCTGCCCTGCCTCCACGGAGGCTCCTTCGGCGATACTCAGCCCTGCCATGATGCCGGCAATGCGCGTGGTTACGTGGATCAATCGGGCATCCGGCGCAAGGCGACCGGTGACGTGCTCGCGCCGCGTGCAAGAGCCCGGGAGAAGCCAACCGAGGATGACAACCGTCATAAGCGCCGCCAGATGCCCTCAGACCCTGTGCGACACCGGCAACGCCAAGCGCGTGGTACCCAACCATTGCGGCTGATGCGCCTTGACCGCTTCTTCGCGAAACAGACCATCCATGCTCAATCCATGTCTTCACTCAGAGAGAGTGAATCAACCATAACCATAATGTGTTAGCTTCGTCAATGGTTGATTCGTGCCAATCTGCACGCCATCACCGCTATCGTCGTTTTGCGCATTTGCATATTTGCGATATGTCGTCATGGCGTCTTCGCTAACGGCCAGCACAACGCAACGCCTCCAGCAGCGTGTCAGGAAATACGCCCATGGTGCGGGCGACATCATGGCGATCGATCTCGTTTCCCTGCGCTTTCTCGATACGGTGATTCCTGCATCGGTCGAAGCGATCATCAAGCGGATATCGCACGGTAGACGCATCGGCGTTCAGGGTCGCCAGCCACAACGCGTCCACATGGTTCGGCGCCTGAACATACACGTTCGCATGGTGCTGCAACCGTAAGCTTCCCCGTCAAGCAGACACTTCAAAAGTAGAACTTTCGGCAGTTTGTTGACGGTGTTCAGCGGGCGTCAGATCGCCCAGAGAGTCGTGTGGTCGCCGCTCGTTGTAATCGATGCTCCACCAGTAGACCGCTTCGCGGACGTCATCGAGGCGCAGGAATGGGTGCTGATCCAGCAGCTCATCGCGGAAGGTGCGATTGAACCGCTCGACGTAGGCGTTCTGGTTGGGCTTTCCGGGTTGGATGTAGCGAATGGCCATGCCATTGACCCTAGCCCACTGCACGAACGGCTCGCCCAGAAATTCCGGGCCGTAGTACCTGTGGAAGCATGTTCTGTTGGGCAGCCGGGGGACATATAGCGGAACCCGTTCGCGCTTGGGGACCCGGCGTTTGGCGGCGCGGCGCAAGTTGAGACGCAAAGCCTTGTATACAAGATAAATTCTCTTGTGGTTCCACTCCGGATGCTGCCGACGTAGCGTCTTGCAGCATTTCCAGAATCCACGACCGGGGCGCGCGTCTACCCGTCCAGTCAAAGCGGCAATCAACGCTGCATCACGCCCCCCCCCAGTCGGCCGGTGGCCGATACCAGGCGGCTCGCGACAAGCCCACCACGGTGCAGGACCGACGAACCGGCCGCTCGTGTACCTCAATGAGGTATCGCGCGGCCTCGCGCTTGGCCGCCGGCCCTACAGTTTTTTTGTGATCAGGTCCTTCATGGCCGCGTTGTCCAGCGCCAGTTCCGCATACATGCGTTTGAGCCGGCTGTTTTCCGCCTCCAGCTCCTTGACCCGCTTGAGGTCCGAAGCCTCAAGGCCACCGTATTTGGACTTCCATTTGTAGTAGGTCGGCGTGCTGATGCCGGCTTGCCGGCAGATGTCCTTGACCGGGACACCCGCATCGGCTTGCTTGAGGATCGAGACGATCTGCGTTTCGGTGAATCGGGACTTCTTCATGGGAGCCTCTTGGGTAGGCAAATGCCAGCAGGCTCTATTTTGTGTGTGTCTACGGATCAGGAGCGTTTACGCACCTCTACCATGGGTTTTTGGATCCACGCTCCCGACGCATCCAAATGTGCCTCATACACGTCCCCTGCTTGAAAAACCAATACCCGCTTTGATGCTCGTATAGTCGTGTCTCGATGTGCGATCACAATTTGCGTAATTGCAAGTTGTTTCAGCGCCTCATTGATTTTTCTTTCGCAATCAACATCCAGATGACTGGTGGCCTCGTCCAGCACCAGTACCTTGGGTTGTCGATAGAGCGCACGCGCCAGCAACAATCGCTGACGTTGGCCGCCAGACAAGGCGGAACCCATGTCGCCGACCAAGGTGTGGTAGCCCATGGGCATGGCGATGATGTCTTCGTGCAACTGTGCGTTTCGGGCGGCGGCTTCGATGGTTGCAGGGGTGGCTGCTTCATCGTGGAAGCTGATGTTGTCGGCGATGGAGCCGGCGAACAGGGTGTCGTCCTGCAGCACACAACCGACCATGTCGCGCCATTGGCGCTTGCCCAGCTGCTTGAGGTCGATGCCGCCAATGTTGATGACACCTCGTTGTGGATCGAGCAGGCCCAGCAACAAACGAACCAAGGTGCTTTTGCCGCAACCGGACGGGCCGGTGATGGCGACGGATTCACCAGCCTTGATTCCGAAACTGCAATTTTGGAGAACCCACGGTTCGCCAACCGCGTAACGAAAGCTAACGTTGTCAAAACGAACGGAGGATTCCGGCTCAGGCCCTGCCCATCGGGCTTCAACATGTTTTTCGGGAGATGTAAGCACGATATCAGCCAGACGCTCGCCCTGCAGACGCAGCAATTTCAGCTGCACCACGTAGTCGATCAGGCTGCCGGAACGGCTGGTGAATTGGTCAGCGTAGGCAACGAAGGCCATCAACATGCCGGCACTGAATGTGCCACCCAGTGCCAGCCAAGCGCCCAGCCACAACACACCAATGCGTTGGACTCCCGAGGTCATGCCGTTGATGGCGCTGAAAATCAGGTTGAGTTTTTGCACCCCGATCGACATATTCAGAGTGTTGGTGGCGGCGTTGAGGTAGCGTGACGTATGCGCTGCACTACGATTGTGCAGGCGAAGGGTTTGCACGCCGCGTACGGCTTCCATGAACACACTCTGTTGCTTGGCTTGTACCGTGATCTGGCTGAGGTTGGCCTCGAAATACGCGCGGTAGTAGAGCACTCGCATGACCGCGTAAATCACCATGGCAAGCACTACGATGCCGCTCAAAAGCGGGCTGTAGATCAGCATGACCACCAAGGTCAATACGGCCATAAGGCCGTCGAGGATGACGCCAACGAATTGCGTGGTCACGGTTTCCTGGATGACGGAAACGGCACTGAAACGCGAAACAATGTCGCCCAAATGGCGTTTGAGGAAATATGCCTGCGGCAAGCGCAGCAGGTGCTGGAACACGTTGCCGACCCAGCTCAAGTTAAAGTGAGTGCCCAGCCACATCACGGTCCAGGTGCGTAACGCCGTGACCGTGGTCTGCATGGCCAGCAACAGCAGAAAACTCAGGCCGAGAAATGTCAGCAGGCTGTGGTCGCTATCGGCCAATACCTGATCGATCACGATCTGAAGAAACTGCGGCCAGAGCAAACTGATCAGCTCCAGCAACAAAGCCAGGCTGAACACCACACTCAATGCGCGACCCAGACCTTCCACAGAACCGGCCAGCTTACGCAGCGACACAGGCGGTGGTGGCGATTTGCGTTTGAAGTTCGGACCTTTGCTCACCTCCACGGCAATGCCGGTCCAATGTGGCCGCAAATCATCTAATTTCAGATGTCGCTCGCCCACCGCCGGATCATGGATGACCACATGTCGTTTGCGCACTTCACGCAACACTACGAAGTGATCCATGTCCCAATGCAGAATGCATGGCGTGGCCAAGCGGGACAGTTCGTCCATGTCCAATCGCAAAGGTCTACAAGCCAGTCCCAACGCGCTTGCCATGTCGACCAGCCGCGTCAATGTGATACCTTTTAAAGACAGAGAAAATTGCCGACGCAATGTCGGCAGTTTCACGTGATGACCGTAATAGCCGGCAATCATGGCCAGACAGGCCAGCCCGCATTCGGCAGCTTCGCTCTGGCGGATCACGGGCAGGCGTTTGCCCCAGCCGAAGTTCAGTCTTGATGCTGCTGTTACGCTTGCGCTTGCTTGAGCTTCCATGTCAGGATTTGTTCCCGCCCTTGCGGGCAATACCGTACAGAGGCTCGAAAATCCACTCGATCATGCGACGCCGATCCAGCAGTAAGTCGGCATCCACACTCATCCCCGGCAACAAGGCCTGTGGGTTGCCATAAGCCTGAATGGTCTGCCGGGCCAGATGAACCTTGACGAGATATAGAGATTCCGGTGGGGCTTGCTGGCCCAGCAATGCGGAAACTTCGGCGCTGGTCAGGGCATTGCGCGATACCGCCACGACCTTGCCATGCTGTGCTCCGAATTTCTGATATGGAAATGCTTGGTAATGCAGCACAACTGGCGTGCCCTTGTGCACAAAACCAATGGCGCCGCTGGGCACCAGCAGCTGTGCTTGCAGTGAGGCGTCTTGCGGCACCACGGCAACCAATGCTTGCCCGGGCTGAACTATCTGTCCGGGTTGCACCAGTACGGCCGACACGACTCCGGAAACCGGCGCACGCAATACGGCCGCTTCGTCCACCGCGTTTTGCGCCAACGATGCTCCCAATTGAGCTAGCTGGCCATGCAGTTTGTGGATCGTGGCTGCGGTATCCAAAGGCAACTGGCTCAATTGCACGCGCAAGGCCTTACGTTGCTGCTTGAGGCTCAGGCGTTGCTGGCGAAAGCTTTTCAGTCGACTTTTCTGAGTCAGTGCATCGGCCTGATATTGGTCGAATTCGACCGATGAAACGATGCCTTGCCTGTGCAATGGCGTAACCCTTTCCACCAGATTGGCGGCAGTTTGCACCTGCTTGTGCTGTAGACGGATTTGATCCGTCAGCTCAGCAATCTGGGCCGCAAGTGACGCCTTGTGCTGGCGCAAACCAGCTGCCTTCATGGCTGTTTCGCTTTTGAGTTCTTTCAAGGTGGCCCGCAACTGGACTTGCTGATAACGCAATTTGGCTGCCACGACGGCATTGGTATCGCCCATTGCTTGGCTGCTCCTGCTGCCAGCCACAGCCAAAAGTGTTTGTCCCCTGTCGACATGCGCGCCCTCGTGGACTTGTAAATCGGTCACGGTACCGGCGACGCGAGCTGTGATGCGAACCAAGCCAGCATCGGGTACCAAGCGACCAGCCACGTGCTCACGTCGCGTGTAGTGTCCGAAGAAAAGCCAGCCGAGCAAAAGCATTATGGTCAATGCCGCCAGCCAACCCCATATTCGGTACGATACAGGAAGAGCAAGACGCGTCGATCCCAGCCACTGCGATTGTTGCGACTTAATCGCTTCTTCGCGAAATAAACCATCCATGCTCAATCCGTGTCTTCACTCGAGTGGGTTTACTGTAATTCTTGACTAAATTAGTGTTAATTGAACTGCCCCATCTTTTTGGGGCTAGGGCTACTTAGGAAGATTGAGCCATGAATAAGTCAACAAGTTATGTCTCAAAAATCGATAGCGCCAACCACAGCAAACAAAGTCAATGGTTTATTATCGGCACTTAACCTGCCATCGATCTCCACAGCCAGACACTCCAAGAGGCGATCTACTTCACTGCCAAATTACAATATTTTCTAGAATGATATTCAACATTTAGAATAACCTTTTCGAAATTAAATAGAACACCTTATTTATAGGCTAAAATATAACATTTTTTTTTTGCAAAATTAATAACGTGGCCAACACAGTTCATGCACAAAACTTAACCATAAATTTATTTTCCAACCATTTTAAGGAAATCAATAAATAACTATCCATTACTCTTATTTTCGGTGAGGCATGCATGCATCGATTGAAAATCAACTATCAAATCCATATTCTTTAATGCACCTGACCCTAGAACATAATCATAGGAAGCATTGGGCTTGGACACAACATGATCCATGATAACTGGAATGCCTTCAATCGTCGCCCGCGAGCGCCTTCGCATAATTTTTCGAATATGTCCTGCAAAGTCGATATCCTTCGCTTTCGCATATTGGTTCCCAGGAACTAATACTTGATCTTTTTCCTCTACAGTTAATGAATTACTGCTACCAGTATCCAGAAGAACACGGCTAGTTTTCCCATTAACCTTGAACAAAGCAATAATGTAGTTATTGCCAAGCCAATTACTAATAACTCGCAAAGGATCATTACAATTCTTCGGCGCCTTGTTCAGCACCTTCAATTTATATTGTCCAACACGAAACACACCAAGCGTACGAAGAAAGTCGATGCCTAAAACATTATACCCCGACGAAACCGCCACCCTCCACCCGCCAACTTTATACTTTCCGACACGAAATATATGCACCTCACGTAATTCAGATGGAACTGCACCGGGTGCCTTAAAATGTGAAAATGAAATAAACTTATTAGCTAATATCTTAAGGTGAGCACGCTCCGCATCACTTTTATTGATATTGGTAACAACTGCACCAGTATCAACGCGTGCAATAATCGGGACACCATTGACCATCAACTTAGTTACCCAAGGCGGGCCCGATCCATACCTGTCATAACGGAGACCCTGCGATCCATCTGGCCACGTGGGAATAAGGCGGTTAATAATTGCTCCCTTGGGTAACAGATTAAAGTCCGGCCGAGGACCAATATGCTCTACTTTATCCGTATCTAAACCAATCATGCCAGAGAATATATATGGGCCATCAATATGAGCGTCCCATGATGCCTTTGTACGACGAATTCCAGCATTTATATTACTCGCCCATGCGGCATAATCTCTATTCATAAAGTAGTTACCCGCAAGAACTTCGCTACATAGTAAATCTAGGACGGCATAACGTGCTACTGAATTTACCTTATGGGCATCCTTGAGACATTTTTTTGCATCTTGATCGGAAAATTTTAGACGGCCTTTCATTCTATCAAGCATTGCCTTGGCCAAATCTCGCTCCATCGAGTGGTCTGACGAGATAGAAATCGACTTCAGCTTATTGATATCTCCAGCTTGTACGGCCTTGGAAATTCCTGCGCTTTCTCTGACATGAACCTCAAGAACATTCCGCCCGCGCTGTGCAAAAAGCGCGGACGGAATACAGGTAGAAAACACGACAAACAAGCAAAATGCTCTTTTAAAAAAATTTGTACTCATTCGTCGCGAACCCATCAATCAAAAGCTCCAATCACAATGAAATAGACCTTGAAAACCATGCTGGTCTAGGCTGCCATCTGCGGTACATGACCACCCATCACCCCCAAATTCATCATGACCCGCTATAGACCAATGGTTAGTACTTGCATTGTAATTACCAGTTAACGACCACCCATCATCAAAGTCATAGCTGAAACTTGTTTTTCCGTCATTGTGAAATTCGAGATGATTACCGTCGTAGTTAACACCAATATCTCCATTCCATTGGCCACCTTCCCCGTAACCAACTGACACCTGCAGCGGGGAATCAGATGACCCCATATGGCCAGTAAGAGTCTCATTGTAGCTGCCAGTATTAAGATTATGTTTAGCAGTCGCGGTCCAAGAGTTGCCTTGGTAACTGATAGTCTCACTGGTACTCGACTTTGATCCCGACAGATGCTGTGAACTGAAACTTACTTGACCGCCGCCGCCACCGCCATCTCCTGGTCGGATAGGAGGCAACATTCCACCTGTAACGCAATCCATCTCCTTCGGTAACAAACCTTTCATTGGTCTTCTCCAATCAGTCGCTATCATGCCGTAGCGATACCGGCATAAAGGTTGCATTTGATGAACTAACGCATCCCCTTTATCTACTAAAAAGGTAGTTTGAATTTATTACTCACAGGCAACACCCGCCTATCAAGCACCTTTACATACTGCATATCACTTATTCTTATAAATTTAACTTTGCTCCGTCACTTGGTGATATTGAAAAACTTTTATTGATACTTACCGACTTACATACTGATGCTTCTACTTCAGCACACACGCAATAAAGCTTGTCGGGCTTTCCATTAATCGCATCTCTATAGGATAGGTACAAATTTCTATAATAATTTGGTATCACCTCTTTAATCCAATCAATCATGACATCTAACCTTGCATGCCATCCAGTTTGATGGATTGACAGTATGCGAACGACATGATCCATTAATTCGGAATAATAAATTACTGCACCTAAAAAATCTCTTTTCCTATAGAAACTCCTTAATTTTGATAATAAATTTATTTTTATTCTCTCCCAGTCATGGAAATCATAATTTGTTGTGTATATATCTCTTGCCATATTTCGTATGGCACACGCCTTTAACTCATCATACACAATTAGACTCTCGCTAATACATTTTACATAAAAACAAAAATGACTATTTTTTTCTTGCAACAAATGAGACTTTAAGATGTCTATATTCATTACATGGACATCAAAATTATTACCTTCCGTAACCCTCCATTGATGCGACTCGCTAAGGAAACTCTGAACAAGTCCTCGCCACCGGCTATAATTTAGCCATCCAAAC
>CAZSOU010000107.1:0-8346 GCA_964608595.1 uncultured Rhodanobacteraceae bacterium
CCGGTGGCCCCGACAGGATGTACCGCAGGATCCGTCGGGGCCACCGGCCCCTCCCGCACGGGTCGCTCCAGGGTGCAACGGGTTTTCGAGGCGCCCTGCTGGCATGATGGCGGTTTCGGCGCGTTGCATGAAGGTGGCCTTGTTTATTCAGGCAATGAGGCGAAAATAGTGGTACAACAAACCTGACGAAGCGCGTTCGGCGCGCAGGGAACTTGTTGACGGGATATCCACGTCAACGGGGACGAATCGTTATATACTCGCCCCTTCACGGGTGTTTTTCACGGAAACTAGAAGGAGCCAACTCATGAAAAAGCTCATTGCCAGTGCCGTTGCCGCCAGCCTCATGGGTGCCATGTGTGTGGTCCAGGCAGGCGTTCCGGCAACTCATGCCCAGCCTCAAGCCACGAGTGCGGCGATGGCGGGCCAGTCCAGCGCGGCTTCGGTGCCGGGTGCGGCGGGTGCACAAAGTGCCGCCTCCAAACGCGTCACTGAAGGCGTGGTCGCCGGCAGCATCATCGTCGTGAGTGCCGCGGTCATCCTGGCGGGCAATGGCGGCGGCGACAATCCGCCGGCCACGACGCCGGGCACGGGTGGTACGGGTACCACCGGTTCGACCGGCACCACCGGCACCAACTGATCCAGATTCAGTTTGTGTCTTGAGAAATACAGGGTGTGCGAGCTCGTTCGGGCTCGCACGCCCTTCTTTTGACTTTTTTGCCAGACCATGTCCCGTATTCGGCCCTGGTGCTGTTTGCCGGCCTTGCGTTGATGCAGCCACCCTTTTTCGGGGCGCATTGCTTTGCGGCATCGGTTTGACGAACATCCAATTTGATTGACTTGGGGCTTTGCCGATGAAGAAGCTGTCGGTTGCGGGGATGATGTTTGCCGTGGCGCTTTTGGGAGGGTGTGCATTGGCGCCCGGCCAACGCATGGATACCGGCGCGTTGAAAGACAACGACTCGGATCTCGGCAGTCGCGTCGACCTGGTGCAGATCACGCCCAAGTTGATCGCCATGGACCAGGCGGCGGCGCAACAGCAAGGCGTTCCATCAGCCCTGCTTGACTATCAGCCGCCCATTTACCACATCGGCCCGGGCGACACGCTCTACATCACCGTCTGGGACCACCCCGAACTGACCGCGCCGGCCGGCGCACAGCAGCAGATTTACGCCAACGGCCGTCTGGTCCGCCCGGATGGCACGCTGTACTACCCGTTCGTGGGCTCCATCCAGGTCAAGGGCATGACCCTGGAGCAATTGCGCGCGTATATCGCGAAAAAGCTCGCTGCTTATGTGGAGCAGCCGCAGGTCGACGTCAACATCATCAAGTACGACAGCAAACGCGTCTGGTTCAACGGCGCGTTCCAGAACCCCGGGACGCAGCCGATCACGGTCACACCGCTGACATTGGCGCAGGCTCTGGGCGTGGCCAAACCCGACCCGAAAACGGCCGATCTGTCGGATCTTGTGCTGGAACGCGACGGCGTGGATTACCACCTCGACATCAATGCGTTGCGCCACAGCATGAAAGGCCCGTCCGACATCTACCTCAAACCGGGCGATCATGTTTTCCTGTCCTACAACGATCATCACCAGATTTACGTGATGGGCGAAGTGCGCCAGCCGCAGGCCCTGCCCTTCAAGACCAGCGACATGAGCTTGTCGCAGGCACTGGGTGAAGTGGGCGGACTCAATCAAGTGACGTCCAAGGGCAAGGCCGTATACGTGATTCGCGGCGTGGCCAACATGGAAAAGGCTCCGGCCACCGTGTATCAACTGAACGCCAGATCCCCGGCCGCCTTCGTGCTGGCGGACAACTTCCGTTTGCAGGAAGGTGACGTGGTATTCGTGGGCGCGGCCGGCGTGACGCGCTGGAACCGCTTCCTGAGCCAGTTGTTGCCGCTGTCGGCCATTTTGCGCAATGCGGCCGGCGCGCAAAACGACGCTGCCAAGTAAGGCTCGCATGATGCGCCGGTTGGCCTGTGCCTGCCTGATCTCGGGATTGGTCCTGGCGGTCGCGGGCTGCTCCACGCTGTCCGAGGCGTCGATCGCCTCGATAGGCCGCTTGATCCATCCGCCCACGTCATCGGTGAACCCCACGCCGGCGAGTGTGGCGGCCAAACCGTACTACCAGCTTGAAGCAAGCTCCCGGGAAGGCGAAGCGTTGCTGATCCTGGGCAACATCGACCATGGGCGCGAGGCTTGGTATGACGCGGGCAACGGCATCCTGTTCCTGCGCCATGGGGTGTTGACCAAAAGCTGGAACATGGCGCCGGACATCCTTGCCACGCAACTGCCTGCCGACAGCCCGTTTCGCCGCGGTCTGCAACACCTGACCGCACCCGTCAAAACCACGCGCTCGATGGATTTGCCCGGCTACCGCTACGGTGTCACGGCCACGTCGACACTGACCCCCGCGGGCATCCACGAGGTGACCATTCTCGGTCGGACGCACCGCTTGATGCAGGTTGACGAACATATCCGGGCTCCGGCCGTGGACTTTGTCGCCGACAACCGCTATTGGGTCGATCCGAGCGACGGGTTCGTGTGGAAGAGTCGTCAGACCATTCCGGGCGGGTTGACGCTGACGCTGACCGAGCTGCGACCGTATCGCGGGAGCGGATCATGACGTACCCCTGCGCAGGCGCGCATCTCACGCGCGACAACGTACCGTTTTTTCGCCCCGTATGGCGGTCGCGCATGAAGTGCGCTTCTGTGGTGGGCGCGCGGCGCTGGGGGGCGTTGTTGGGTGGAATGATGATGGCGGTGTGTCTTGTCGCGCCTGCTTTTGCCGGAGCCGTGAACGTGCAGGTGACGGGCCGTGTGGCGCAACCCGGCCCGCAAACGTTGCCGGACGGGGCGCGGTTGAGTGATGCCGTGCTCAAGGCCGATGTCTTGCCGGATGCCTACCCGCTGGGGGCGGCCTGGTTGCGCGCTTCGTTGCGCAAGACGCAGACGCGTTGGAAAGCGGGGCTGATGTACGACGTCACGCTGCTGCGGGGCCAGGCCCGTTTGGACGGCGATACGGCTTTGACGGCATTGGCGTCGCGCCTTGAAAAACACTGGCGCGCGCTGCCGGTGACCGGGCGTCAACGCGGAACGTTGCTGGACCCGCGCCCATTGGAAATTTCCGACCGGAACCACCTGCTGGCCTCGGGCGACCGGATCATCTACCCGACGCGTCCGGACACGGTTCGTGTGGTGGGGGCCGTGCAAAAACCGTGCACCCTGCCATTGGTGCCGATGCAGGCGGCGCGTGATTACTTGCCGGCCTGTACACCGGCGCCCGCCGCGGACAAGGACTGGCTGTACATCATTCAGCCGGACGGCAACGTCACGCGTCAGGCGATTGCGCTGTGGAACCGGCATGGCACGCAGCCGCTGGCACCCGGCGCGATTCTTTACGTGCCCGTTGCACCCAAACTTGTTCCCGCGCCGGTGCGCGACAGTTTCAACCATGACGCGGCACGCTTTCTGTCCACGCAAGTGCTGTCTGACACCACGAGGGTTCGTCCATGAAGCGCACACGCCTCGTCCAGTGTCTGTTGCCGCTGCTGGGGCTGACCCTGGCCGCGCCGGTGCTGGCGCAGTCGATCGACAGCTGGACCCAGGACGATGAAGGCGGCGTGGGTCTGTTGCAGATGCCGTCGGCGCGCATGGCGCCGGCCGGCGAGTTCAGCTTCAACGCCAATCGCACCGTGCCGTATACGCGTTACAGCATTTCCATTCAGCCGTTTTCGTGGCTGGAGGGGACGTTTCGCTATACCGACATTTCCAACCGCCAATACAATATCTACACCCCGGATCAAAGTTACAAGGACAAGGCGGTGGACGTGAAGGTACGGCTATGGCGCGAAAGCCGCTGGCTTCCCGCTTTGTCTGTAGGCGCACGCGACGTGGGCGGAACCGGCCTGTTCGCGGGCGAGTACGTGGTAGCCAGCAAGCGCTTCGGCGATTTCGACGTCAGCATGGGCTTGGGCTGGGGTTACACGGGCGCGCGCGGCAACATTCACAACCCGTTCGGCTGGATCGATGACCGTTTCAATCACCGCCCAAACGATTCTTCGGGTACCGGTGAATTCAACGCCAAACACTTCTTCCGTGGTCCTGCATCCCTGTTCGGCGGCATCGAGTACCAGACGCCTTGGGCACCTTTGCGCCTGAAACTCGAATACGACGGCAACAACTACCAGCACGAGCCCAAGGACAACAAGCTGGAGCAGGACTCGCCATTCAACCTGGGGCTGGTCTATCGCGTCAACAAAAATTTCGACATCAACCTGGGCTACGAGCGCGGCAACACGGCGCTGTTCGGCATCACGTTTCACGGCAACATCGGCCATGCGCCGCCCATGTCCAAGGCGTTGGACCCGCCACCGGAACCCGCGCCGGAGCAGCCTGTCACCACCGCACCGGACAAGGCCGATTGGGCGGCCATCAGCCAGCGTCTGAACGACAATGCCGGGTTCAAGGTCGAACAGGTGGCGCAACGCGGCCATGAACTTTACGTGACAGGCTCACCGCACCGCTTTTTCTACCCGGCCGAAACCATCGGCCGCGCGTCACGCATCCTCGACCATTCGCTCGGCGACGGCATCAACTGGTTCACGCTGGTGGATACGCGCCAGGGCATGCCGGTGGTGCAGACCAGCGTGCACCGCCAACGCTTCGACAAACTGCTCGATCACGACGTGTCGCTGACCGATTTTCGCCGCAGCGTGGAGCGCGACCAGCCCAATACCACGTCCTCGCGCGATGTGCTTTATCAGGCGCCGTTCAAACACTACAGCGGCGGCTTCGGCGTGAACCTGAAAGAGAACATCGGCGGACCGGACGCGTTCGTGCTGTACCGGCTCAACCTCGATTACAACGCCGAATACCGTTTCACGCGGCATTTCTGGCTGAGCACGTCGGCCCAGTTCGATCTGATCGACAATTACGACAAGTTCAAATACGACGCACCGTCCAAGCTGCCGCGCGTGCGCACGCACATTCGCGAATACCTGACGACGTCGCGCCTGAACCTTTCCAACCTGCAACTCAACTACGCGCGCAAGTTGTCGCGGAACTGGTACGGCATGGTGTACGGCGGACTGCTGGAAAGCATGTACGGCGGCGTCGGCGGCGAAGTGCTGTACCGCCCGATGGACAGCCCGGTCGCCTGGAGCGCAAACGTCAACTGGGTGCGCCAGCGCGGGTTCAAGCAACACTTCGGTTTCCGTGATTACCACGTCACCACCGGCCACGTGACCGCCTACATCAAGACCGGCTACCACAACGTGCTGGCCACGGTGACGGCCGGACGTTATCTGGCCGGTGACTGGGGCGGCACACTGGGGCTGTCGCGCATTTTCAACAACGGCGTGCGCATGGGCGTGTGGGCCACCTTTACCGACGTGTCGCGGGAACAATTCGGCGAAGGCAGCTTCGACAAGGGCTTTTTCCTTACCATTCCATTCGACCTGATGCTGCCCAAATCAACCCCCAGCGTCGCCAACTTCGTGTGGCAACCGCTGATCCGCGACGGCGGCGCCCGCCTGGCCCGCCATTACGATTTGTACGCGCTGACATCCGGGCGTGATTCGCTGTTGTTCGACAAGAACTTCAACTTGATCACGCAATGAGCACGCGCACAAGGTCCACGCGGCGCACCCTGTTGTGCGCGATCCTCGTCATCATCGTGGTCATCTTGCTGTATGCGGGTTTGACCGCCAACCCGGTACCCGAAACCTTTCACGAGGAAGACAAGCTGTACCACACGCTCGGTTTTGCCGCGCTGGCGCTGTGCACACGCCTGGCCTTCGCGCGACGCGCCTGGTGGCCGCAAGTGCTGGCCATGCTGGCACTGGGGGGCGCCATCGAAGTCGGGCAGATGCTGCTGCCGCTGCGCACCGGTTCGGTGTGGGATTTTCTGTTTGACGCCCTGGGCGTGATCATCGGCCTGAGTCTGGCCCGCATCCCGTTTTTGCGCCGCCTCGCCGGCAGGTGATTCCGTGCACGTGGCGTGGGCGTGCCAGACAAACGTCCTCGCCCTGCACGAGATGGTTTCAATCGGCGATGTCGGCGATCAGACGGTCCATCTGGGCCTTGAGGATGCTGCCGTGGGTGCGTAGCCAGTCGCGCTGCGTTTGCCAGGCGGGATACAGCTCGGCCACGTATTTCCAGAACGCGGGCGAATGGTTGCGTACCTTGAGGTGGCACAGCTCGTGCACCAGCACGTAGCGCAAGGCGTCGGCCGGTGCCAGCGCGAGGGCCAGATCCAGGTTGATGCGGTCGCGCGTGTCGAGACTTCCCCAGAGGCTTTTCAGGGGGCGGATACGCAACGCCGTGGGGGCCAGACCGAGGCGCGGCACGTAGCGCGGCAGCCAGCGCGACAGGTCGCGACGCATGTGCTGTTCCAGGTACGCGGCCAACAGCCCGTGGGCGATCGGCAGCGCGCGGGTGTGCGGTCGCGGCACGATCAAGCGCAGGGTGTGGCCGCGTTCTTCGACGCGGGGATAGGCGCCCTCCCCCCAGGTCAATCGCACGGATTCGCCGCGCAAGGGAATGTCGGTGGCATGACCGACGCGCAATGTCGGCAAGGTGGCCGCGTCGATGCGCATTTCGTCCAGTTTGCGCTGCAACCAATCCGCATTCTGGCGCAAGAAGGCGGTCACTTGCGCCGGATGCGTGCCGCTGGGATAACTCACGCGCGCCCCGCCCGATGTGACGGTCAGACGCAAGCGCCGCGCGCGCGGATGCGCGGCCTTGCGGACCTTGATGATGCCACCGGCGGGGGTGGCGAGCTCCAGCCAGTCGGTGGAGGCGGATGGACGGGTCATGAGGCGTGATCTTCGTGTCGAAACAACCTGCCGCCGCAGCCCGAAACGGTTCAGGCGTCGGCCGGCCGCGGCAGGCCGAACCATTGTTCCAGTTTTTCCAGCAAACGGGTGAGCTCCAGCGTCATCAGGGCCATGCGCGCGTCCATTTCCTCGGCCGCGGTGTCGTTTTGCATCGTGTCGAGCTCTTCGGTCACCACGTCGAAGAAACGCAACTTGCGGATGGCGAGGTCTTCGCCAAGCACGAAACCGATGCGGTCATCGAACGACAGCCCAAGCTGGAACACCTGCTTGCCATTGCGAAGATGCTCCCGAATCTCGTCGCTTTCAAGTTCCTGATGACGACAACGCACCACCGCGCCGCCGGCGCCATCGGGCTCACGCAATTCGCACTCGTCGGCGAGCGCCAGCCCGGCGGGCAGCTCGCCGGTGGTGAGCCATTCGGTCATGCATTGGCGCGGTGATTTTTCCGGCGCCAGAGGCACGGCGGGAAAGCTGCCCATGGCGTCACGCAAGGCCGAAAGCGCATTCTCGGCGGCCTTGCGGCTGGCGGTATCGAGCACCAGCCAGCCATGCTGGCGATCCAGCCATGCCGCCAACCGCGACGGTCGTGCAAACGCGCGTGGCAGCAGCTGATCGAGGATTTCGGCCTTGATCCGCTTGCGCTCGCGTCCGCCCACGGAGCGGCCCTCGTCGCTGGCGATTTTGCGCACCTTGCGCGACAGCTCCTGATTGACCACTGCGGCGGGCAACAGCTTGTCTTCGGTGCCCACGTTGACCAGAACGTGCTCGCCGACACGATGCACCAGAGCCTCGTCATCACCGCCGCCCAGAGGCGAAACGAAGCCGCGCGTGGTCATTTCCAGCGGGCCGCACGGGCGCAGGCGATGCTCGTCCAACGCCTCGTCCAGCGTATCCAGCCCGGAGGCCACGGAAGCGGAAAAGCGGAACAGCGTCAGATTGCGAAAAAACATGGGCCGGGCAACTCCTCGGTGGCGGAACGCGCAGGGAAAGAACGGGCCATTGTATACGCACGCCACCGTGCGTCACGCGCGCTACACTTGCAGGGGCGCGAGCACGCGCACACCACGAAGAATCCCGTCAGGTTGAACGCATTTCAGCATGCAAATCGAGGAATCCGCCCGTATCACCCAGCGCCTGACCGAATTGCGCATGGAACATCGCGACCTTGATGCCGCCATTTCGCGACTGTCGGACGCGCCGCCCAGCGATCAATTGCAGTTGACTCGCCTGAAAAAGCGCAAATTGCAGTTGAAGGATGCGATTTCGCGGCTGGAAAGCCGGTTGATCCCGGATCTGGATGCCTGAGGCGGTCACGCACTAGATGCGCTCCTGCAGGGAACCTCGAAAAACCGCGCATCAGCGGCGTTTCCTGTGGGAGGGGCCGGTGGCCCCGACAGGATGTACCGCAAGATCCGTCGGGGCCACCGGCCCCTCCCACAAAGGTCACTTCAGGGTGCAACGGTTTTTCGAGGCTCCCTGTAATGAAGCCGATGACATCAGCCGAT
>CAZSOU010000108.1:0-8110 GCA_964608595.1 uncultured Rhodanobacteraceae bacterium
AACGCCCAAGCTCATCGGCAGCTATGGAGCGCAGCGGAGTAGCTGCCCGGTGCAGCGCCTTGTTAGGGGGCGCTTATAACTCTTGTAGGCAATAACGCCTTGAATCTTTCGGCATTCTTTCTCCAAGGGCCGTTGTAATACCAGACTTTGACCTTCGTATTTTCGGGGTTTTCATAGAATTCAAAGTGTAAATACATGACCCTTGCCAATGGATTACCTTCCATCTTGATGGATAGTTCTGCATCCGAGCCATAAAAATACCCTTTGACCCTCAATCCTCCGCTCCAAAGGAAGTCACCACCACTAAGGTTTGCTTCTGAGTAGTCTTTATAAGTTCGGAAAACTTTATCGATTGGTGCGCTTACTTCCCATACCTGCATCTTTTCGGTATTGCTGGTTAGCTCTGCCTTCGTGGTGGCGCAGCCTGTCGTTGCAAGTAAGACAAGTGCCAATAGTATGTGCGGGTAATATGCTCGCATTTTCATGTTGTATCGCCCCCTAACGCTTGAATTAAGCCGCCGGCGAACCGCGTAGCGGTTTGACGGTCGGCTTGAATGAACTGTTAGGCAACAGCACGATGCCGTTGCCAGCCGACGATGCACCAACCAAGCAGTAAGCCACCAAAACCGCCTGCAATGATACCGATTGAAATATCGTGGCCCAAGATGTAGCTGAATGCCGCACCCACGGCAAACCCAGCCAAGATGATGTTGCCAACAAGGCGGCCTTCACGGTGGCGTGTACTTGCCTTTGCCGCGCCCCATTCAGTAACACCCTTTACATTGAGGTCTTGTGGAAGCACCGCGCATAGAAGTGCCTGCATCTTTGGGTTCATTTGCGAAATCCTTTCTACTGGTGCCTAACGCTGAGGTAACCGGCACCAGGCCTATCGGGCCGAGTGTCCGCGTTGACCGATCTGTTAGGCGGCTCTCTGCCACCAGAAATAATCTTACGAATTTAGATACGGTCGTGCTAGCGCGATCCACTCTTGTTTCGTTTTGCACTGCACGTTTGCAACCTCACATATACCGATTTGAGAAGGGAATTTAATCGTAAGCCCGCCGATTTCACTGTTCTCATAGACGTTGTACAGAAGGGTTGTTTGGATAAATGTGCCAACGCTTGTCTTTGCGCGTGTGGACAGGAACACCTTGTGCACCAACGCAAAGCATCCGTGCTGGGATTTGCTGTAGTGGACTTGGTATCCCGACACGCCCTCGTACACGTGCCCGCCACCGGTTACTGGGGCTGAGAACCCATTCGACAATTCTTTTTTGTACCACTTCTCCGCGTCTAGCGCGCATTGCCTAGAGAGGTTGCTCTGACCTTGAGTCTTCTGTACCTGCGCCAGCTGCTGTTTGAGCAATGACACGTCTTCCTGCAATGTCGCTATTTCCTGCCCTTGCTTTTTGATTGCGTTGCTCGCGCTAGATGGCTGTTGTGTGGAGGTGCACCCCGCCAAAAACAGCAACGTCGGTACCGCGACCGCGATGATTCTCAGTGAACGCATCGAACTTTCTCCAAGACGCCTAACGCAAAGGTAAGCGGCGGCGGTACGCCGTCCGCTTGACCGCCGTGTTAGACGGCGGTGCCACCATGGCAACGCCCGATGTTGAACGAAGCGATGAAGCCCATGCCGTGAACGCACCGAATGCATTGAACTTGGCGCTGGAAGCGATGCTCGCCAGAGCAACAGAAACATTCCCGCAAGCCGCACGCGAAATGACTGCGACGATGCTGGCCGAAGCTGCTCTGATGCTGGTGCGTGCGACCGGCTTCATGTTGCGACGAACTCCCCCTGAAATCATGACTGCTGCACTGCCGACTAACGCTTGAGTTAAGCGGCGGCGCAGCCGTCCGCTTGAATGATTGGTTAGGGCTCATGCCGCGAACCCTAATGCAACCTCGTACTGCCGGAACAGTGCAAACAACCGATTGTAAACTGGCTGGTGACCAAGGGCGCGCGCGGCAACCACGAACGCAGTAGTGCTGCGGTAATAGTAGTTGATGACATCGCTTCGATGCTCGGCCTCGCGAGGCGTGCCCAACATTCCAGCGGTGTGGAACCGGGGTGGATTGCCGCCATACATATCCATGATGTGCGGTGAGGCAGCGTGTACAAACCCCGAGTAGGCTTTGCTGAGAGTCTTGCCCACAGCAACGTGCCCGCTCGGATCTCCTGTGCCTAGCGGCGAACGTGCGATATAGGCACGAATTTTTTTGCGACTGAGCATAGGGCGAGGCTGCTGAACCGGTGCACCCGTGGCGACGTCGTATTCTTCGGCGAAAAACGCCTGACGATAGTCCCTGTGTATTTGCTCTTCGCCGCCAAATATTATGGGTATGGAGAGAAAAAACACATCTTCGCCGATTTCGTCGACGATCCGCTCGAGCGCGGCCTGCTCCTGGAAATAGCCGCTGTCGAGGAGCAACTGTATAGCGCGAAGGCCGGACGGCAGGCGTGCCAGCTTTTGCACGACTGCTTGCTCCGGCAACTGCTCGACATGGCGAAATACAACGCCATCTTTGAAAGGCACGGCCCGTGGCGCCGGTACAAGGGTGTTTAACGCCACCAAGGCATTATCCATTTCGAGCAGTGTTTGTTGTGCTAGTACGAACACCGTTATTGAGCCCTAACGCCTGAATTAAGCCGCGCCACGAAGTGGCGTCGGCTTGAATGAATTGTTAGACGATGGCCAACGGCTCCTCCGCCGGAATGTCATCGTAGCCCAGTTGCCAAGGGAAACGGTGCTGCCGATCCGGAAGAAACATGACCACCGCACTGAAGGGCTTGTCTTTGTAGTACCGCACAGCGGTGCCCAAGTACTCACCCAACCTGTCCGGGCGAACAGGCTTAAAGACGACCTTATAGTCACCTGCGAGAACGCTACCGTCCTCGACGCCGGGAACAATGGTGTGTCCGCCTTTGAACAAGTGAGCGCACTCATTGAGCAAAGCATGGGCTTTTTCCCGCTCCAACCCGAAGATCAACACCTCCGGGGAACCGTAAGACTCGCCGAAGCCAATGGAATAGCTGAACTTGTCCTGGCCTTCCTTAGTTGGGAAGACATGGAGGCAGTGCCACCCGTACTCTCGGATGTTGTCCGAGATTCTTTGGTTCTGAGCGGCGAGATCTTCACCCATCGTCTAACGCCTGAGTTAAGCGGCCGGCGCTTTTTGCCGGTCCGCTTGGACGAATTGTTAGACGGTTGCGACGCGGCACGCTTGGACGAGGACATTTGCCCAGCCGCGAACCCCAAACCCGCAACCGCACACTACAAACTTACCACGGCCAGAACGGCATGGCTGGCCGAGACATGGCGAGTGAGGCTTTGATGCATCGCGTGAGCTTCAAGCTTGCGCAAAAATTTCCCCTGGAACCACAACGTGCCGTTGAAACCATGCCCGCCTTGAGCTGCACTGCCACCCTCTTGCATGAAGCTGGCAGAGCGAACCGACTAACGCTTGAGCTCAGCCGCCGGCAGCCCGCGTAGCGGGATGACGGTCGGCTGCAGCGAACTGTTAGTTGCTCTTTCCAAAATGCTTCCAAATACAGGGTTTTCCGCTATTAGAAATTGTAACGCTTGATAACATGATACTTGTTACCGGCCACGTCTGCGAGGGACAGTTCTTGCTCGAGCGACTTACAGCTTAAACCGTAGTATGCAACCGCCGGGGCCAAATCTCTGTTTATTCGCTCCACACACTGTTCGTTTGATGCAATTACTAGAAGCGGGGCCTTAAGAGTCGCATCGCTTACTTGCGCAGCCAAGGTAAATCGTACGGTTTTTGACTTGGCAAAGCTGTTTCCAGAGTCGCTGTAGTTTCCAAGATACGAGCCGTAGTCGCGCCAACGCCTGAATGCGTACTCAAAGTCTGCTACATGTATGAGCTTCTTGCCGGAAACTTTGTAGACAGCTACTGGGAATAGATTTGGATCCTTCGATGCCTTTGAACTGATATTGACACGTAGGACGATGAACCTTGTGCCGCGGTCAGCGTCCCTGTAGTGATACTCATAATGATACGAGTCGGAAACCCAGCGCCGCGTGCGCGACACCTTCAGAGTGTGGAACTTGAGGCCGTTGTGTGTGAACGTTGGTGTGACGCTGATCGCCCTGAACTTCAACCGCTCCAGACGTGCTTTTTCCCTCTGCTTAGCCTTGACCTGTTCGGATAGTTTCGCGACGACCTGTGTGGCTGTTCGCGTTTCGTCGGCCTTGGGATACTTGCTGTGTAACTCTTCGAGGGCCGCGCGAGCCTTTTGCAGATCGCTATTTGCAACAAGCTTTCGGATGGACTGTAGCCGAGCAGCCGGTGTGTCCGATAGTTTTTTCACTTCACCTGTTAGATGATTGACCTTGGCCTTAAGCTTCTCATTCTCAGAGCCAAGCTTCGTGTTTTGTGCTTTTGCTGCATTAAGCTGCTTGTGCAGCGTGGCAATAGTATTTTCCGCCTGTTGGCTTGTACAACCTCCAAAAAGCACGCAGAATACGACAAGCACGCAGATATGAGCCTTACGCATGATTTCCCCCTAAGTTTCCGTGTTCTTTGAATCTAGTTCCCGCTCGCTGCATCGGCAAGGAACCATTGACGGCTGAATGTGTTCAAGTCTTGCATTTGGTGGCCGACAACGCCGAGCAGCCCGCCCGTCCATGTGCCGAAGGCAGGGGTGCCATCGAGATGATAGACATGCTGTGGAAGCGTACGTAGCGTGTAAATTGGATTTTGGTAGCCGTACTGCTTCCCAATTTGTTGGAAGTAGGCACCCTCCAACATGAAGCGGGGACTTCCTTTGTACTCCAACACGACATGGGCAAACCTGTGCGATTGCATGGCATTCGCAAATTGCAACAAGTTGCGAAGCACATCGGCTTCGCTGTTGGTACCTGAGATACCTCGGAGATCGAAAACCAAAACGGAGGGGTTCACATACCACTCGTAATGGGCGGCGATCGAGAGGCCATCGTTGCGTGGATCGGCACTCAATGTGCCCGACAGTGGGCGTTGTACCGCAAAGTAATTCCAACTGGCGATCGCGACGACAACAGCTATCGGCACGAGTAGCCATACAACATTGCGACGTTTCATCCTTAGCCCCCCTTGAGCAACTAACGCCCGAGGTAACCGGCGCAACCCGCGCAGCGGGTTTGCGTCCGGTTGACCGAGTTGTTATGCGCCGCTGCCACAGCATGAATTGCCCTGCTGGATGGGCGGGCACTTGACCGAACCGTACGAACAGAAAACACAGCAATCTCCGGGGAGTGGCTTGAGCAAAGCGTGACACGCCTTGCACTCGTAGAACCACTGGCATGCATTGGTTGGCATTGTCTCTTGCGCGGTGGCACCACACTCCGGGCAGGTAAGGACTGAATTTAGCTCGACACGCGACACGTTGGCACCTTGACGGGACGAAGCAGATCTAGGACTGACATGAACAGCATAAGCGCAATGCCTGCGTAGAACAGATAGATGCTCCAGCCTTGGCTCCAGACCACCAGCAGCGCAACCAATACAGCGACTGGGCCAAGCACAGAGAGCAAGCCGCGTGCGAGCTGGCGATGCCGATACCACGCCCAGGCGTTTACCAAGAGCGCGAGTACCGCCAAGCCGGGCAGCAACTTGTGGAACAGAAAACCCTCGTACTGCCCGAGGAAGCCGAGGCCGATGGCAGCGCCCAACGACCCCAACGCGGGAAAGCAGCCGGCGCAGGACATTGCAGAAACCAGCGCACCTAAGCTGCTGGTCTTGTCAAGTGCACGTGTGATGCTCAATTCACGACCTCAATTTGCGAAGTTGTCTTTTAGGCGCATAACGCTTGAAGTAACCGGCGACAAAAGCGCGTAGCGGTTTTGGCGTCCGGTTGACTGAACTGTTAGCTTAACCACGTAGGAGTTCGATGAACAACTACCCACTTTCCGTTGGTGTGTTTAAGCACCCAATAAACCCCATGACCGCACAGCCCTTTGCAATAGGTGTGGCCTTGAACTACGGCAGTTTTGCCGTCCTTTGAGTACCCAGGAAGCGTGAGCTGTAGGACGTCTACCGCATGGGGAAACAGCTTGTAGAAGCGATCCCAGCCACCCTTCGCCAGAATGCCCTTCAACTTTGACCACGACACGAACCTGACGTTCTTGCACGCCATGACAGATGGCATCTTGTGTGTCACTTTGTTGCGACGCTTGAGCGAACGAACGACGCCAGAGGCTACACCTTGTGGCGTGCTCTCCTTGTCGTAGGACTCGGTACGGGTCACAACAACGGTTAAAGTCTGTTCTTCGCCGTGCGTCGGTGGCTGACACGCTATGTGTTCCAAGAGACCCGCGAAGACGGCGCTATCGGAGCCAGAGGTGCCGGCCGCCGCCCACGATACCGGCGCGGCCAATAGTGCGATGGTGACTAACAGTAGCCAGATCTTTTTCATAAGCTAACGCCTGAGCTCAGCCGACCGAAACCGCGTAGCGGTTTTGGGTCGGCTGCAGCGAAATGTTATGTACCACCCGCGGCTTTACCGACAGTAGCACCCATTTTGTACTCATCAGGGTCGTCTCCGAAGTAGACATCCCACCAAATTTCAAGGCCGAGGTGTGCAAGCGCGGCAAGCGCAGGGACGTCAAGGAACGGGCCGCCTTGCCCGGTTGAAACCCTGAAACAACATATATCAATCTCGCATCCGGCTTCGCGCAGCCGTTGGAGTTGCTGTTCTTTGCCTTCCAGTACCGACGTGATCGCGCGAACATGCTCAAGACCGTTGAGCGACTCTAACGTGGTGGAACTTGACCAACACCAGTAGTGATACTCACGCCTTGTGCGGTATTTGGAATCAGGCTGCTTTGGACATGGCGCTGTGGCCTGCACTCCGAGGATGCTGCTGATTTCGTCGGGGTGCAGGGACTTGGAGAATATCCGCAGAGTAGCGTATGTCTCTAGGCAGGTTGTTTGATTCCCCACTTGCGAAAAGGCTCCTGTGGCACATAACGCTTGAAGTAAGCCGCCGACGAACCGCGTAGCGGTTTGGCGGTCGGCTTGACTGAATTGTTAGGCAACCGCCCTGACCTAGCGACGTTGCCCGCCAAGGCCATACTGACCCACCCGCCACCTGGCGACAACCACGACAAACCCGAACGCCTGCAGGCACGACACACGACTGGCGCACCGCAAACCCACCATAGCCACGCACTGCGCGGCCTACAGCTTGTGCCCTGGCGTAAACCCAACCCGCACCCACCGCCACAAGGCAACACGTCACATGACACCTTCACCTGCAGGCTCGCGTACGACTTGCCGAAGCATGCTCTTGTGGCCGAAGCCGACACACGTGACCCCTGCGGGCCAAATGGAAGAAAGACCAAGCCGCATTTGCATGCCGCATAGCCACCGAAGCCAAAAAACGTGAAGCAAGCAGGCCAACCCGAACTTGCCGAATGAAAGACCAAAAGCTGCGCAAGCCAGACACCGCCTTGCACCATGACCAAGTTACTGCGTATCAGGTTGCCTAACGCTTGAAGTAAGCCGCCGACGAACCGCGTAGCGGTTTGGCGGTCGGCTTGACTGAACTGTTAGCGCCCAACTCCATGTTGAAGCTGGCCACCAACCGCTTGTACATGCTCTAACCCCGACTGCAAATTTTTGCTACGAAGCAGTACAGCACTGTGAACCCAAGTTTGATCGAATGTTGAAAGGTGCCTTTGCAGCTCAATGGCATGTGGGTGAAATGTACCAGATAGCGTGAAGCCGACTTTTGCGTGACCAATGGACTTCACGACGAACGAAAGTTTGTAAATGTTGATTTTGGTGAGTGTTACTTTGTACTTGGTGAGGAACCTGGGGTCGTGGCCGCTAATTACGAGAAAGCCCTTGCCGAATTGATCTAGCTCCAAGCGTAGAACTGCACCGGAATCATCAGGCCCTGCCCACACACCCGACAATTCAGTTTTGGTTGGCGGCGGTGGCATCTTGATGGCATAGGCGGCGAAACTCACCACGAGTAGCGAGAAGGCAACGAGAACTATAGGCAAGCGCTTGAAGTTCACGAACATCTCCCCCTTGGGCGCTAACGCTTGAAGTAAGTGGCGCGGGGCTTTTCCCGCGTCCGCTTGACTGAACTGTT
>CAZSOU010000109.1:0-8003 GCA_964608595.1 uncultured Rhodanobacteraceae bacterium
ACTCGCCCATGCGATGCGGATGCTTGCGCGCGTAATCCTTCACCGACGCCGGCGCACGACGATCGGAATTGCCCTGGCGCAACACCGGATTGACGGCGCTGCCCTTGACCTTGTCGTAGCGCGCGCGCGTCTCGCGCTCGGCGTCCGTGGACGGCTCGTCCGGATAATCCGGCAACGCGAAACCCTTGCTCTGCAACTCCTTGATCGCCGCCTTGAGCTGCGGCAGCGACGCCGAAATGTTGGGCAGCTTGATGATGTTGGCCGCCGGATCGAACGCCAGCTCGCCCAACTCGGTCAGATCGTCCGACACCTTCTGATCATCAGTCAGCACATCCGGAAACTGCGAGGCGATACGTCCGGCCAGCGAAATGTCGCGCGTCTCCACGGCCACACCCGCCGCATCGGTGAAGGCATCGATGATGGACAACAGCGACCCGGTCGCCAGAAACGGCGCTTCGTCGGTCAGCGTATAGATGATCTTGGGAGTATCGGACATGGAAACCTCGTCGCGTACGCGGGAAAGACGCCCATTGTCGCGGCTTTGCCGCGCCTAGCCAAGCAGCGCCGCTTATGAACATATAACTGACAAGCGCCGAAAAATGATAAGCGGCCGCAGCCAATCCCTACGCGGCGCCCGCCTCAAGCCACGCCCTCAAGCCACCAGGACCATATCCGCACGAATTCGGGTCCGGTAGGATGATCCCGAATCAGGCATCACGCCGACGCCCCGCAACACTCGGCAGCGGCTGCCGATGCCATGGGGCCCCACGGAAAACCACATGTTCGAACAAACCTTCCGCAACATCGACGACGTACTCTGGAAAGAAGCCGGCTGCGCCACCGAGCTGGACTACACCGAGCAGACCTCGTGGATGCTGTTCCTGAAATACCTGGACGATCTGGAGCACGAGCGTGCCCAGCAAGCCGAGCTGACCGGCAAACCCTACGATTTCATCATCGCCGCCCCGTTCCGCTGGTCGGCCTGGGCGGCGCCGAAAACCGCCGACGGCCAGTTTGACCACGACAAGGCGATGGTCGGCGACGACCTCATAGATTACGTTAACGACAAGCTGTTCCCCTACCTCAAGGGTTTCAAGGAACGCGCCGCCGACAGCGCCACCATCGAATACAAGATCGGCGAAATTTTCGGCGAAATCCGCAACAAGTTTGCCTCCGGCTACAGCCTGCGCGACGCGCTGGAGCTGATCGACAGCTTGAGCTTCGGCTCGCAGCAGCAAAAGCACGAGCTGTCGTACCTCTACGAAGCCAAGATCCGCAACATGGGCAACGCCGGACGCAACGGCGGCGAGTACTACACGCCGCGCCCGCTGATCCGCGCCATGGTGAAAATCATCGACCCGCAAATCGGCGAAAGCATCTATGACGCCGCCTGCGGCTCGGCCGGCTTTTTGTGCGAGGCGCACGATTACCTGCGCCACGGCCCCATGGACGCCGACGGCCAGCGCCATGGCCGCGAGCTGTCCACCGATGATCTGGCCACGCTGCAAACGCGCACCTTCCACGGCAAGGAAAAGAAAAGCCTGCCCTACGTCATCGGCATCATGAACATGATCCTGCACGGCGTGGAAGCCCCGGACATCGTGCACACCAACACGCTGGCCGAAAACAACCTCGACGTCGACGCCGGCGCCCGCCACGACATCATCCTCGCCAACCCGCCGTTCGGCGGCAAGGAGCGCAAGGAGATCAAGCAGAACTTCGCCATTCAAACCGGCGAAACCGCGTTCCTGTTTTTGCAGCACTTCATCAAGCACCTCAAGCCCGGTGGCCGCGCCGCCATCGTCATCAAGAACACCTTCCTGTCCAACGGCGACAACGCCGCGTGCGCCCTGCGCCGCGAACTGCTGGAAAGCTGCCGCCTGGACATCATCCTCGACTGCCCGCAAGGCACCTTCCTCGGCGCCGGCGTCAAGACCGTGGTGCTGTTTTTCGAAAAAGGCGCGCCGACGCGCAAGATCTGGTATTACCAGCTCGATCCGGGCCGCAGCCTCGGCAAGACCAACCCCCTGAACGATGCGGACCTGGCCGACTTCGTCGCCCGCGCCGCCCAGCACGAGGATTCGCCGCATTCCTGGACCCGCGATATCGCCGACTTCGACCCCGCCACGCACGACCTGTCGGTCAAGAACCCCCACGCGCCGGAAGCCGCACCGCTGCGCGAGCCCGCCGAGATCATTGACGAGATCGAGGCGTTGACGCGCGAGAGCGAGAGCATTCTGGGTGAAATCAGGAGGATGTTGTGAAGCCCGACTGGAACTATGAAACGCTCGGCGATTTGTGCGACATTCAGATCGGCAAAACTCCTGCCCGTCGTATGCCATCCTATTGGGACGCGACGCATACATCCCAAAACGTATGGCTATCTGTTGCCGATCTTGCCCATACTGATGCCTCGCACCAAGTATTCGACAGTAAAGAATACCTTTCCAGTGATGGTGCAAAAGCTTCCAAACTGGTTTCCCGAGGCACACTTCTCGTCAGTTTCAAGCTGACTTTAGGTCGCCTCGCAATCGCGGGAAAAGACCTCTACACCAACGAGGCAATAGCGGCGCTGCTGATTCGCGAACCTGGAATTATTTCTCGTGACTTCCTGTTTTACTTCCTCCAATTCTTTGATTGGGTTGCAGCTGCCAAAGATGACATCAAGCTAAAGGGCATGACCCTCAACAAAGCAAAGTTGAGAAAGATCGTCATCCCGCTCCCGCCACTCGACGAACAAAAACGCATCGTCGCCATCCTCGACCAGGCCTTCGCCGGCATCGACAAGGCCATCGCCCACACCGAAAAGAACCTCGCCAACGCCCGTGAGCTGTTCGAGGGTTGCTTGAACACCACTTTCCGTGACCTCAATGACCGATGCGCGGCAACATGCCTCACTGACTCGTTCAACGTCAAATCAAGCAAGCGTGTGCTCAAGTCACAATGGCGCGATAAGGGCGTTCCGTTCTACCGTGGTCGCGAAATAACGAAGCTTGCGAAGCACGGGGGCGTCAACAACGATTTGTTCATTTCCGAGGAACTGTTTCGCGAATTTCGCGAGCAACACGGTGCACCTGCTCCGGGCGACATCATGGTCACGGCCATTGGCACTATAGGCAACAGTTACATCGTAAAGGGAAGTGATCGCTTCTACTTCAAGGACGCCAGCGTCCTGTGGCTCGACAAGATCACGGATATCGACAGCTCTTTTGCAAACTATTGGTTGCAATCAAACTCGTTCCACGAGCAACTCAAGAAAGACAATGGCGCAACTGTCGACACGCTCACCATCGGGACACTGAAGACAACTCGCATCCCCGTCCCGTCTGTAGTCGAGCAAGGGAACACCGCAAACATGCTAGACGCTATCAAGGACCAAACTGACCATCTCGAACTTGTACAACGACGCAAGCTCACCGCCCTCGCCAATCTCAAACAATCCCTCCTCCACAAAGCCTTTTCCGGTGAACTGACCGCCGATCCTGAGCGCGAAACGGAAGCCGCCCTGCCATGAGTCACGCCTCGAACATCCGCGAGTGGCTGCAAGCCGGCGAAGGTCTGGACGTCGAGTTCAAGACCTGCCGCGATGCGCTCAATCGCGACGTGTTCGAATCGGTGTGCGCCTTCGGCAACCGTCACGGCGGCCACCTGTTGCTGGGGGTGCGCGACAGCGGCGAGGTTTCCGGTATCGATCCCGAAGCGCTGGCACGGATCCGCAAGGATTTCGCCACCACCATCAACAACCCGCAAAAGATGACGCCGCCGTACTACCTCACCATGGACGAAGTGACGCTGGATGGCCACACGATCTTGCATGTGTACGTGCCGGAAAGCTCGCAGGTGCACCGTTGCAAGGGCCGCATCTTCGACCGCAACGAGGATGGCGATTTCGACATCACCGACAACACCGCGCTGGTGGCGCAGCTGTACCAGCGCAAGCAGTCGACCTATGCCGAGAACCGCATTTATCCGTACATCCGCATGGACGACCTGCGCGCCGACCTGATCGCCGATGCGCGCAAGCGCGCCGGCATCCAGAAACCCGATCACCCCTGGCAGGCGATGGACGACCGCGAGCTGCTGGAAAGCGCGCAACTGTATCTGCGCGATTTCCGCACCGGCGAAGAGGGCTTCACGCTGGCCGCCGTATTGCTGCTGGGCCGTGACGACGTGATCCTGTCAGTGCTGCCACACCATCGCACCGATCTGATCGTGCGCCGCAAGAACCGCGACCGTTACGACGACCGTGACGACGTGCGCACCAACCTGCTGGAAAGCTACCAACGCATCATGGCCTTCGTGGCCAAGCACCTGCCCGACACGTTTCACCTGGAGGGCGACCAGCGCATCAACATCCGCGACCACATCTTCCGCGAGGTGGCCGCCAACCTGCTGATTCATCGCGACTACCTGAACGGCTTTCCGGCCAAGCTGGTGATCGAGCGCGGTCGTGTGATGACCGAAAACAGCAACCGCCCGCATGGGCACGGGTTGATCGACCCGCGTCATTTCACGCCGTTTCCCAAGAACCCGGTGATCGCCCGGTTTTTCCGCGAAATCGGCCGCGCCGACGAACTGGGCTCGGGCGTGCGCAAGCTGTTTCGCTATGGCAAGGCCTATGGCGGCCGCGAACCCGAGTTGCAGGAAGGCGATGTGTTCCGCACCATCGTCGCGGTTCCCGAGGAGCCTGACGACGATTTGCAGGATGAGGCCCAGTCAGGGGCCCAGTCAGGGGTGCAGTCAGGGGTGCAGTCAGGGGTGCAGTCAGGGGTGCAGTCGGAGGGCCAGTCGATGACCATGCTGTCGGCACTGCGTCACGGCCCACTGTCGAGCAGTGAACTGGCAACGGCCATCGGCCTCGGGACACGCACCGGGGCGTTCCAGCGCAATTTGCGTGAACTGCTGGAGCATGCCTTGATTGAATACACCCTGCCGGACAAACCCACCAGCCGCCTGCAAAAATACCGCCTGACGGCATCGGGACGCGCCCAACTGGATCATGCCGACGATGAATGAAGCCGAGACCCGCGCCGAGCTGATCGACCCGGCCCTCAAGGCCGCCGGCTGGGGCGAGGTGGATGGCAGCCGCGTGCGCCGCGAGGCCGTGATCACGATCGGCCGTCTGACCGGCAACGGCAAGCGCGGCAAGCAGGACATTGCCGACTACGTGTTGGAGTATCGGGGCCAGAAGCTGGCGGTGATCGAAGCCAAGAAGCGCGACCTGGCCGACACCGAAGGTTTGCCGCAAGCCAAACGTTACGCCGAACGCCTGCAGACACGCTTTGCCTTTGCCACCAACGGCGTCGGCATCTACCGCGTGGACATGGCCACCGGCGAGGAAGGTCACGTCGATGCCTACCCGTCGCCGGAGGCATTGTGGGCGGCCACGTTTGCCGGACCCAATGTCTGGCGCGAGCGCTTCGGCGCGGTGCCGTTCGAGGACAAGGGCGGCGCGTGGCAGGCACGCTATTACCAGCACAATGCCATCAACCATGTGCTCGAGGCGATCGCCGCCGGACGCGAGCGTATCTTGCTGACGCTGGCCACCGGCACCGGCAAGACCGCGATTGCCTTCCAGATTGCATGGAAACTGTTCCACGCGCGCTGGAGCCTGGCCGCGCGCGCCTCGGGCGAGCCGACGCGGCGCCCGCGCATCCTGTTTCTGGCCGATCGCAACATTCTCGCCAATCAGGCCTTCAACGATTTTTCGGCCTTTGCCGACGATGCGCTGGTGCGCATCGACCCGGACAGCATCCGCAAGCACGGACGGGTGCCGAAAAACGGCAGCGTGTTTTTCACCATCTTCCAGACCTTCATGGCCGGCCACGATGCCGAGGGCAATCCCGCGCCCAGCTTTGGCGACTATCCGCCGGATTTTTTCGATTTCATCGTCATCGACGAGTGCCACCGCGGCGGCGCCAACGACGAAAGCACGTGGCGCGGCATTCTGGAATATTTCGCCCCCGCCGTACAGTTGGGCCTGACCGCGACGCCCAAACGCACGCAGAACACCGACACCTACGCCTACTTCGGCGAGCCGCTGTACACCTACTCGCTCAAGGAAGGCATCAACGACGGCTACCTGACGCCGTTCCGGGTGCGCCAGATCGCCACCACACTGGACGAGTACGTGTTCACCGATGACGACGAGGTGATCGAAGGCGACATCGAGCGAGGCAAGCGCTACACCGAGGCCGATTTCAACCGCAGCATCGAGATCCGCGAGCGCGAGGCTTATCGCGTGCGGGTGTTCATGCAGCACATCGATCAGCGCCAGAAGACGCTGGTATTTTGCGCCAGCCAGCGTCACGCGGCGATGGTGCGCGACCTGGTCAACCAGACCAAGACCAGCACCGACCCGCACTACTGCGAACGCGTCACCGCCAACGATGGCGCGGCCGGCGAAACGTTCCTGCGCCAGTTTCAGGACAACGACAAAACCATCCCGACCATCCTCACCACCTCGCACAAGCTGTCCACCGGCGTGAATGCACGCAACGTGCGCAACATCGTGCTGCTGCGGCCGGTGAACTCGATGATCGAGTTCAAGCAGATCATTGGCCGAGGAACCCGGCTGTACGAAGGCAAGGACTACTTCACCATCCACGATTTCGTGAAGGCTTACGAGCACTTCAACGACGCGACATGGGACGGCGAGCCACTGCAACCGGAGCCGTGCACGCGTTGCGGCAACATGCCCTGCACCTGCGTCATCGACCCGCCCAAGCCTTGTCCCGCGTGCGGCCAGGTGCCTTGTGTGTGCGAAAAAGAGCCACCCGAACCGTGCCCGGAATGCGGCCAGTCACCGTGCACGTGCAACAAGCGCGGCAAGGTGAAAGTGAAACTCGCCGACGGCAAGACACGCATGCTTCAGCACATGAGCGCCACCAGCTTCTGGAGCCCCGAAGGCACGCCGATGTCGGCCGCCCAGTTCATCCAGCGCCTGTTCGGCGACCTGCCCGAACTGTTCCGCGACGAGGATGAATTGCGTGCCCTGTGGGGCCGGCCCGACACGCGCAGGAAGTTGCTCGAAGGCCTGGAAGAACGCGGCTACGGCACGCACCAACTGGTGGAAATCGGCAAACTGATCGAAGCCGAGGACAGCGACCTGTACGACGTGCTGGCCTGGATCGCCTTCAACGACGCGCCAGTCAGCCGCGCCGAGCGCGTCGATGCGCACCGCGAGGCCATCTATGGCCAGGCCGATTATCGTCAGAAAGCTTTTCTCGATTTCGTGCTTGGTCACTACGTCGCACGCGGCGTCGGCGAGCTGGACACAGACAAGCTGCCGCAGCTGATCGACCTCAAGTACCACTCCATGGGCGATGCCGTTCGCGAGCTGGGGCCGGCCGCGGACATACGCAACATTTTCGTGGATTTCCAGCGGCATTTGTACTGAAGCGAGCACGCTTCGCGCATGCCACCGGGCCACCTTCATCATGCAACTGAAGAACCTTTGAACCGCATATCGATATGGCATTCAGCGAATTCGAAACCAAACGCCTGCAAAAGATCGTCGGCACCTTCATCGACGCACACCGTCCACCGGCACACGTAAGGGCCGAGCTCGACCTGGCGTTTCGCATCCACGGACAAAGCATCGAGATTTTCGAGGTGAGACCCCGCTGGCAAGGCGCTCCCGGCGAAACCATGGAAGAGCCCGTGGCCAAGGCCACCTACATCAAACGCCACGATGTCTGGCGCGTGTACTGGATGCGGGCCGACCTGAAGTGGCACGGCTATCCGCCCGATCCCGAGGTCGACTCCGTCGAGGCCTTTCTCGATCTGGTGGACAAGGACGAATACGCCTGCTTTTTCGGCTGAGCTGCGCGGAACCACTCAGGCCGCGGAGGCCTTGACGCCGTCGACGATCTTGAAAGCGGTGCCGACAACCTTGGAGAGGTCGCCCATGTCGGCAGGCACGATCATGACGTTTGAGGCCTTGGCGATGCCGCCCCAGCGTTCGATGAAGTCTTCGGCCACGCGCATCTTCATGGCGTCCA
>CAZSOU010000110.1:0-7737 GCA_964608595.1 uncultured Rhodanobacteraceae bacterium
GGGAGCGCCATTTGCTTGCGCGATCATCGTCCATCGCCGCACAATGCAGGTCATCGCGGAATACGGCATTCCGCTTCGACCAGGACTCAAAGGCGTCGCACCCGACGCGCGCCAGCCGACAAAAAGCGTCGCATCCGAAAATTTTCGCATCATGACTTTCGTTGTTACTGACAACTGCATCAAATGCAAGTACACGGACTGCGTGGAGGTGTGTCCGGTCGACGCGTTTCATGAAGGGCCGAATTTTCTGGTGATCAATCCGGACGAGTGCATCGACTGCACGCTGTGCGAGCCCGAATGCCCCGCCAACGCGATTTTCCCGGAAGATGACGTGCCGGCGGGACAGGAGCACTTCACCCCGCTCAATGACGAGTTGTCGCGGGAATGGCCGGTACTCACCGAGCGCAAGGACCCTCCCCCGGATGCCGCCGAGTGGGATGGCAAGCCGAACAAACTGCCGTTGCTGGAACGCTGAATCCCGATTTGCCGCAGCAACCCATGAAAAACGCCGCTCATCAAGCGGCGTTTTTCGTGTTCGACAAACGAACGCCTTGTCCTGGCAGGCCCGCGGCATCCGTGACGTCTCGTCTGCACCGAATCCAATCGGAGTACCCGCTCAACCGCCGATGCGGCCGCTCAGGACGCTGATCACACGCGCCGCCTGTTGCGGGTCACCGTGCGCGCTCACCGTGCTGCCGCCACCCTGGGCGGGCGTCACCACCAGCGTCACGGTGCTCGTGCCCTGCCCCTGACCGAGCGCGCTTTCATTACTCGACGAGGTACTGCCCTCTTTATTCTGCAGGTTGCTGAAATGCTTTTGCATGAACCCCTGCGTCGAGCCCGTCCCGGATTTGGGCGCAACACTCAACTGGTAGGAGTGCTGTGCCGGATCCTGACCGGTGACGGTACCGATGCCGCCCTGCTGCAACACCAGCCCAACCTGCTTGTAGGCCGTATCCACATCGCTGGACAGGTGCATTTTCGTGCCGTTGACCGCCGGTTTGGCCATCGGCGCGGCCGGCGCTTGGGTCGATGATGCCTGCTGATCGCTCGGCGGAGGAATATGGAGCGCGGCCGAGGTGGACGGGCGATCCATGCCGGGCGGAATCTGCAGCGGGTTTTCCTGCTGCGCCTTTTCCCAGGCATGGTGCGAACGGAACATACCGCAGCCGGCCAGCATCAGCGTCGACAGGGTCAGGGCAATCAGTAATTTTTTCATGTGGTGAAGTGTATCCGTGAAAAGGAATGGATTCACGCCGCGACGATGTCGGGCAACAATCGGGCAAGAGCGGCACGCAAACCCTCCTTTGCCGCCGGATCGCTCAAGGTAGTCAAGGGTAGCCGCAAGCTGCCGTCACCGAAACCGAGCATGGCCAATCCGGCCTTGACCGGGATCGGGTTGGGCGCACAACCCAGCGCGTCCAGCAGAGGTTTCAATTCGGCCATGTGGCTCGCCGTGGCATCCCTGTCACCGGCACGCGCCGCGTCGCACAACCGACGAAACCGGTGCGGCACCAGGTTGGCCACCACCGACACCGTGCCGCCGGCGCCCGACAACATCGCCTCGCCGGCGCTGTCATCGTCACCCGAAAGATAGACGAATTCGGAGCCGGCAAGTTCCGCCAGCGCCTGAATGCGATCCGTCGTGCCCACTGCCTCCTTGATAGCGACGATGGCCGGGTGCCCGCGCAACTCGGCCACGGTCTCCGGTGTCATGTCGCATGCCGTGCGCGTGGGCACGTTGTAGGCAACCACCGGCAGGTCGCCCTGGTCGGCCACTGCCAGAAAATGGCGACGCAAACCGTCCTGGGTGGGGCGCACATAGTAAGGCGTCACCACCAGCGCGGCGTCGGCGCCCAGAGATGCCGCGTGACGCGTCAACTGAAGTGTTTGGGCCGTGCCCGCTTCACCGGTCCCGGCAACGACCGGAATGCGCTTGTCCACATGCTCGACGGCATGCGCGAGCAGCTGCGTGAATTCGTCATGGCTCAAAAAATGCGCCTCGCCGGTGGAGCCGGCCACGACCAATACCTCGGTGCCGCCGTCGATCTGGTAGTCGATCAAACGGCTGAAGGCGTCCAGGTCCAGGTCGCCGGACGCCTTGAAGGGCGTGGCGATGGCGCACATGCTTCCGGTCAGGTTCACGGCTGTCCTTTCAATCAAATCGCAAGTTGCCAACTTTAACAGCCGTGCCACCGTCCACAAGTCCCGCCGCTCATGTCATTTCCGCGCTTGCGGGTTTTCAGCCCCCCTCGTAAGCTGGAACCATCGTCGCGGCGACTCCGCTCGGCCGCACGACAACGGATCATTCCGCCTGACGGACACCCCGGGTAAACAGCACTTGAACCAGTCTCCTTCGCAGCGCCCCGGCAACGACAACCACCTGCTCGTGCAGAGCCTGTCTCCGATTGCGCAATCGCCCCTGCTTTCGCTCACGCGACGCATTGCCGACTGCGGTTGCAGTCTGGCCGATGCACGCGTGTCCACCATGGGCGCCGACGTATCGCTGGTGTTGCTGGCACGCGGCCCGTGGGATGCCATCGCCAAGCTGGAATCGTCTCTGACGCGCATGGCGCGCGACGATACCGCTCTGCACCTGGCCTGGTATCGCAGTCAGGCGCGTGCCACGCAAAGCCATCTTCTGCCTTACATCATCGAAATCATCTCCGCCGACCGCAACGGCGTGCTGGCCGAGGTGGTGGAGTTTTTCGCGCGTCGCGGCATCAGCATCGAGCAACTTACGTCCATGCGCTATCAAGCCATGCAAACGGGCGCAGACATGTTCCAGGCGCAGATCACCGTCGGCATCCCGGCCAACAACCACATTGCCGCGTTGCGCGACGATTTTCTCGAACTCTGCGACAGCCTCAACCTCGACGCCATCATGGACCCGGTAAAGTTCTGAAAAGGTGAAACATGATCGAAATCGGCAAAGCCGCCCCCAAGCTCAAAGGCACCGTCACCGACGGCAGTGACATCACGCTGGACTCGCTGAAGGGCCAGTGGGTGGTGGTGTACTTCTATCCCAAGGACAACACGCCCGGTTGCACCAACGAAGCCAAGAATTTCCGTGACCTGATGCCCGAGTTCAGGAAGCGCAACGCGGTGATTGTCGGCGTCTCGCGCGACTCGCTGAAATCACACAACAACTTCACCGAAAAGCACGACCTGCCCTTTGCACTGGTGTCCGACCCGGACGAAACCTGGTGCAACGCTTTTGACGTGATTCACGAGAAAAACCTCTACGGCAAGAAGCACATGGGCATCGTGCGCAGCACGTTTCTGATCAACCCCGAAGGCAAGCTCGCCGCCGAATGGCGCAAGGTGAAAGTGCCCGGCCATGCGCAGGCCGTGCTGGACGCGATCGAGTCGTGAACCCGGCTTCCCCCCGACTTCCAGCGTCGGCACGGCATGTGCCCACGCTTCCGCGCACCCCGAAACAGCGAGGCAACCACGCATGACACCAGGCAGCGACGGCAAACGCATTTATGCCCTGGACACGAACGTACTGCTGCACGACCCCACTTGCCTGTTCCGGTTCGACGAACACGACATCTTCATTCCCATGACGGTGCTCGAAGAGCTGGACCAGAAGAAAAGCGGCGGTTCGGAAATCGCCCGCAACGCGCGCCAGGTGAGCCGTTTTCTCAACGAGTTGATCGAGCATGATCCCGAACGCGGCATCGACGACGGTCTGGATCTTCTCGATCCGCAGGGGCTGGACCTGCACCGCGGCGAACGCGTCGGTCGGTTGTTTTTCCAGCAGCACAACGGTCACGGCCACGACCGGGCCGACAATCGCATCCTGGCATCCGTGCTCGCCTATCGCGAACAACACCCCGAAACGCCTGTCATTCTGGTCACCAAAGACATCAACCTGCGCATCAAGGCCACCATTGACGGCCTGCCCGCGGAAGATTACGAAAACGACCGCGCGCTGGACGATTTCGCACTGCTGTTCACCGGCTCGTCCGAATTGCCGGCCGATTTCTGGGAGCGACACCCGGCACTGCGCTCCTGGAATGAAAACGGCCATGCCTGGTACGAGTTGAAGCCGGAGGAAGCCGATCACTGGCGACCCAACCAATGCCTGTACCTGCCCGGTGAAAACAGTGTCGAGCTGCGTGTGGCCGAAGTTGCGCAAGGCAAGGCCAAGCTGGTTCTGCTGGATGACCACACCCAGTCCAAACACGGCGTCTGGGGCATCACCGCGCGCAATCGCGAACAAAACTTCGCACTCAACATGCTGCTCGACCCGGACATCGACTTCGTCACGCTGCTCGGTACCGCCGGCACGGGCAAGACGCTGTTGAGCCTTGCCGCCGGTCTCGCACAGGTCATGGATGACAAGCGCTATCGTGAAATCATCATGACCCGCGCCACCGTCTCGGTCGGGGAAGACATCGGTTTCCTGCCCGGGACCGAAGAGGAAAAAATGACACCGTGGATGGGAGCGTTGACCGACAATCTGGAAGTGCTCACCGGCGGCGACAGCAGCGACAAATGGGGCCGCGAAGCCACCCAGGACCTGCTCGCGTCGCGCATCAAGATCCGCTCGCTCAATTTCATGCGCGGACGTACCTTCCTGTCGCGCTACCTGATCATCGACGAGGCTCAGAATCTCACGTCCAAGCAGATGAAGACCCTGATCACGCGCGCCGGCCCCGGTACCAAGATCGTGTGTCTGGGCAATGTCGAGCAAATCGACACGCCATACCTCACCGAAACCACGTCGGGCCTGACCTACGCCGTGGACCGCTTCAAGGACTGGCCGCATGCGGCACACATCACCCTGCGTCGCGGCGAACGTTCGCGCCTGGCCGATTTTGCTTCGGAGGCTCTGTGAGTGCAGCAATCCGGGACGGCAAGAGACTTCACCTTCGGACGCCCTGACGCCAACTCGTACAGCCATACCGATGCCTTCATGCCTCATCGAGGCGGCAACAGTACACATGCCGGGGTCGGCCATTGAAGTGCGCGGTAAATCCGGACGATCGGATGTAAGGTCTACGTTTCCCCTGCGCCATCCGGCAATAACCCGATGCCCCGAAATCGCTCATCCCTTCCCAGCCTCGAGTCCCCGGCCCCGAATCCACCGTGCTGTTTGACCATCGCCGGCTCCGACTCGGGTGGCGGCGCGGGCATCCAGGCCGACATCAAGACTTTTCACGCCCGCGGCACACACAGCCTCAGCGTGATCACCGCCATCACGTCACAAAACACGCGAGGCGTGATGGCCGTGCACAAGGTCCCCCGGTCGCACATCCGCCACCAGATCGACGCCGTGTTCGACGATTTCCCGGTGGCTGCCGTCAAGATCGGCATGCTCGGAGATGCCGCCACGACACGCCTTGTGGCGCGTGAAATGCGCCGCCGCCAACCCCCGTGGCTGGTGGTCGACCCGGTGATGATCGCCACCAGCGGCGCGCGCCTGCTGGATGACGACGCCGTCGAAGCCATGCTCGACGACCTGATCCCGCTGGCCGACATTCTCACCCCCAACCTGCCCGAAGCCGAAGCTCTGCTCGGCCATCCCGTAAGCCGCCGCAGCGACCTCGACCGCGCCGGCGAAGCCTTGCGGGACCTTGGCGCACACGCCGTACTCATCAAGGGTGGCCACGCGCACGGCCGCGAGGTGAAAGACGTCTTTCACGATGCGCGCGGCACCATGGAGATCGCGCACCCGCGCCTGAAATGCGAAGGTCACGGCACCGGGTGCACTCTGTCGTCCGCCATCGCGGCCGAACTGGCCAAGGGCAAATCGCCACGTCAAGCCGTGCGCACCGCGATCCGCTACGTGCATCGTGCGCTTGCCGCCTCCTATCAGCCGGGTGGCGGCAGACTGCATGTTTTGCGCCACTGACTCACACGCTCGATCGTGCACGCCCGCCCCCGGAGCGCCTAGTGGCACTCGCAAGCTTGCAACCCTGCGCAACGTGATCGAACCGGCGTGCCAGGGGACTTTCTGATCCACTCCACGCAGCTGTCGCGCATGAGATGCGTTTCTACCCGAGTAGAATAGGGGCATGAATTCGCTTGCTGAAACACCATGATTGTTCGTCTCGTCATTCTTGCCATCCTGCTGGTATTCATCGCTTGCGTGCTGCTGGTGCATTTGCGCGGGCGCACCAAACTGCGCTTCGATCGCCAACTGGCGGATCACTCGGCCCTGTTCGCCCCGTACAACCTGCTGATGTACGCCTTTTCCGCAGTTCCGGCACGCCCCATTCTCGATCGCAAGGGTTTTCCCGAACTCGACAGCCTGCGCGACAACTGGGAAACCATCCGCACGGAAGCGCTGCAACTGACCGATCAAGGCCATATCCACGCCGCCAGCGAGCACAACGACATCAGTTTCAACAGCTTTTTCAAGCAGGGCTGGAAGCGTTTCTACCTCAAATGGTACGGCGAGCCGCTGGAGTCCGCCGAGGCCCTGTGCCCGCAAACCGTGGCCTTGCTCAAGGCCATTCCCGGCATCAAGGCGGCCATGTTCGCCACCTTGGCGCCACACAGCAAGCTCAACCCGCATCGCGATCCGTTCGCCGGCTCGTTGCGTTACCACCTCGGTTTGATCACGCCCAATTCGCGCGAATGCCGCATTTTCGTGGACGGGCAGGAGCACGCATGGGGTGATGGCAAGGACGTGGTATTCGACGAGACCTATGTGCACTGGGTCGAAAACACCACCGACCAGACGCGTGTCATTTTGTTCGCGGATGTCGAACGCCCGCTCAAAACCGGCTTCATGCGTGCCGTCAATCACCGCGTGGGCGCGTTCATGGGCCGCATCACGGCCTCGCCCAACAGCGATTCGAACGCCGAGAAAACAGGGCTGATCAACCGGCTTTACGCATTCAGCAAACGCAATCGCGAACGCACTCGCGGCTTCAAGAAACGCCGCCCCAAGCTGTTCCGCGCGCTCAAATATGGCGGCATCGTGGTCGCCCTGTGGGTGATTTTTCTCGCCCCGTGGCCGCTGCTCCACTGATCCGTGTCATGGCCGCGCGGCCGTACACGTCGCACACTGCCCTTCCCCCGCGACAGGAGACCACCATGCCCCGCAGAATCCAGTACTACCGTCGCAAGGATGCCATCAAACCCCTGCTCGACCTGAGCGCCCACGTGCACCACTCGGATCTGGAAGCCCCGCTGCTGGAATTGGTGTTCATGCGCGCTTCGCAGCTCAACGGCTGCGCCTATTGCATGGACATGCACAGCAAGGACGCCATGGCCGCCGGCGAAGACAGCAAACGCCTGTTCGTGCTGCCGGCCTGGCGTGAGGCCGATTTCTATTCCGAGCGCGAGCGCGCGGCATTGGCCTGGACCGAGGCCGTGACGCACCTGGATCCACAACATGGCGTGCCCGACGCCGTGTATGAACAGGCTCGGGCCGTGTTCAGCGAAGACGAGCTGATCGACCTCAACATGGCCGTCATCGCCATCAACAGCTGGAACCGTCTGGCCATTCCTTTCCAGGCCGAGCCCGGCCGTTACCAACCGGGCAAGCCCAAGGCCGAGTAGGCACATGACATACGCACGAAAAAGCCGCGGACTTGCCGCGGCTTTTTCGTGTCACCAACGGACACTTCAGGCCTTGACGCGCTCGATGATGGCGTCGGCGAAACCGTCCGTGCTGCCGGTACCGCCGAGATCCGGCGTGGTGCGGTCGCCAGCGGTGATGGCGTCGCGAATCGCGGTACGAATCCTGCCGCCTTTTTCCACCATGTCCAAGTGGTC
>CAZSOU010000111.1:0-7736 GCA_964608595.1 uncultured Rhodanobacteraceae bacterium
GTTGCGGCCTCCCAGAACCAACGTCTGCAGGAACGACCGGGAAGCTCGTGCCCGATATGCAGCAGATTGCGTGCCACATCGGTCACGGGGGCTATTTCCGCATGGATCGGCATCGCATGGTGTGCGAAGTGTCACGAATTGCGTGGTTTGTCGCGGCGGGCGGAATCGTATTGTGACGACGCCGGTGCGGGCACAGTGGCGCAATTGCCCTTCGGCGTCACGGTGTGACGTTTTTTGTCACCTTGGGGTTGCGTGGCATTCGCATTTGATCGGGTCGGTCCTCGGGTGGATGTTTGCGGCTGTCGCGGCCACCGGCCGCTCCCACAAAGGAGGAGGACGTCAACAGGTTTCAGGTGCCCCTTGTGGGAGCGGCCGGTGGCCGCGACAAATCGCTCATGCACGCGCAAACTTTTCCGGCGCGCACGATCCCGCCTTACCGGCAGGCCGATGGCAAATAGCGGCCGGGCATGGCGCTTTTGCAGGTCCAGTTGATGCTGCCGCCGGACGTGACGGGCGAAAGCACCAAGGTCTTGTCCTTGATGGCCGTATTAGCGTCGGTGGTGTCGAACGAGACGGTAATTTCGCCGCCGGCGACGTTGACCTTGGATACATACGTGCCGACGATGGACTCGGCCTCGGCCAGGCCGGCCGACCCATTGTTGGACGGGAACCGCCCGGTATTGGCGGTGAAATCCCATACGGCGGACTTGGCCCCCGAAGCCAGGCTCAGCCCTTCGCTGATCTGCGCGCGGATCACATAGTTCTGGTAGGCCGGGATGGCAATGGCGGCGAGGATGGCGATGATCGCGATCACGATCATCAATTCGATCAAGGTAAAGCCGGCGTGGATGCGCTGGCGATTCATGGCGGGTTCCCCTGGATGATGCTGTCCAGGGTGGAGCAGGATTCGTACCAAGCCTTGGCGCAGCCACCGCTCGACAGTCCGTTGTGTGCGTCCGCGCACACTCCAGCAGGACGGGCAGTGCCTGCCGAAAAAGGTCTGTGTATGCGTGGAGCTTTCGATGGCGGGCTGTGCCCGCCCTACGTGGTGCGGCGGCGGTAGACGCGCAGCCAAGTGACCAGGGTGCAGCAGGCGGTCATGGCCAGCAGCATTTCGAAGGAGCGGAACGGGATGGAGTAGCGCGGTTCCGATTGCAACAGCGTGTACACCACCGTGACGAATACCAGCAGCAGCAACGTGCTTTGCAGGGCCGAATGGGCAAGCCGTGTTGTGCCCGGGAGCCATCGTTTGACCAGCGTCGTGATCAGGCAGAACAAAGCCAGCGCGGCGAGCAGCGGGTTGATGGTATGGCAAATGGCGATGAGGCCGCGCATGAAAGGGTTGGTGTCGAACGGTGAATTCTGGGTCGGATACACGTATACGTCATTCTGGCCCATGCGTATGCGCCAATCCCAGAGAAGGTACGGCTTTTCCAATGTGTACCAAGCCACGAAACGCCATGGGTCATGGCCCATTCGTTGCAGCATGTGGTCCACACCTTTGCGCGGTGATGTTTGCAACAGCCGGGTTTCGGCATTGATCCGATCCAGTGTCCGGATGCCCGAAGGGTCATGGACGACACTCGCGATATAGGCGGAGTGGTATGACGGCCAGGAGCCCTGCACCAGATTCTGCAGCCCGCGTCCCGTGGAGGATTGAGCACTTGTCGCCGGCAACTGGCTGTTGCGTGCGATCCATGCGCCCGGCAGGATCAGCGCGCCCGCCAGAAGCACCAGCCACACCTTGCGTGGCACCAGTCGTCGCCAGGCAAGATACAGCGCCAGCAGGATGCCGAAGGGCAGCAACACGGCATTGGTAAGCGCCGCGGCGCCGAAGCACAACCCCGCGAGGGCAGCACATGTCGGGCTTTCACGGTCGCTGGCGCGGGCGCAGAGCCACATGGCGAGTGCGACCAGAAAACCGAACAGGGTTTCGGTGAGCAGGTCGCTGGCGATGGTGATGTTGTGTGGCCACACTGCCATCAACAGGCCCGCACCGACCACCCATGGCCAGCTCAGCCAACGCCGCCCGAGCAGCATGGCCAGGGTGGCGGTCAGCGCGCCAAGCAGTGCCTGAGTCAGCAACACGGCGGCGTACCAGTACGCCTGGGTACTGAACATTTTCATCCACAAGGCCAGCAGCAGTGGGTAACCCGGGTCGCGGTAGCTGTCGGGGATGATCGTGGCCGAGCCCGGCAGGTTGCCGGAAAACGTGCCGTGGTGGATCAGGTTCCAGGCGTAGAAAAAGTAGTGGTGTGCGTCACCACGCAAAGGATGTATCACCATGGCGGTGGACACGTAATACCAGCGCAGACCCAGCGCGAGCAGGGTGACAAGCAGCAATGCCGTTGGCCATATCCATCGGCGTGGCCGTACGTGATCGTGCGTCATCGTGGTGAACCCCTGTGTCGGTAATGCCCGAAGTATGCCTGCTGGCGAGGCTTGTCACATCTTGCAGCAGTTCCGGCGGGTTTTACCCCGTTTCAACGGACGGCAGGCGGTGGTTGGGAGATTTGTCGCGGCCACCGGCCGCTCCTACAAGGATTTCATGCAGTTTCGGGCAAGCCATGTGGGAGCGGCCGGTGGCCGCGATTGCGACGGGATCGCCGGAGGACAGGAACGGGGCAAATCAAACAGGAGATCAACCGGGGGTGTCTGTCGCCTGGAATGCCATTACGGCCTTGGCAAAGGCACGGAAGTCGTCACGGTGGCGCGTGGCGATGGCATGCACGATGGCCCAGTTGATGGTGTCGTAGCTGTGCACGGCGATGTTGCGAAAGCCCACGGCTTTGCACAGGCGTTCGGCGACATCGGCATCCAGCATGTGCAGGCGGGCCATTTTGCGGAAGGCTTCGCTCATGGTTTCCGGCACGGGTTCGCCGGTGCTGGGAAGCAGATGCGTGGCCATATCCACGCACAGTTGCACGGCCCTGTTGAGGTTGAGTACCACGATGTCCTGGAGATCGGGATCGTGTTCAAGCATTTCGGCGGAAGCCGGACACTTCTCCTCGACGCGCTGGATGCATCGATGCAGTGAATCGAGTTTGCGTTGCAGCACTATCGGAGCCATCGCCGGTTCCTTTCCTCGAGCGTGCGCCTGACGTAGGGCATGAAATCCTCGTTGAGGTAGATGTTGCGCAGGGCCAGTTCGGCGTAGTCGTCGGCATTGCCGAGGATGCGCTGGCCGTGACGGATGATTTCGCCCAGAAGCGGCACGCCGACCCTGCTCAGGTCCACCAGATCGACGGGACGCCCCGTGGCCACGGCAATGTCGTCGACGAGACGGATTTTTTCGTCTGCCGACAACGGGTGATCGGCCTGTACGGCGATGTCGATGTCGCTGTCGCGCCGGGCCTGGCCACACGCCACCGAGCCGAACACGATGGCCAGCTTGAGGTGGGGATGGCCGGCGAGTGCCTGGCGGGTCTTTTCGATGGACATGCATGGCGCCGGTGGATGCTTGCCGACAATGTAGCACCAACATGTTCAGCCTGGTGTTGATGGCTGATCATGGGCATGGATTGATCCTGCAAGGGGTGGTTCGGGTTTTCGGGTGGGGTTTGTCGCGGCCACCGGCCGCTCCCACATGGCTTGATTTGGGGTTTGGGTGAGTTTTGGGGTTTGTCGCGGCATGTTCCGATAGTGCCGACCGTCGGCGTGCTGCATGGTCGGGGCATGCAGATCAAACCTGGATACAAGACCTTGCGCAAGGGCCGTCGTTCACTTCCCGGGCACGTGTATCTCGTGACGACCGTGGTCCGCGACAGGCGCCCGGTATTTCGTGCCTTGCCTGATGCTTGTTGCGTGGCCAGGGTGCTTGGCGACCCTGCCATCTGGCAACCGCATCACCTGCTGGCCTGGGTGTTGATGCCCGATCATTGGCATGGACTGATCCAGTTGGGCTTGCACGGCGATTTGTCGGCGGCGATGCGCAAGGCCAAGAGTGAAAGTTCACGCCAGTGGGCGATGTGCAACGGTGGGGGAAAAGGGCTTTGGGAGCGCGGGTTTCATGATCGGGCCATCCGGCGGCAGCGTGATGTTCGCGTGGCGGCGCGCTACGTTGTTGCCAATCCGTTGCGGGCGGGGTTGGTGTCGGATGTATTGCAGTATCCGTTTTGGGATGCTTTGTGGATGCAGTCGGGTTGGGAGGGGGATGGCGGGCTTTGGTGAGGTGTGGGGTTTTCGCGGCCACCGGCCGCTCCCACAAGGGGCACCTTTAAAACATGTGGGATCGGCCGGTTGCCCCGACAAATTGCTCAAGCCCCCCCCGACATTTACCGTGTGCGGGGTTCACGGGCTAGCTGTACGGGCAGGCCGATGGCAGGCGCCGGGCGAAAGCGGCTGGTGCTCGATTGTCCGGGATGCCGCACGATTCGTACCGGTGAGGTGTTTGGCCATCCGTCTGCAGGCCAGGATGCGACGAGGTGCACGGTTCCCGCGTTGACGGTTGATACCTTGCCTCACGTTTGCTTCTGGTTCTGCAGGAAGCTTTCCATGGCAGCGATGAATTGCGAGGATTGTTCTACCGTCCACTTGGCGGCGTCATGATCGACCAGATCACCCGTGTAGTCGGCAATCAACCGTATTTCATGCGCGCGGTTGAGGGTGTGACCCAGTGAGCGGACGACCTTGCCCGGCTTGACCAAATGCAGACCGAACGTGGTGATGAGGCCGTTGTGGGTGCGGATGCCGGCCTGGTTCATGCCAGTAGCCAGCAAGGCGGCGCGCGCGGCGTCGAACATGGCGTAATACGCTCGATTGCATGCGCCGTCGATATCATCTTCGCGTAATAACAGTGCGGCCGAGTTGGCCGCGCGTTTTGCCTTTGCGATGAGGTCCGCGGTGTTGCTCACAGCCGGATCCCCGTTCGTGCGATTTCATGCAGCAGCTCCGGATTCATCCAGGTGCCGGGCTGACGCCATTGGTCGGTCCAGACGGGCAACGGCTGAATGCGCGTGCCGGTATCGAGCATGGTGTCGAACGCGATGTCGGCCATGGCCAGTTTGGTGTCCAGAAAATCGGCGGGCGCGCCGTTCAAGACGACGGCGACGTCGGCGTCGCTGTCGGGGCGGGCGTCGCCGCGCGCGCGACTTCCGAACAGGATCGCTTCGTGCAGGGGAAATCGGGCGGACAGACGCGTGACAAACACGTCCAATGCCTTGCGCGTGGATGCATCGATGTTTCGGGCGTCGTGCATGACCGTACCTCCGAGTATCCCTGGAGCCATTGTTGCAGACCGGGGGTCGGGATTGCACGTACCGAATGCAATGGGGAGAGGTTTTTTCATTCCAGTCGAATCGCGAGTCATCGATGGCTGCACATCGTGATTACCATGCCGTGGTTGCAGGCGATTGATGATTTGTCTGGCAGCGCAACCCTTGCGTCCGCGTCAGACTCGGCTTACTTTCGCAAGCATTTGCCGATCACGTTGGGGAAGATCATGTCGATGAAACCTTTGTTTGCCGCTTGCGTACTGGCTCTGGCGGCGGGGCCTGCCGTTGCTGCGGGGGCGACCGATGCGCATCCGTTCAACGTGCATGACCTGGTCATGCTCAAGCGTCTGGGCAGCCCGCAGCTTTCGCCGGATGGCTCGCACGTGCTGTTTACCGTGCGGCGTACCGATTACAAGGCGAACAAGGGTGTCACGGCGATTTACGAGCTGGATGTGTCGCAGGCCGACGCCAAGCCGGTGAAGCTGGTGGACAAGGCGTCCAGCCCGCGCTGGTCGCGTGACGGGTCGACGGTGTATTTCCTGAGCTCGCGCTCGGGCAGCAATCAGTTGTGGTCGATGCCGGCGGCGGGCGGCACGGCGGTGCAGGTGACGCATTATCCGGTGGGTATCAACAACTTCAAATTGTCGCCGGACGGCATGCATTTCGCGGCGTCGATCGACGTGTTCACGCATTGCCCGGATCTGGCCTGCACCGGCAAACAGCTCGCGGCGAACGAGGCTGACAAGTCCACCGGGCATTTGTACAAGCAACTGTTCGTGCGCCATTGGGATACCTGGGCCGACGGGCGCCGCTCGCAGCTTTTCGTGGGCAATTTGCGCGGCAACGGTCAGCCGGTGTGGGTGAGCAAGGGCGTCGACGGCGACATTCCGTCCAAGCCGTTCGGCGGTGCGTCCGAATATGCGTTCTCGCCCGATGGCCGCACGATTTATTTCGATGCGCGCCTGGGCAGTCATGACGAGGCGTGGTCGACCAATTTCGACGTCTATCAGGCGCCGATCGATGCCTCGAGCGCGCCGCGCAACCTGACCGCGTCGAATCAGGCGTGGGACGGCTGGCCGGTGCCGTCGCCCGATGGCCGGTCGCTTTATTACCTGGCGCAATCGGTGCCAGGATTCGAGTCGGACCGGTTCCGCATCATGAAAATGGATCTGGCGAGCGGCGAGTCGGTCGAACTGGACAAGGACTGGGACCGCTCGCCGGGCGACATGAAGATTTCCGCCGACGGCAAGACGCTTTACGTCACCGCGCCCGACCACATGCAGAACCCGTTGTTCGCGGTCGATACCGACGATGGCGACGTGCGCAAGCTGGTCAAGGACGGCACGGTGACCGGCTACGCCTTGTCGCGCACACGCACGGTGGTGGCGCGCAACGACCTCAACCATCCGGTGGCGCTGTACGCGATGAAGCCCGACGGCGGCGATTTTCATCGCGTGACCCATTTCAACGACGCGGCCTTGGCGAAGACGCAAATGGGCAATGTGCGGTATTTCCACTTCGATGGCGCCGATGATCAGCGCGTGTACGGCTACGTGGTCACGCCGGCCAATTTCGACAACGACGAAAAATATCCGGTGGCCTTCATCATTCATGGCGGCCCGCAGGGCGCCATGAGCAACAGCTGGAGCTACCGCTGGAACCCGCAGACCTATGCCGGGCAGGGGTTTGCCGTGGTGACCGTGAATTTCCACGGCTCGGTCGGCTTCGGGCAGAAATTCACCGACGCCATTTCCGGCCATTGGGGCAGCACGCCGCTGACCGACCTCAAAAAAGGCTGGAAATACGCGCTGGACAAGTACGACTGGCTGGATGGCGATCGCGCCTGCGCCCTGGGTGCCAGCTACGGCGGCTACATGGTGTACTGGATGGCCGGCAACTGGAACAAGCCGTTCAAGTGCTTCGTCGATCATGACGGCGTGTTCGACACGCGCACGATGTATTACGCCACCGAAGAGCTGTGGTTCATGGAGCACGAGTTCGGCGGGCCGCAGTACAAAGTGCCGGCCAATTACGAAAAATACAATCCACTCGATCACGTGAAGAACTGGCGCGTACCGATGCTGGTGGTGCACTCCGGGCACGATTTCCGCATCCCCATCACGCAGGGTTTGAGTGCATTCACGGCCCTGCAGCGTCGCGGCATCCCCAGTGAATTCCTGACGTTCCCGGACGAGAACCACTGGGTGCTCAAACCGCACAACAGCGTGATGTGGCACCACACCGTCAACTCGTGGCTGAAGCGCTGGACCGCGCCAGGCGAGTCCGGGGGTGATGCCGATTGATGGGTGTTTGGGGCTGTCGCGGCCACCGGCCGCTCCCACAAGTGGCTTGCTCGGAAATCCGCGGTGTTCTTGTGGGAGCGGCCGGTGGCCGCGACAAGAGCCCCGAGAATGCCCGGACAAACCACATTGTGGGAGCGGCCGGTGGCCGCGACAAGAGCCCCGAGAATGCCCGGGCAAACCACATTGTGGGAGCGGCCGGTGGCCGCGACAAGAGCCCCGA
>CAZSOU010000112.1:0-7714 GCA_964608595.1 uncultured Rhodanobacteraceae bacterium
TGGGTGGCGTGTTCACCAAGCTGATCGAGAAGAACACCACCATTCCGACCAAGGCTTCGCAGGTGTTCTCCACCGCCGAGAACAATCAGACCGCCGTAACCGTGCACGTGCTGCAGGGCGAGCGCGAGCAGGCCCAGTACAACAAGTCGCTGGCCAAGTTCGACCTGGCCGGCATCCGCGCCGCGCCGCGCGGCACGCCGCAGATCGAGGTCAGCTTCGACATCGACGCCAACGGCATCCTGCATGTCAGCGCCAAGGACAAGGACACCGGCAAGGAGCAGAAGGTCGAGGTCAAGGCCGGTTCCGGCCTGTCCGACGAGGAAATCGAGCGCATGGTCGCCGATGCCGAAACGCACCGCGAGGAAGACAAGAAGTTCCAGGAACTGGTCGAGGTGCGCAACAAGGCCGACCAGCTGATCCACGCCACCGAAACGGCGATGAAGGAGCACGGTGACAAGGCCGGCTCGGCCATCGGCGGTATCGAGGAAGCGCTGGCCGAGCTCAAGAAGGTCAAGGACGGCGACGACAAGTCCGCGATCGAGTCCAAGACGCAGAAACTGGAACAGGCCGCCCAGGCTCTGTTTGCCGCCGCTCAACAGGGTGGTGCGCAACCGGGTCCGGACAGCGCCGGCCAGGAAGCGCCCGGCGGATCGGCGCAGCCCGACGACGTGGTGGACGCCGAGTTCACTGAAGTCAAGGATGACGACAAACAGTGATGATGCGTGTGTCCGGTGACATCACTCGTTGGCCGGACAACTCTCGAAAGGGGAGCCGCGTGGATAACGCGCAGCTCCCCTTTCGGCTATGCGGTTTGATGCGATGAGAGGCTTGCCGGGCATGGACAAGGGGCGGCTGGAGGCATTTACCGACGGTGTCATCGCGGTGATCATCACCATCATGGTGCTGGAGCTCAAAACGCCGGAAGGTGCCGGTTGGGAGGCTCTGGCGTCGGATGTTCCGGTGTTTCTCAGTTACGTGCTCAGTTTCGCGTATGTCGGCATTTACTGGAACAACCACCATCACATGCTGCAACGTGTCGATCACGTCAACGGCAAAGTGTTGTGGGCAAATCTGTTCGTGTTGTTCTGGTTGTCGTTGCTGCCCTTTGCGACGCGTTGGTTGAATGAAGCGCATCCGGTACCATCGGCGGCGCCAACCGCCTTGTACGGCATGGTTCTGTTGCTTGCGGCTTTGGCGTGGATACCGTTGACGCGCACGTTGATCCTGGCCAACGGTGGCAGGGAAAGTACGCTGGCCAAGGCGTTGCATGGGGACTGGAAAACCGTCGTTTCGCCGCTGGCGTATCTGGCCGGCATTGTGTTGGCGTTTTTCGAGCCCATAGTGTCTTGTGTGATTTATGCATTGGTGGCGGTGCTGTGGTTGATTCCCGACCGTCGCCTCGAACAGGTTGTTTCCGAATGAGCAAGCGGGATTATTACGAGGTGCTGGGGGTTTCCCGCACCGTCACCGAAATCGAGCTGAAAAAGTCCTTTCGGCGCGTGGCGATGAAGTGCCACCCGGACCGCTGCCCGGATGATCCGGAAGCTCTGGAGCGTTTCAAGGAGGCCAAGGAAGCCTACGACGTTCTTTCCAATCCGCAGAAGCGTTCCATGTACGACCAATATGGCCATGCCGCGTTCGAAGGCGGCATGGGCGGTGGTGGCGGCGCCGGTTTCGGCGACATGGGCGATATTTTCGGCGACATCTTCGGCGACATCTTCGGCGGTGGGCGCGGCGCGCGCATGCAGCGTGGCGCGGACCTGCGCTACATCCTGGAAATCGACCTCGAGGAAGCGGTGTTCGGTGTCACCCGCGACATCGATATTCCGACCTTGGTGACGTGCGAGGAATGCAAGGGCACCGGTTCGGAAGACGGCAACACCGTCACCTGTTCGACGTGCGCCGGCGTCGGTCGTGTACGCATGCAGAACGGGATTTTTTCGATCCAGCAGACGTGTCCGCACTGTGGCGGGTCCGGTCAGAAGGTCGAAAAGCCGTGCAAAAACTGTCGTGGCGAAGGGCGTGTCGAAAACAAGCGCACCTTGTCGGTCAATATTCCCGCCGGCGTGGACAATGGCGACCGCATCCGCTTGACCGGGCAGGGCGAAGCCGCGCCCGCAGGTGGTCAGGATGGCGACCTGTACGTGGAAGTGCACGTGCGCGCGCACGAAGTGTTTCAGCGTGATGGCCGCGACTTGCATTGCGAAGTGCCCATCCGCTTTGCCCAGGCGGCGCTGGGCGCCACGCTCAGGGTGCCGACGCTGGAGGGTGAAGTGGATGTTCACGTGCCGCCGGAAACCCAGACCGGGCAGACCTTCCGTTTGCGCGGTCGTGGCGTCAAACCGGTGCGCGGCGGCCATGCCGGCGATCTGATCTGTCGTGTCACGGTCGAAACGCCGGTGCATTTGAGCGCCGAACAGCGCGAAATGCTGGAAGCCTTCGAGGCCACTTTCGAGGGCGAGAAGGCCGCCGAAATGCATTCGCCGAGCGAAACCAACTGGAAAGACGGCGTGAAGAAGTTCTTCTCGCGCAAAACGGCCTGACCCGTTGTTTCGAACAGGTCACTGCAAGCGTGCGCACGGCGCGGTAGCATGGCGGTTTTTCCGACGGTTCGACTGACATGTCACAAGTACGATTGGCCATCAATGGCGCTTCCGGCCGCATGGGTCGTGAATTGGTTGCGCTGTTGCGCGGCGACCGGCGTTTCGTGCTCGAAAAGGCCGTGATTGGCGCCGACGCGGAGTTGCTGGGTCACCCGTTGCATACGCCGAGCACGCCGGAGACCCCCCGTTACGTCGCCGGTTGGGACGGTTCGAACGCGTTGGATGTGGTCATCGATTTCAGTTCACCGGACGGTCTGGCGGGGGCCTTGGCACATTGTGAAGCCCACGGCGTCGCATTGGTGACCGGCACCACCGGACTGGACGACGACCTGCAACGGCACCTGCTCGATGCCGGCAAGCGCATCCCCATTCTGCGCGCGTCCAACTTCAGCCTGGGCGTTGCGGTGCTGACACGACTATTGCGCGACGCCGCTGCCGTACTGCCCGATTGGGATCTGGAAATCATCGAAGCCCATCATGGCCGCAAGCAGGACGCACCTTCGGGTACGGCCCTGTCGTTGGGGAAAGCAGCCGCGACGGCGCGGCATGTCGACGTCGATGAAAACGCCGTTTACGAGCGTCATGGTCATACCGGTGAGCGCACCAGTGGCAGCATCGGCTATGCCGTGGTGCGCGGCGGCGACATCGTCGGCGAGCACACCGCGATGCTGGCCACGCGCGGCGAACGCATCGAATTGACCCACCGTGCGACCGACCGGGCCATCTTCGCGCGCGGCGCGTTGGCCGCGGCCGCCTGGCTGGCCGGTCGTGCTCCGGGCCATTACGGCATCGATGAAGTCCTCGATGAACGCGCAACCAAACGGTAGGAGCGCATCTGGTACGCGACCACCGCATGGCTCCGATGGAGCCGCCATCGAGCACGAGACGCGCATGCGCGTACGCGCCGGCAACGACGACATCATCCTTGCAGAGGCTGGTGGTCAGCGATGCGAGGCGTTGCGATCGCGCTTGGCGCCGATCTTGCGATCCAGTCCGCCGGTCAGTTTCTTGAACAGTCGCGAGAAGCGGCCGCGTTGCGTCTTGCGCAGTTTCGCTTCCTCGTCGACCAGCCAGGCCACCTGGATCACGCGGCGTTCGCCCTCATAGGGCAGATGGCCGTGGAACGAATTGTCGGCGCGCTTGAAGGCAACGAATTCGCCGTACAGCGGCTTGACCTCGGGTGTCACCAATGCGTCGATGTCGTCGATGTTGCGCAGAAAGCGCAGACAGCCGTCGCTGGTGTCGGGCCAGTTGGCATTGAGATACATGAGTGCCGTGGCGACCTTGGACTTGCTGTCGGTATGGATGGTGCCGTGGCGACGGTTCAGCGAGCGGCACAGCGTGACCAGGGTCGGATAACTGTCCAGGTTGTCGATGCCCAAGTGCTTCCCGATGGCGTCGGCGCATTCGTCCCCGGTCAGTTGTTCGACCAGGGTACGTACCGACGGGCCGCACTCGTCTTCGTCGTAGGGAAAAAAGCCCGCCTCGTTGTAGCGAGGAAAATCACGCTCGAGCTCCTGTCGCCGGCTGTCGGGCAACATGCCGTGCGCGATCATGAACGAAAACGGTTGATCGAACACGCGTGTGTCCGGGCGGTTGAATTGGGCAGGATCGAGAAGAGCGGTTGGCATGCCGACGAGCAATGGTGAGAGACGGGCTTATTGTAGTGCTTTGCGTCGGCGGAGGATGTGAAGCGATCCGTGCAAGTTCAAGTGGACAGCCGGGGGGTTGTCACATAATATAGCGACCCGCCCGGTTTCCCTTTTTACAAACCCGCTCAGGCCCTGCAGGCCTCTGCGGGTCTTGTCGCACCTGCGAGGCGGTCCAGATGATTCCAGCTCTGCTAGTTCTTGAAGATGGCAGCGTTTTTCGTGGCCATTCGGTTGGCGTCCCGGGTGAGACAGTCGGTGAGGTGGTGTTCAACACCGCCATGACCGGATATCAGGAAATTCTCACCGATCCTTCCTACATGCAGCAGCTGGTCACCCTGACTTGTCCGCATATCGGCAACACGGGTTGCAACGACGTCGATGTCGAATCGCCCAGGGTCCAGGCCGCCGGCTTGATCGTGCGCGATGTGCCGCGACGCGCTTCCAACTGGCGCAGCACCGAGTCGCTTCCCGATTATCTGAGCCGCCACAACGTCGTGGCGATTGCCGGTATCGACACCCGCCGCCTGACGCGCATCCTGCGCAACAAGGGTGCGCTGAGAGGTTGCATCATGGCCGGTGAATCGGTGAATGCCGATGCGGCGCTCGAGAAGGCCAGGGACTTTCCGGGCCTCGATGGCGCCGACCTTGCGCGTGAAGCCAGTGTCGACAAGGCAACGGACTGGCGCGAGGGTACTTGGGACTTGATGCGCAACGAATTCGGCCATGCCGAACCGCGTTTCAAGGTGGTGGCCTTCGATTTCGGCGTCAAGCACAACATCCTGAGACTGTTGGCCGACCGTGGTTGCGACGTCCATCTGGTGCCGGCCGAAACACCGGCCGACGAAGTACTTGCCATGAAGCCGGATGGCGTATTCCTTTCCAACGGCCCCGGCGACCCGGCAGCGAGCCGTTACGCGATCGAGGCCGCCGGCAGCTTTCTCGAGGCGCGCATCCCGTTGTTCGGCATCTGCCTTGGTCACCAGCTCATGGCGCTGGCATTGGGTGCGAAAACGATCAAGATGAAATTCGGCCATCACGGCGCCAATCATCCCGTGAAGGACATGGATGACGGCCGCGTGTTGATCACCAGCCAGAACCACGGTTTTTCCGTCGACCCCGACACGCTGCCCGCGAACGTGCGGGTGACGCACAAATCCCTGTTCGATGGCAGCCTGCAGGGGTTCGCGCTCACCGATCGACCGGCGTTCTGCTTTCAGGGACATCCGGAAGCGTCGCCGGGGCCGCATGACATCATTTACTTGTTCGACCGCTTTGTTGCGTTGATGCGGGGCCCGGAAGCGCCGAAACCGGGAGACGCTGCATGAGCGCGCCGCATTACCCGGAGCCGCAGGTTTGCAGACTGTCGATGTCTCGGGTCAAGAAGATCAATCGGCGCATCGCTGACTGCCCTGAGGACCCGCGCCACGGTCTGACTTCGCCGACGCCGCGTGACCATGCCTGCTTCGCATCCATCGCCCTCGGCTCAAGCCCCGGGTCCCGGCCCCTTTCTCTCTTTGTTTCCGAGCCTTGCGAGGAGTACCTGTAATGCCCAAACGTACCGACCTCAAAAGCATCCTCATCATCGGCGCCGGGCCCATTGTCATCGGGCAGGCCTGCGAGTTCGATTATTCTGGAGCACAAGCGTGCAAGGCACTGAAAGAAGAAGGTTTTCGTGTCATTCTCGTGAACTCCAATCCGGCCACGATCATGACCGATCCGGAGACCGCCGATGCGGTCTACATCGAGCCGATCAACTGGCAGACGGTGGAGCGCATCATCGCCAAGGAGAAGCCGGATGCGGTGCTGCCGACGATGGGCGGGCAGACGGCGCTGAACTGTGCGCTGGCGCTGGCCGACCACGGCGTGCTGGAAAAACACGGCGTCGAGCTGATCGGCGCCTCGCGCGAGGCCATCCGCACCGCCGAGGATCGCGAGCTGTTCCGCGAGGCGATGGACGAGATCGGCCTGGAAAGCCCGCGCGCGGAGCTGGTCGAAAGCTGGGAGCAGGCCATCGAGGCGCAGAAGAAGCTGGGCTTCCCGGCCATCGTGCGGCCCTCGTTCACGCTGGGCGGCTCCGGCGGCGGCATCGCCTACAACATCGAGGAGTACGAGACCATCGTCAAGCGCGGGCTGGAGCTGTCGCCCGTGCATTCGGTGCTGATCGACGAATCGCTGCTGGGCTGGAAGGAATACGAGATGGAGGTGGTCCGCGACAAGGCGGACAACTGCATCATCATTTGTGCCATCGAGAACATCGACCCGATGGGCGTGCATACGGGCGACTCGATTACCGTGGCGCCGGCGCTGACGCTGACCGACAAGGAATACCAGGTCATGCGCGATGCGTCGCTGGCGGTGCTGCGCAAGATCGGTGTGGACACCGGTGGCTCCAATGTGCAGTTCGGCATGGATCCGAAAACCGGCCGCATGGTGGTCATCGAAATGAACCCGCGCGTGTCGCGATCCTCGGCACTGGCCTCCAAGGCCACCGGTTTCCCGATCGCCAAGATCGCGGCCAAACTGGCCGTGGGCTACACGCTGGACGAGCTCGACAACGACATCACCGGCGGCCGCACGCCGGCCTCGTTCGAACCGACCATTGACTACGTGGTCACCAAGATCCCGCGCTTCGCCTTCGAGAAGTTTCCGTCGGCCAGCTCGCGTCTGGGCACGCAGATGCATTCGGTGGGTGAGGTGATGGCCATCGGGCGCACCTTCAGCGAATCGTTCCAGAAGGCCCTGCGGGGTCTGGAAACGGGCAAGTGCGGGCTGGATCCGACCGGCCTCGATTTGCGCAGTGCCGATGACCTCGCTTCGCTCAGGCGCGAGCTGCGCGAACCTGGTCCCGAGCGCATTTTTTACGTGGGCGATGCATTCCGCGCCGGCATGACGCTGGATGAGGTGTTCGACCACACGCAGATCGACCCGTGGTTTCTCGCCGCCATCGAGGACATCGTCGCGGCCGAGGCGGAGGTCGCCGAGAGGGGCATCGCCGCACTCGACGAGCCACGTTTGCGCGATCTCAAACGCATGGGTTTCAGCGACAAGCGTCTGGCGCAGGTGCTGGGTACCGACGAGGCCGGCGTGCGCCATTTGCGTCATACGATGGGGCTGCGTCCGGTCTACAAGCGCGTGGATTCGTGTGCGGCCGAATTTGCCACGTCGACGGCCTACATGTATTCCAGCTACGAGGAAGAATGCGAGGCCGACCCGAGCGATCGCAGGAAGATCATGGTGCTCGGCGGCGGTCCCAATCGCATCGGCCAGGGCATCGAATTCGATTATTGCTGCGTGCATGCGTCGTTGGCGCTGCGCCGTGATGGTTACGAAACCATCATGGTCAATTGCAACCCGGAAACCGTGTCCACCGACTATGACACCTCCGACCGCCTGTATTTCGAGCCGTTGACGCTCGAGGACGTGCTGGAGATCGTCGCCGTGGAAAATCCCGAAGGCGTC
>CAZSOU010000113.1:0-7148 GCA_964608595.1 uncultured Rhodanobacteraceae bacterium
CCGCGTAGCAGATGTCGTAGATGTTGAAGCTCAACGCCTTGGTGAGGTTGTTGAACCCTTGCAGACGCAACCGCGGCAGCGGTTTTGGTGGAATGGATTTCGGCTTGGCCAATGCTGCCCTCTCGGCCGCTTGCGCGGCGTACACGGCGGCGGGTCAGCAACAAGGATCCCCGCACGTAAAACAACACGGTGCTCGGCGTTCGGAGCCCGCGACCCTTGCAGCCGGTCAGACGACCGGGTCATCAAAATGTGGATTATGCGGCATGCCCGAAGTGATTTGAACCCGCCCTCGGGATGCAAACGTGATTATATTGTGTAGTATGGGCGCGGGCGAGGGATGCCGCGATAGTCACTTCACAGCCGCATTTGGATCGTTGCGCGGCGTCATCGCAGTTGTATTGGGGAATACCGTGGCAGAGCTCAAGTATCTGTTGCAACAAGTTTTCGAACGTCACAAAGCGCCCGCCGCACTGGCGCCCGACCCCGTTTCCATGGAGCGCTTTCTGGGCATGTGCCACCGTCGGCGCTACCCCAGCAAGACCGCCATCATCCGTCCCGGCGACCCGGCGAACACGCTTTATTACGTGATCGAAGGTTCGGTGTCGGTTTGCACGGAAGACGAGAACGGGCGGGAGCTGATCCTGGCCTACATCAATCGCGGCCAGTTCATCGGCGAAATGGGCCTGTTCGTGGAACAGTCGCAGCGCGAGTCACTGGTGCGCACCCGCACCGCCTGCGAGATGGCCGAAATCAGCTACGACCGGCTGTTCAACCTGTTCGAGTCGGGGCTGCACGACGAATGTCCGAAGCTGCTGTTTTCCATCGGCTTCCAGCTCACCAACCGACTCCTGCGCACATCGCGCCAGGTCAGCCGCATGGCGTTCATGGACGTCACCAACCGTGTCTCGCGCACGTTGCTCGACCTGTGCGACGAGCCGGACGCCATGACCCATCCCGACGGCACGCAGATCCGCATTTCGCGCCAGGAAGTCAGCCGCATCGTCGGTTGCTCGCGCGAGATGGTCGGACGCGTGCTCAAGCAGCTGGAGGATCAGGGCATGATCGACGTGTCGGGCAAGACCATCGTGGTACGCGGCACGCGTTGATTCGTCGGGACTCGGGACTCGGAAAAATGAAGGTTTGCGTGGCCCGATTCCGCGGCGACAGCCAGGGTCCGCCCTTCGGGTTCTGATGGATCATCCCGACGCCGGCACGCGCACACGGGCTCTTTGATCAAATCCACGTGGACGGCCCCCGACCTTTTGATTTTGAATGACAGGATGCCGCCAGCGGGGAATGGATCAGAGCGTCGCCGGACATCAATACCAGTATGCGCGCGTCACCGTGCGTCCCAGCAGCTGCTCGACACGCTTGCACCACGCCGGTGTCGCATTGACCAGAACCGCCTCGCGCGCTTCACGCAACATCGGCAGATCATGTACGGAATCGCCATAAGCCACATCCCAGGCGGGCAGGACGCCGGCCGTGGCCAGCGACTCCACCTTGCGCCGGCCGATGTTGTGCAGTACCACGCGCATGCCCAGACGACCAGGCGCCAGCCGCGAGGCCACGATCGGCAAGCCGGGCAAACCCAATGCCTCGAAAATGCTGCGCACGAGGGTTTCTTCGCACCCGGTGACCACCATCACCGTATCGCCATTGGCCAGATGCGTACGCAGGCACGAAAGCGCCTCACGATGGAAACGCCGTGGCTGGCGAGCCAGTTCACCACCAAACGTCTGCGCTGCCGCACGGTAACGACCTTCGGACAACCCGGCCAGCGCAACGAACACGCAGGTTTTCGTGATACGGCGGCGCGTGAACGGCCATGCCGGCAACAACGGCAAGATCAACAGCAACGCAAGCACCCATCGCCAACGCGCGCCACGAAAGCGCGCACGCACGAACTCGGCAAAAGCGTCACCGCGCAATATCACGCCGTCAAAATCGAACAATACCGTGCGCACACCAACCGCCGGCCCGGACGCGCCGGGAATCCCCTGTTGCTGCATTTCCATGACGCTCAGCTGAAAAACAGTCGTTTCAACTCGACACCCGGATCTTCGGCACGCATGAATATCTCTCCGACCAGGAAGGCGTCGATGCCGGCTTCGCGCATGCGCACGACATCTTCGGCTGTGCGAATGCCGCTTTCGGTGACCAGTGTGCGGTCGTAAGGCACGATATCGCGCAGGTCGGCTGATGTATCGAGGTTGGTATCGAAGGTTCGCAGATTGCGGTTGTTGATGCCGATCAGCGGCGCCGGCAATGCCAGCGCGCGCTCGAGCTCCTCCGCGTCATGCACTTCCACCAGCACGTCCATGTCGAGTTCGGCGGCCAGCATCGTCATGTCCAGCAGCGGGCCGTCTTCCATCGCCGCGACGATCAGCAGGATGCAGTCGGCACCCATCTGGCGCGCTTCGTACACCTGATAGGCATCGATGATGAAATCCTTGCGCAGCACCGGCAGTTTGCAGGCATCGCGAGCGAGGCGCAGATAGTCCGGGCTGCCCTGGAAGAATTCCGCGTCGGTCAGGACCGACAAGCACGTCGCGCCGCCTTTGGCGTAACTGCGCGCCACGAACGCCGGATCAAGCTGTGGTCGAATCACGCCTTTGCTGGGGCTGGCCTTCTTGATTTCGGCAATCACCGCCGGCTCGTCACGCTCGATGCGCGCGTCGATGGCCGCAGCGAATCCGCGAGTGGCGCCGAGATCGGCACAACGTGCCATCAAATCGGCCAGAGGCACGCGCGCGCTGCGCTGGGCGACCTCTTCGCTTTTGCGTGTCAGGATGCGTTGCAGGATGTCAGCCATGGCGTTGAAAGCCTGATCGGGACGGGACGTGCATGACGCAAGCTTAGCGGCAGTCGCTGCCGGCTGCACCAACGGTTGCGGCAGAGGCGGCCAAACGCTTTGTTGCTGCCACGAAGGCGTGCATGCGCCGTTCGGCGGCACCACTGTCGATCGCTTCACCGGCACGTCGAATGCCGTCAGCGATGGAATCGGCCACATCCGCCGCATACAGCGCGGCGCCTGCATTCAACGCCACGATGTCGCGCGCGACACCGGACTTGCCGCCGAGCACCTGCAGCACCATGTCTTTCGATTCGACCGCGCTTTCGACACGCAGATTGCGACTCGATGCCATGGACAGACCGAAATCCTCCGGCTCGATCTGGTACTCCCGGATCTTGCCGTCACGCAATTCACCCACCCGCGTCACGCCGCCCAGTGACACTTCATCCAGTCCGTCGCGGCCGTACACCACGAGCGCATGACGCGCCCCGAGGCGCTCGAGCACGCGCACCTGGATGCCGACCAGGTCTTCATGGAACACGCCCATCAGGATATTCGGCGCGCCAGCCGGATTGGTCAGCGGACCGAGAATGTTGAACAAGGTGCGCACGCCCATTTCCTTGCGTACCGGCGCCACCACTTTCATCGCCGGGTGATGGTTGGGTGCGTACATGAAGCCGATGCCGGTTTCCGCCAGACAGGCCGCCACCTGCTCCGGGCCGAGGTCGATGGCCGCGCCCAGCGCTTCGAGCAGATCGGCGCTGCCCGACTTGGACGACACGCTGCGTCCGCCGTGCTTGGCGACGCGCGCACCGGCGGCCGCGGCCACGAACATCGCCGTGGTGGAAATATTGAAGCTGGACGCACCGTCGCCGCCGGTGCCGACAATGTCGACGAAATGTCCGACATCGGGGACATTCACCTTGTTCGACAACCGGCGCATCACGCGCGCCGCGCCGGTGATCTCGCCGATGGTCTCCTTCTTGACCCGCAGCCCGGTGATGATGGCCGCCGTCATCAACGGGCTGACGTCGCCGTGCATGATCTGCTGCATCAGCTCGACCATCTCGTCATGAAAGATTTCACGATGCTCGATGGTGCGCTGGAGTGCTTCGCGAGGCGTGATGGGCATGACCGGCTCCTGGTGAAAATTCACGCCGCCCGAGGCAACGCATCGGCAAGAAAGTTGCGCAACAGATCATGACCCTGATGCGTGAGGATGGATTCGGGGTGAAACTGCACACCCTCGATGGGCAGGGTGCGATGGCGCAAACCCATGATTTCGTCCAGCGTGCCATCGGCATTTTCCGTCCAGGCCGTCACTTCCAGACACTCTGGCACGGTGGTCTTGTCCACGACCAGCGAATGGTAGCGCGTGGCTTCCAGCGGGTCGGGAAGCCCCTTGAAAACCCCTTGTCCGCGGTGGTGCACCGGCGACGTCTTGCCGTGCATGATGGATTCGGCACGCACGACCTTGCCGCCAAACACCTGGCCGATGGCCTGATGGCCCAGACACACGCCCAGGATCGGAATATCCGCACCCAACTCGCGCAACACCTGCAGCGACACACCGGCATCATCCGGCGTACCCGGCCCCGGCGAGATCACGATGGACGCGGGGTTGAGCGCGCGAATGCCGGCCACGTCCAGCGCGTCGTTGCGCACCACGCGCACATCCTGTCCCAGTTCACCCAGATACTGAACCAGGTTGAACGTGAAACTGTCGTAGTTGTCGATCATCAGGAGCATGACGGCACATGATTCCAAGTCCGGAGCCGCCATTGTGGCGAGCAGCGGCAAGTGACTCAAGCCAACGAAAAGTCATAAGGTCCGCCATGACACTTGCCGGGGGCGCTACGCTCGAGATGAACGCCGCCCTGAAAACCACTCGAACCATCGACGCCGATTTCACGGCACACTGTCACCATGACCTTCCGTGACCCTCGCCGAAAACGCACCCGCTCGTGGCGCTGGATATTGCTCCTCATGGCCCTCGTCGCGGCCATCGGAGCCGTCGTTTTGAGCGGCTGCTCGACGCTGCGCTACTACTCGCACCTGGCCGTTGGCGAGGCACACGTATTGATGGCGCGCGAACCGATTCACGACGTCATCGCCAGCCCGGACACTTCCGCAAGTCTGCGACAACGCCTGCAAAAAGCCCTGCGGGCACGAAAGTTCGCCTCCGACGTGCTCGAGCTGCCGCGCAACAAAAGCTACACGTTGTACGCCGACATCGATCGCCCATTCGTGATGTACAACGTGTTCGCCACGCCGGAACTGTCGCTCGAGCCCGTCAAGCACTGCTTTCCCATCGCCGGTTGCGTGGCCTACCAGGGTTTCTACCACCTTGATCGCGCCAAGGCCATGGCGGCGAAACTGCGCAAGCAGGGCGACGATGTGTACATCGGCGGCGTACCGGCCTACTCCACGCTCGGCCATTTCGCCGATCCGGTACTGAGCAGCATGAATCGCTGGAGCACCGACGAGCTCATCGGCACCATCTTCCATGAACTGGCGCACCAGAAGCTGTATGTGAAAGGCGACACCGCGTTCAACGAATCATTCGCCACCTTCGTGCAGCGGGAAGGCCTGCGCCAATGGCATCGGGCGCGCCACCTGCCGCCGCCGGACCCGTCGAAAGCACGTCGCCAACGCGAGTTCACGCAACTGGTACTGGACACGCGAAACAGGTTGAAATCGGTGTATGCCAGCGCCTTGTCGGACGCCGAAAAACGCCAGCGCAAACAGGCCGCATTCGCGCATCTGCGCCAGCAATATCGTCGTCTTCGCGCCACGCGCTGGCACGGACACGACGACTACAAGCACTGGATCGACACGCCTATCAACAACGCCAAACTGCTTCCTTTCGGCCTCTACGACCAGTACGTCGACGCCTTCGCCGCCCTGTTCAAGAAGTGCGGCGGCGACTGGGCAACGTTCTACAAGCGGGTCGCCGCCATCGCCGATGAAGATCCCGCTTCGCGCAAAGCATTCCTGCACAAAGGTTCATGACCTCACTGCGGGGCGCATCTCGTGCGCGATCGCCATTTCGTCGGGCTGTGCGGTGGTCGCGCGGGAGATGCGTCCGGCGGATGGTGCCACGTCGCATGGCAGGGCCACCTGGCACCGCGACGTCGGTCGCGAATTCGGCCGAGACGGTCGCACACGCCTGACTCAAGTCAATGCCGGTGACGTCCGGCGCGCGCATTCTGGCAATACTTTCCGCCACAACGAGGCACGCCATGAACACCGCTTCCGACGACATCGACTACAAAGCCTATCCCTTCGACGCCCGCGCCATCGCGCACCGTTTCCGCCATTCGGCCATTTTCGGTGCGCTGGACGCGTTGCAGCCGGGCGAAGCCATGCGCTTCGTCAACGACCATGACCCGTTGCCGCTGCTGGATCAGATCCGCCAGCGCTACGGCGAAACCATCGACATGGCCTACCGTCAACGTGAGCCCGGCGCCATCGTGATCGATTTCATGGTGGTGTCCTGAGATGGCGCTTGCCGCTTTTTTCGATCAGGTTTCAACGTTGCGCCTGCACGATCGTCTGGCGCAATTGCTGGGGGCCAGCGACGACGGCATTCTTGAATACCATTACACCGACGCGGTGCGCCTGGCCGGTCACTCCTGCCCCACTGTCGCCGGCGCCTGGTTGTCTGCCCGCGCGGCGCTGGGTGCGCTGTATGCGGACGAGCTGCCCGAGCGCGGCGGCATCAGCGTGTACCTTCCCGAAGCGGAAGACGAGGGCGTGACCGGCGTCATCGGACAGGTACTGACATTGATCACCGGCGCTGCGGCGGCCAACGGGTTTCACGGCCTCGCCGGCGACCACCGACGCAGCGGACTGCTGCATTACGGCGTGCGCGAAGTCGGCGGCGTGCGCCTGCGCCGCAACGACACCGGCGACACGGTGGAAGTGCAGTTCGACCCGCGCACGGTGCCAGCGGATCCGGAACAGATGCCGCTGATGGGTGCCGTCCTGAACGGCGTCGCCGAGGCCGACCAGGCCCGGCGTTTCGGCGCACTTTGGCAAGACCGCGTGCGGCGCCTGCTCGTCGAGCATGCCGACGACCCGTCGGTGATCCGCGTGCGCCGCCTGGCCCTTTCCCCGTCGTAGCACCCTGCCCTGCAGACTCCCGCGATGATGACAGCGGCAATGTAGACGGACGGGGTCAGAGTCCGCGAGCGGCCTGGGCCACGGCACGGAACAATGCGCGGCCCTTGTTCATGGTCTCTTCCCACTCGGCGGTCGGATCGGAGTCGTGGACGATGCCGGCACCGGCCTGCACATGCAGACGGCCGTCGTGGATCACCGCGGTGCGGATGGCGATGGCGGTGTCGGC
>CAZSOU010000114.1:0-7048 GCA_964608595.1 uncultured Rhodanobacteraceae bacterium
CTTTTGTGGAAAAGAGAAGTAACCAGGAGAAAACCACCCCGACAGACAGCGCCCTTCGGGTGCGCTCCCGGGCTCCGGGGTTTTTCCGAAGGGCCATCCTTGGCCCTCGGAAAAAGGCTGGCATCCATGCCAGCCCCCTTCGGGCCTGATCCTCCACCCGTCCGCCGCTGTCTGAAGGGGACCAGTCGCGTTTCACGCGACCCGCTGTCGCGAGCCAACAAGGTTTCACTGTCTGGGAAGGTGTTACTTGTTCTTGTGCATTACGAGAAGTGCCTTCATGGAGCTTCAAGGCTGGCACTCGCTGCCATCCCCTCGGCAGGCGGTGGAGTGTGGAGGAAAAGGCCCGAAGGGTGGCCGGCAGGATGCCGGCCATTTTTCTGCGGGCCAAGGATGGCTCGTCAGAAAAACCCCGGAACACGGAACGCACTCGTCGGGCGCAGCCCGGCGAGCGCCGGACGGGGGTGCCCCTCTCTCTGGTTACTCTCTCTCGGGCAAGCGAGAGAGAGTAACTCGCCATCAGGCGAAACCGAACCCACAAAACCACGACAAAAGCTCTGAACTTGCCCCGCCGCAGGCGCCCCCAACCACATGCCCCGCATCTGCCCCCTTCAACCATGCGGCAGAGCGAGATAATCCGCACTCTGCATCTCGATCAGCCGCGACTCGGTGCGCGCGAATTCGGCGCGCAAGCGGTCGCCTTCATACAGCTCGACAATCGGCGCGGCGGCCGAGAGGACCAGTTTGACGTGGCGATCGTAGAAGGCGTCCACCAGATGGATGAAGCGTTTGGCCGGATCGTGGTTGTCGGGTGTGAACATCGGTACTTCGGACACGATCACGGCGGCGTACTGTTTGGCCAGCCTGGTGTAATCGGCGCGTGAGCGCGGGCCTTCGCAGAGGGCGTCGAAATCGAACCAGGCAATGTTGTCGGCGTGTTTGCGCACGGCAATGGGGCGACCGTGGATTTGCAGGGTGTCGTCGTCGTGCACTTCGCCGTGCGCATAATCGGCAAAAATGCGCGTGAGCGCGCGCTTGGCCTCGGCACCGGGCGGCGTCTGGTAGATCGATGCCTGCTCCAATGCACGCAAACGCCAGTCGTGCCGGGAGGCAAGTTCGATCACGCGGCAGTGTGTTTCCAGCCAGGCGATGGCCGGCTCGAAGCGCGCGCGCTGCAGGCCGTCGCGATACAGTGATGCCGGCGGCGTGTTGGATGTGGTCACCAGCACCACGTCATGGGCGGTGAGTCCGCGCAACAGGCCATGCAGAATCATCGCATCGCCGATGTCGTCGACCAGGAACTCGTCCAGACACAACACGCGGGCGCGCCTGGCAATGTCGGCGGCGACTTCGGGCAACGGGTCGCTCTTGTGCGCCAGCGATTTGAGCGCGTCGTGCACTTCGCCCATGAACTGGTGAAAATGCCGTCGCAAAGCCGTCCCGGCCGGCAGGCTGGCGACGAACAGGTCCATCAGGAATGTCTTGCCGCGTCCGACCGGTCCCCACAGATACAAGCCCTGTGGAAGGGGGGATGCGCGCTCGGTGCCCAGCAGCAAACGCATGCGATCCACCAGACTGTTGCGGGGTGGCTGCCACTGCACCAGGGCTTGCTGCAAGACGTCGAACGCCTCCAGGGCTTCGACCTGGGCGGGGTCGCTTTCCCAGCGATGCGCCGCCACCCCGTCCCTGTATCGCGCGACAGGGGTGCGCGGGGTGTCGTCACTCAAGGCCGGCGCTCCGCAGGCAGCCAGGTACGTACGGCATTCTTGACCGCACCGCGCAGATCCAGCAGTCGGCGGTGGAAGAAGTGACTGGTTTCGGGCATGCGGATCAAGGTGGGTTTTTTGTCCAGCGCGTCGATCCAGTCGAACACGGCCTGTGGCTCCACCACCTCGTCGTCTTCGCCCTGCACGACCAGCCACGGGCATGTCGGCAACGTGAGCGTGTCGAAGTCGTAATCGTCGCGGCCCACCGGCGGCGCCACCGTGATCAGCGCGGCTGCATCGAGGCGCGCGGCGTTGTTCAATGCGACGAAACTGCCGAACGAAAATCCGGCCAGCCACAAGTCGTCGTGCGGCTGCACACGGCGCACCCACTCGACCACGGCCGCCAGGTCGTCGCCTTCGCCGCGCGCGTGGTCGAATTCACCTTCCGAGGCGCCGACCCCGCGAAAATTGAAACGCACCGTGCCCAATCCCGATTCACGCAACGCGCGTTCGAGCATCGTCACCACCTTGTTGTGCATGGTGCCGCCTTCGAGCGGATGCGGGTGGCAGATCACGGCGGTACCCTGACGGGCATGATCCGCGCCGGGCGCGTCGGTATTCACTTCCAATTGACCGGCGGGACCGGCGAGGGCAAAGTTCAGGCCGTCCTCCGGAAAGGTGTCGGGTGCCTTGGCTGATGTGGAGTCGCTCATGATGGCCATGATAACCAAAATGCGCGAGCAACCATGAACTATCTGGCGCACACCCTGCTGGCCGACGGTGATGCCGATCTGGAAGTGGGCGGCATCCTCGGCGATTTCGTGCGCGGCAAGCCGGGTCCGGCGTTGCCTGTCGGGTTGCGTGCGGGTATTCGTCTGCATCGCGCGGTGGACAGTTATACCGACGCGCATGCGGTCGTCGGCGCCGCCCGGCGCTTGTTCGAGCCACCTTGGCGACGCTACGCCGGGATCATGCTGGATGTGTGGTTCGACCATTGTCTGGCGCGTGATTTCGAGCGTTGGTCGACGGCGCCGCTGGAACGTTTTTCGATACGACTGCGGCATCGATTGCAGGCGCGCGATCCGTTGTTGCCGCCGTCGTTGCAGCGGTTTGTCGCCTACATGCGAGCACACGACCTGCCCGCGGCCTACGCCGAGACGGAAGTCATCGGACGGGTACTGGAAGGCATCGGCAGTCGTTTGTCGCGGCCCAATCCGCTTGCTGATGCACTGCCGCAGCTGGTCACTCGCGACGCGGAGTTGATGCGGCATTTCAATGCATTCTTTCCGGACCTGACAGCCTTCGCCGCGGCATGGCGGGAAAGCCGTTCCGCCTTGTGGAGCGAACCATCCGATCCATCATCGGATCGACCCGCAGAATAAGCGCTTGTCCGTACGGCGAGTCTCGAAAAACCGTTGCACCCTGAAGTTGCCCTTGTGGGCGGGGCCGGTGGCCCCGACAGGATGTACCGCAAGATCCGTCGGGGCCACCGGCCCCTCCCACAGGAAACTCCGATGATCCACGGTTTTCGAGGTTCCCTGCATGGCCGTCCGCACTGAGCCCTTCGACAGGCTCAGGACAGGCGTCGCGCCGAAGGCGCGAAGTCGAAGTGCCATGGAATGCGGATTTCCGGTGTTTCGACTTCGGTTCGCTCAATACGAACGGCGTCGTTGTTTACGGACAAGTTGCAAGGCAGGTCACTTGGCCTGCGACACCATCCACTTGACCGTGTTGGCCACCTGCTCCTTGGTCAGCGCCGGATTGCCGCCTTTGGCCGGCATGTGATTGCCGTCGGGGCCGGTGTAGCCGTTCACGGCGTGCTCGATCAAGGTGGGAATGCCTTCGGCAATGCGTGGCGCCCAGTCTTTCTTGTTGCCCACAATCGGAGCGCCGGCAACGCCTGCGGTATGGCAGCTGGTGCAGAGGTGATCGAAGATGGTCTTGCCGTCGGTGGTGCCGCCATACGCGACTTTGGACGCAGCCGCCTTGGCGGCGGCGGCTTTGGCCTCGGCCATGGCGGCGCGGCCGGTATCGCCGGCGTACACGTCGCCGATCGGGGCCAGACGTTGTTTGACGGTCTGGTTGGGACTCGGCGCTTCCATGTCCGGCTGCTGGCTGTAGATGATGCTGGCGCCGATAAGCAGGCAGACGGCGAACAGGGCCAGCGCGCCGATGACCATGGAAAACTGGCGTACGAAGTTCTTGTCGGATTTGCTGATGTGACGACTCACTGCATCTACCCCGGTATCCTTAGTGCAGCCGGAAAGCTGCCGGCTCAGCCGTTGAATACGTGTTCATGCCGCCATTGGCGACAATCACCCACTAATCGTTCGAGTATAGCCTGTCAAGAGAATACGGATAAAGTTGGCAAGCTGCGGCGTGACGTCACAAGACAAACGGTTCCGCCTGTGCCTTCAGTCATGCTTCACCCCTGTCAACTGGCAGTGTTGCCGAGCGTTACAGAGCTCTAGACTTGTGATCGTGCCACGTCCTGCATGGGTCTTTTGAGGTTGCCAGGGGCGACTCGGGCCGTCATCGGAATATCAATATCTTTTTTGGAGCTTTTCCATGCCGCGTTGGAAACCCCGTTGGAAAACCGTGCTGATCGTCATCGTGGTGATCATCATCATCATTGTGGGCCTTCAGGCCATGCAGGGCTCGGGCAAGCCCGGTGCCGGCCATGGCAGCCGCGGTGCGGAAGACCAGGCGCCGGTACCGGTGACCGTGGTGCCGGTTGAGCAGAAAAGCGTCCCCATGTACCTGACCGCTACCGGCACCGTGCAGGCGCTCAAGACAGTGACCGTGCAACCGCAGGTCGGCGGTCGTCTGCTCAGCATCAATTTCAAGGAAGGCCAGGAGGTCAAGCAGGGCGATGTGCTGGCCGAAATCGATCCGCGAACCTACCAGGCGACTTATGACCAGAGCGTGGCGCGCATGCACAGTGACCAGGCACAGCTGTCCACGGCGCGGGGCAATCTGGCGCGCAGCAAGGAGTTGATCAAGAAGCACTACGTGTCGCAGCAGGATCTCAATACGCAGGCCAACACCGTCAAGCAGCTCGAAGCCACCGTGGCTGCCGATCGCGCCCAGGTCGAGGACGCCCGGGTGCAGCTGGGGTACACCAAGATCCGCGCGCCGATCAGCGGCCTGGCCGGCATCCGGCAGGTGGACCCCGGCAACGTGTTGACGACGGGCAGCGCCATCGTGGTGCTGACCCACGTGCATCCGGTCAACGTGCTGTTCACGCTGCCGGCCAAGGATCTGGATCAGGTGCGTGCGGCGCAGGCCGGCGCACCGCTGCCGGTGCAGGCGATGGACAAGAGCGACAATCACGTGCTGGCAGCCAACGGCGAGCTGAAGGTCATCGACAACCGCATTGATCCGGACAGCGGCACGTTCACGCTGAAATCCGAATTCCCGAACAAGGACACGGAACTCTGGCCGGGTCAGTTCGTCAACGTGCGCATGAAGGTGGCCACGGTGGAGAACGGCCTGGTGGTGCCCACGCAGGCCATCGAACGCGGTCCGGACGGCGAGTATGTGTACCTCCTGCAGAAAGACGATACGGTCAAGATGCAGCCGGTCACTGTCAGCGGCAATGCCGACGATACGCATGTGCTGGTCAGCAAAGGCCTGGCCGCCGGCGACAAGGTCGTGACCGAAGGCCAGTTCCGTCTCAAGCCGGGCAGCAAGGTCAAGCCGCTCAAGCCGGGCGAAGTGCCGGTGCCGGCGACTTCGGCGCCGAACAAGGCCAAGGCGGCGCCAGCGACCAGCGCCGGTTCGCAGGCACACGAGTAACCGGACGAGCCTTTGCCGACTGCCGGCTCATCGACAAGGCAGCGTTGACATCACCCTTTCATCCAGGAACCCGCGCGTGGGCATCTCGACACTCTTCATTCGCCGACCGATCGCCACATCCCTGTTGATGGTAGCGGTGCTGTTGCTGGGTATTCTGGGTTATCGCCAGTTGCCGGTGTCGGCGCTGCCCAACGTGTCGGCGCCGACGCTGGTGGTCACCACCAAGTATCCCGGCGCCAGCGCGCAAACCGTGGCCACGCTGGTGACCACGCCGCTGGAACGCCAGCTCGGCCAGATTTCCGGCATCACCATGATGAGTTCGGATTCGTCGGCCGGGTTGTCCACCATCGTGCTCAGCTTTTCCATGGATCACGATATCGACGTGGCCGCACAGGACGTGCAGTCGGCGTTGCGCTCGGCGCGATTGCCGGGCTCGTTGCCGTATCCGCCGGTGTACAACCGCGTCAATCCGGCCGATGCGCCGATCATGACCTTGAAGATGACGTCCGACGCCCTGCCGTTGCGCGATGTCAACCGTTACGCCGATTCCATCCTTGCGCAGAAGCTGTCGCAGGTAACCGGTGTGGGCCTGGTGTCGATCGCCGGGGACGTGCGTCCGGCCGTGCGCGTGCAGGTCAATCCAGCGCGGCTCGGCAACATGGGACTGACCATGGAGGACGTGCGCAGCGCGCTCACCCAGGCCAACGTCAATGCCGCCAAGGGCACGCTCAACGGTGCCGTGCGAACCTATTCCATCGGCACCAACGATCAGCTTTCCAGTGCGGCCGAATATGCCGACACCGTGATCAGCTACAAGGACGGCTCGCCGGTGTATCTCAAGGACGTGGCCGACGTGATCGACGGCGTGGAGAACAACCAGCTTGCGGCCTGGGCCGACGGCAAGCCGGCCGTGTTGCTGGACATCCGTCGTCAGCCGGGCGCCAACATCATCCAGACGGTGGAGAACATCCGTCACATCCTGCCGCAGTTGCGCAGCGTGCTGCCCGAATCCGTGCACCTGGAGGTATTCTCCGACCGCACCGTGACCATTCGTGCCTCGGTGCACGACGTGCAGTTCACGCTGATGCTCACCGTGATTCTGGTGGTCGCGGTGATTTTCGTGTTCCTCAGACGGTTGTGGGCGACGATCATTCCGTCGGTGGCGGTGCCCTTGTCGCTTCTGGGCACCTTCGGAGTGATGTCGTTTGCCGGCATGTCGCTGGACAACCTCTCGTTGATGGCGTTGACGGTCGCCACCGGGTTCGTCGTGGACGATGCGATCGTGATGATCGAGAACATCGTGCGCTATATCGAGCAGGGCAAGAGTGGTCCCGAAGCGGCCGAAATCGGCGCGCGCGAAATCGGATTCACGGTGGTGTCGCTGACCGTGTCACTGGTGGCCGTGTTCCTGCCGTTGCTGCTGATGCCGGGGGTCACGGGGCGCCTGTTCCACGAGTTTGCCTGGGTGCTGACCATCGCGGTGGTCATCTCCATGCTGGTGTCGCTGACGCTGACGCCGATGATGTGCGCCTACCTGCTCAAGCCCG
>CAZSOU010000115.1:0-6855 GCA_964608595.1 uncultured Rhodanobacteraceae bacterium
AGCACGGATCGCAGCGGGTCGAGCCTCGGGAGATGAGCTTTCCGCAGTCGCGGCACGTGTCCTTGCGGCCCTCTCGGTAGCGCGCGGATGCGATATTGGCGTCCGCGTTGATCCACTCTGCGAGCTCGTGGTGGTGGTGGCGCATTGCCCAGCGGTAGAGTGACCTGGCGGTGATGCCAAGGTCCGCGGCGATCCGCTCGGCACTGACGCCTGCGATGCGGTACTCGGTGACGAGGGCGAACCGGTCAGTGGCATCGGCGGGGACGCGCACCGGGCAGATGGCCTCGAGGGTCGGTTCGTCGCCGGCGCGGACCCGCCACGATGGAGCCCGGTCCATAACCAGCCCTTCGCGGTCGAGCATGTCGGCGAGGTCTTCGAATGCCTCGGCGGTGAGGTCACCGAGGCGGCGCTCCTGGTCGATGATCGGCCAGGTGGCCTTGTAGTGGGCGATCATGCTGTTCTCCTGATACGTGTCTTGGCGTGGACGAAGCGCGGGTCATCCTTGAAGGTGGGTTGCCAGCTGCTGCTGGCGACGCGGATCTTCCCGGCCCATATGCCCTCGGCGGACAGGTGTCGTGCGGTGTCGGCGCAGTCGGCCTTGATGGGGCAGTCCTGGCAGGTGGCGAGGGCTTGCAGGTTGTCGTCGGTGAGTGCGCGTCCCGTGTTGGGAAACCACGCCTCCGGCGGTAGGCCGGCGTCGAGGCAGGCTGCTCGGCCGGACCAGCGGGGGATCATGCTGCTGTCTCCAATGCATCCATGAGCTGCCGACCGATCCATTCGGTGTAGGCCGGGGGGATGGCTTCGGTCATTTCCTTCGAGGTCATCCAGTCGATGTCCATCGCGGCCGGCCAGTACTCACGTCCGCCTGCGTTGCCGTATACCTGCACGACGGTGGAGAGTCGACGCTCACCGTTGGGTCGCCAGCCGGTCCAATACTTCTGCTCCGCGAATCGGTGATGGGCGCAGTCGATGCCCTCGAGCGACACATTGGATTCGAACAGCCGGTGTCTGCGTAGAGGAAGGCCAAGGCCGGTTCCGCATATGCGCACCGGATGTATGAGTTCGGATCGCGCGTCCTGTACGTTCTCGATCACATATGGCAGGCCGGTCGCCTGTAGCCGCGCTCGAGTCTGCTCGATGAGGCGCTCGTGTGCGTACTGGCGTCCCATCTTGGTGTTGACTTTGCCGAGGTTGAGGTACGCCTGGCAGGGGGGCGATGCGTGAACAGCGTCGACGTGGTGCGGGTTGGCGAGTAGATACGCGAGCGCGTCTCCCTGGTGAAACTCGAACGGGTAGTTCGGTTGCAGGTTGATGTCGACGCCGACCACGTCGAAACCGGCGCGGTAGTATCCCATCGCCGCGCCACCCGCTCCGCAGAACAGGTCCAGGAGTAGCGGTTTCATGGCAGCCTGCTCTGCAGCCAGTCCTCAGCCTCTACGGCGAGGCGTCGGCCTTGGTCTCGGATGTGGCAGTCCCAGGACCACCAGACGGAGGCGAATGCGGCAGCGGCACCGAGGGCACCGCATGCGGCGTAGAAGGTGCGTTGGATCATTTACCCTCATCTCCTGGATATCCGTGGCGGACTCGCGGTGTCGGCGTCTGTTTGACGACCGTGCCGCGACCTCCGCAGAGTGCGCATGGGTTGCGCCCGGCGCCAGTGGTTCCGTTGCCGTAGCACGCTGAACAGTGCTGGTAGAAGGGAGAGGCGACAACGTCGGGCATGGTCGCGGCCTGCTCGGCCTCGGTGCGTCCGCTGGTCCTATAGGTCGTCATGGTCGTATCCCTTTCCATAGGGCGAGGTTTCGTAGGTTTCGTAGATGTGGGCTCGCTCGTTGCGGCGGTCTTCGAGCATCAGCCAGACCCGGTCCAGCAGCCACAGCAGCACGAGCGTGGCGCACAGGATCACGAAGCCAATGACGAACGCGAGGCCGTTGGTGTGCCCAGCGACGAAGGCGTCCATGTCAGGCCACCGCCAGAACTACAACGATGAAGGACAGCCAGATTGCAAAGAACCACAGCGCGAACTTGTATTTGGGAGGCATCACAACCACGTCCCGACGATGACGGCGGCGACCAGGCCCCAGATGGCGAACGCTACGAACGTGGCCAGCGCCCAGGCCGTCTCGCGCCTCATGACGCCACCTCCACGACGCGCACGTTCTTGTTGCCTCCGGCGACCAGGTCCAGGCCGTGCAGGCAGTCGGCCTTCGCGGTGTACGACTGGCCGCCATCGGCGAGGGTGTTGCCGTTGGAGTTGTGCACGATCCGCCACCGCCAGCGCTTGTCGTCGTCGCGGTAGACCTCTGCACGCATCGGCTTCTTGCTGGTCATGACTGCGCCTCCTGCTCGAACTCGGTCTGCTCGTCGACGACCTCGGCGTCCGTGACCTCACCGGTGGTTGTGTCCACGTGCTCGGCCCTCGGGGCGAAGTCGGCAGCGGTGACGGTTGCTTGCGGCTGCTGCGTCGGGTGCTCGTCCCGGATCTCGTCGGAGGTGTAGATGCCAGACAGGTCCTGCGGGAATGCCTTGCGCAGGGCAAGGGCCTCCGCGCACTTGGCGAGCTGACCGGCTGGCCGGGTCTTCCACATCGAGGTGAGGTCTCCGCGCTTGGTGCGTTGCGCGTACTCGGACCAGATCGCGATGCCCGGGAACCGCTCCCCATCCCGTACGACGACGACGCGCGCTGCCGCTGGTGGTTCGCTACTGACCCACACGTCATGCCACTCGCCGGACGAGTCGGCCCACTCCGTGTCCTCGTAGCCGAGGGTGCCGCTGGTGCGCTCTATGGTGCGCTGCGCGACCAGGCGGAAGCCGTCGATGCCGACCTGGATCGTCTGCTTCGGGCCGTCCTTCGTCCAGCGCTCGATCATGTGGATCTGCCGCGCGAACGGGTCCAGTCCCGTGCGCTTGGCGACGTGGAAGAACAGGGCCAGGTCGGCCCGTCCTGCCTTCTCCACGCCGAGGCTGCGCAGTAGGGCCACCTGCTTGTCGTCGAACTCGGTCTGGTCGTCGCGGATCGCGACCGCTGTCTGAGTGCTCATGGAGGTGTCTCCTAGTAGATAGTTCCGTTGATGAATGCGGGGTGACTGCAGGGCCACTCGCCGCTGTCGGTGCACTTCTTGTAGAGGTCCAGGGCGTCGCGGTTCTTGGCGCGACCCTCGTCGATGGCTCCCTCGTCCAGCAGCACTGCGCGAGGCTCGTGGGGGTACTGCTTGGACACGAAGACGAGCAGGAATCTGGCGTCTTCGATGCCGGCCAGGGCGAGCGTGTCGACGTACCACGCGGCCGACTGGTGGTAGCCGAGACGATTGATGACGCCGTACTTGCCGCACAGGTCGCGGGGATGGGTGCCGCCGGCGGTTGTCTTGACGTCGATGCACAGTGGACCGTGCCGGTCCTCGGTGAGCCTGTCGGGCCTGCACCGCACCTGCACCCCGGTGTCAGGGTCGGTGGCGTACACGGATGCCTCGGACACGCCTGGGCGGGTGAACAGCTCACCGATCTGCGGGTGGCGAAGCACGGACTGAGACATGCGCGAAGCGGCCCGCAGGTCGCCACGGTGTACGGCCCGGTTCCCTTGTGACCGTTCGTAGTCACGCTCGACCTGGTGCGCCTTCTTCTTCCAGTCGTAGGCGTCCACGACGTGCACGGGGTCTCCGTCGCCGAGAATGAGCCTGTGGGCCAGTGCCCCGACGTCGAAGGCGTCCTTGTGCTCGACGGGTGCGTTCCGCCAGCAGTTCGGGCAGTCCAGGATGCGCTTCGCTCCGGTGGAGGACAGACCCTCGGCCGCGTGGTAGTCCTCGGACGGGGTGCCCTGGTGGATGCTCATACCTCCACCACCTGGGCTCCTGGCAGGCCGTCGGCGTACGCCTCGGCCTCGGCGCGGTTCTCCCATGGGCCGGCGGTGGACACGAGCCGGCTGTCGCTGATGTCCCGGTCGTGGTCGCGGTAGTCGGCCCACACCTCGACGAGCCAGCCGTGCATCATCGCTGCGTCACCTCTGCCTGGATCGCCGCGGCGATGCGGTTGGCGACGTCCTGAGGCATCTCGTCGGCCACTCCGGCGTCGTAGGTGCCACGGGCGTCGTTGTCCTCGCGGTCGCCACCGATAGCCCAGGCGATGAGCATCGCGAGCCCGGTGGCCGCGGCAATGGCGATGAGGCTCATGACGCACGCCCTTGCAGCTGCCCGCAGTCCGCACACCGGAAGGTGTCGTCGTCCCGCTCGAAGACGTGCCGATGGACGGAGATGTGCCTGAGGGTGACCCCGTCGAGGCGGGCGGTGAGGGTGAGGAAGTTCTTCCCGTCCGCCTCCGCCTCACGGCGGTCGGTGATGTACTCGGCCAACGTGCGGGCCGACTCGACCATGTCGTCCTCGTCGCCCTGCAGGGTGATGTCGTTCGGGTGGACCGTGACGGCGTGGGCGCCGACGGCGATCTCCGGGTGCTGGGCGAGGTAGGCCAGGTGGCGGGCCATGCCCTCGGGCTCGTTCGGGTACATCACAGGCCCTGCCCGTCTGCCTGCACGAACGCCAGCACCTGCTGGGCATCGTTGGGGTCGATCTGCTTGACCGCCTGCATGCCGACGCGGAAGTCCTTGTCGTCCGCGTCGAATGCACCAGCAAACGAGGCGACCTGGTTGACGAACGAGTCTCGGCACTGGTGGACGGTCAGCGCCATCGCGGCCTGAGACGTCTGCTCGGATGCGTTGCCGAGCTGGAAGGCACCGGCGAGGATGCCCTGGTCACAGATGGCGTCCGACACCTGTCCGGCCTTGGTCATGTTCGCCTTCGGCAGGGCCAGCTCGATCTCGGACTCGAAGTCCATGTGGCCGATGCCGAGGACGCTGCCCCCGTTGGCGATGTGCGCACCGGCGGCGAGCCCTCCGATGAGGACGGCTGCGGCGCCGAGTCCGGCGAGATTCTTCTTGTGGAAACGGTTCATGACTGGTTCTCCTGGGAAGTTGTGCCGACAGCAGCGTTCTGCTCGTGGGCGTCGTGTCTCAGATGGCCGCTGTCGGTGGTTTCGTGGATGCGCTTGGCCTCGATCCAGAGGTCGCGCAGGATCGCCTTGCCCGTGATGCGCAGGGCGTCGGCGTGGCGGTGGGCGTCGGACCAGGGCGAGCCGGGTTGTGCTGGCTTCCCTGAGGGTCCGCAACGCTTGCACTCGGTGGTGTGCTCACGGCCCTCGGTCTGCGCCTTGCGGTCGTAGTAAACCTTCGAGTGCGGACCCTGAGCCATGAGGCACTTGGATGCGATCAACCAAACCCGCTTTTTCGCGGTCGGGTTGCCCATCGCGAATAGGTCGGCCTGGGTCATGCCCTTGTGGAGCTTGCGTGCCGGGTCGCCGTGTCCGCAATATGCCCACAGTTGTGAAACAGTGCGCACTTCGCCGGTCTGCACGTTCACGTAGGGGTCGCCGACGATCGCGAGCAGGCGGGCTGCGGTCTTTTCGCCTATGCCTTTCTGTGCCTTGACCCATGGCCCGAGTGGGTGGCGGCGCATGACCCGGTTGAGGTTGAGCGTTGCCTGGTGTTCGGCGTCGGCCAGCATCTTGACGAGGGCTTCGAGCTTCGCCACGTCGGGGTGTGTTGCGTCGAGCCCGAATCCGCGTTCCTCGCCGTCCGAGTCGGTCTCGTCGCGGGTGAGTTGACGGAGGCGGTTCTCGTTGGCGATGCGGACGGCTTCGAGGTCGTCGAGCACATCGGCGGCGAGGGCAAGGGTCGGGTCGGCCAGCGAGACGACTATGGGCTCCGAGAGACCTCTGGCTGGCTGACCCGTGTCTGTCCCGGCAGCGACGTCGCCACTTTGGGCGTCGTAAGGCTGCTGGTCGCTGCCGGAAGTTGTGCCGCCGACGTCCGACGTCTGGGTGTCGTCGCGACTATGGTCGGCGGCTGGCTTGGTCCCCTCAGGCGGCGCTCCCGTGGGCGTCGTTGGCACCATGGCCCGAGGGGAAAAGGTGTCCCGCGACGTTTCCAGTCTGGGTGTCGGGCGCTCGATGGTCGCGGGGAGTTCGATGGTGGTCATGCCGCACCCCCGAGCGCGTCGCGCAGGGCGTCGGCATCGACATCAGCGAGGCGATCCACGCCGGACTCGCGGGTGAGCGTGGCCAGGGCCTCGTAGCGGTGGACCTTGATCGCGTTCGCCTTGGCGAGGTCCTGACACTGAGCGGCCAGGGCGTCGAGCTCGTCGGCATTGAAGTCACCGAGGCGCTTGTATCCGTCGGCAGTGGCGTAGACGGCGGCGAGTTCCTTGCGCCAGGTCTCGCGGATCGCCTGCCGCTTCCATGACCGGGCGGCCTTCGCGGTCGGCTTGGCGACGTTCTCGCGGGCCGGCGTGGCGGTGCGGCGGGTGGAGACGATCAGGTCGCGCACCAGGTGCGGCAGGGCCACGTCCAGTGCTTCGGCCTTCTGCTTGGCGGTCAGCCTGTCGATGATGGTCTTGGCGACCTCGTCGGGTTCGAGGCTGGGTCCGGTGTCGAGCTCGTCGCGGATGTATTTGCGGATGTTCATTGGGTATCCTTTGACTTGTTGGGTTGGCCCGGTTGCGCTGTGGTGGTGTGGCCGGGCCGCTTTACTGCTGGCCCCTCAGGCGCAGCGCCGTTGGGCGTCGTCTCGCGTATGGCCTGAGGGAAGATGTGCCGCCGACGTGGAGCCCTTGGGCATCGTCCGGTCGTTGGTCGGCGGCTGGTTGTGACCCCGCGACGAGGTCGGTTTGGGCTTCGTAGACGCCCTGGTCGCGGGGAAGTGTGACCCGCCCGACGTGTGCTCTATGGGAGTCGTTACAGCTCTGGTCGGGCGGGAAGTCATGACGCCGCCTTGTGGGACGCGCCGTACCAGGTGCGGAGCGTTTCGTAGGA
>CAZSOU010000116.1:0-1540 GCA_964608595.1 uncultured Rhodanobacteraceae bacterium
CCGTCGCCGTTGTCGACCAGGCCATCCGCCAGCGGCGTCACCAGCGTGACGTTGGTCGGCAATGTGTCGACCGACGTCGCACCGGTGACCTCGGTCTCGCCGGTGTTGACCGCCGTCAACGTGTAGGTGAGCGTGTCACCTGGCTGTGCGACCTGCTGGTCGACGGTCTTGGCGACCTGCCAGGACGGAACATCGCCACAGGCTTCGGCCACGATCTCCACGCCACCCGACACCGCCGTCGCCTCGTTGTAGAGGCCCTGGTGCGGCGTCGGCTGCTCGGCATTGCACTCGAGCACCGAGTCCGACATCGCGGCCGCATCGGGCGCCGACGTGCTGACCAGGATTGTGAAGTCGGCCGAGTCACCATGGTCCAGCGAAACCGCAGAGCCATCCGGAATGATCGTCAACACTCCCGATGCCTCGTCATAGGAGCCCTCACCGAGACCATCGATGGACGAGTCCGTCACCTTCGCACCGGTCACCGCGATCCCTGCAGGGAACTGAGGCGTGTCGGACAGGGTGAACCACGTTGTCGCCTCCTCGGACGGGTTGGTCACCGTGATCGTGTAGGTGACGTCCCAGCCGCCATCAGCGTTCGGTACGGCCGACTCGAAGTTCTTGTCAACGACCGGCTGCACGGGCTCGGAGCACGCATAGGCATGCTGACCGTCAACGTTCAACGAGATCGACTCGACAAAGGCAGACCCTGCCGATCTCAGCAGTGGCACCTGCTGGTTCGCCGTGTTCAGCGAAACGATGGCCATGTTGCCGAACCCGCCATTGTCAGCGCCATCTCCGTTGTCGCCGGGCTGGCATTCGACGCCCGGTGTCTGGCCGGACCATGCGCTTCCGTCGACCGTGGCCGTCACGGTGACGTCATAGACGTCCTGTCCACTGGCATCAAGCACGCGACCTGTGGCGAGCGACTCTTGTGGTGTGTTCGCTGGATCACTCCACGACCCGGTGTCTTCGCCGTCGTTGAGCGTCCAGTCGGCGCTCGTCGGAGTGATTCCGGCACCAAACATCAACTCATCAGCCAGGTCATACTTCGTCGGCCATTCCTCCGACGGGTTCGTGACCGTGATCGAATAGTCGATCGTCCAACTGCCGTCGGAGTTCTGGGTTGTCGACTGAACAGTCTTGGCAACGGTGGGGTTGATAGCAGGGTCTTCGAACGACACTGCACTCACCTGAGTGCCCGCATTACTGGCGTCGATAATCACGGGCTGCGAATAGACGTCAGCCGGGAGTTCATAACCAACCGGCGGCACCGTCTCCTGCCAATAATACGTGCCGAACGTAGGTACGGTCACAGTGCAGAGACCGTATGTGGTCGTGCACGACCCGACAGCAGTGTCATCCGCACTCACGCCATCACCAGTCAGATCCTCAAATAGCGTGAACTTCGCACCATTGAGCGGCGCGCCAGACTCGTCCGTCTTGACCACGCGCAGTTCAGTGGGCACCTGGCTGTTGCCGATCTTGTCGCCCAGCGTCACCGCAAGTTGTGTCGCATCGATCGTGAACGTCGGCGTATCGG
>CAZSOU010000116.1:1640-6762 GCA_964608595.1 uncultured Rhodanobacteraceae bacterium
ATCGATCAACTCACCCGTCGACGCATCCTTCTTCTCCACCGTGATCTGCGACGACTTGTGCTTATTCACATACGTGCAATCGACGTGGTCACCGGGTTTGACTTCGTCGAAAACGTTGGTTGCATTCTCGCTCGTCAGGGTCGTGTGATCGGTCGATCCGTCGAGATAGGCGATCGTGCATTCGCCGCTGACAAATTCATAACCAGCTTGTTGGGTCTCCGACACGCTCAGCGACGCCGATCCGGACTTATCCGTGAAGACGAGGTCCCAGGCAGCGCTGCCCTCGCTGTTCGTTACCTGTGTGGTCATCACTGGATCAGGTGAGACGTCTCCGGACCCAGTGTCTGTCGCCACAGCGCCAACGGTCCAGCCTGCCTGCGCGTGCTGGTTTTCCCCGTTCACGTCCTGCATCTGCTTACTAACCGTGACCTTGGCGACGAGGGGCGCGTTTTTGAACGTGCACACGACGTCGTCAACGCCTGGCGGGATTGTCACCGATCCAGATGTCCCTGCACCACTACTTCCGTCCATGTGTACACCATCAGCAGTGCACTCATAGCTGGTCGCGTAGTCGCCAAGGTCCGTCGAAGTGTTGGCTGCGGCCGACTCGCTGAAGGTCACCGCGACACCGCGGGTCGCAGGGAAAGGGCCGACTCGTTGCTCCTGTATGCCTGTGCTGGTTCCCGCAGTTGTGGTGTCTCCCAGCTCCGTTCCGCCCTGCTTCAGAGCGAGCGTTACCTGATCGCTGCTTGTAACCCTCCCCACGAAATCCTTCTGTAGCGTAACGGTGGCCGGCGATGAGCAGGTAGCAAGATCCGTGCTGCTCAACCCACTCGAAACGACGGTCTCGGCATTGCTCCAGTCTGGCATGTCATACGACTTGATTGTGCTCTTGCTCCCCAGATACGCCTTACCGGAGGAATCAAACGCGGCTCCGTTTACACCATCAAGGGTCTTAAAACTCTTTGACGGTGAATTGGCAATTACGCCTCCGTTCGCAGCAGCGAGGTTCGCTTCTGTGATGCTGACAATCGTCGTCGTCGAACCCGTATTCCAAACGATGAAGAGGTTGCCTGTCGAACTGAACGCCATGTCGCCATTGTTTAAGCTTGACGTATCATTGGAAATGTAAGTGCTACCAACGTAGCTAATGGTGGCGCCGTCGTACTTCCACATGCGGAAAACGGTTAACCAACCCGAATATTGGTTCCATGCAGTTCCGAATCCACCGAAGTAGTACTCACCCGATTCGAGGTCAACGGCCCCCGCGACGAATGTCACATCGCGATCATCGACAGTGGAATCGACAGATTTACCAGTGTTTGTCCAAATGCCTGTCGCCGAGTCAAATTTGTAAATCGTCGCTGTGTGTAGATTGTTGGTCCGCTGATACGCGAACGCAGTGGATCCACCGGCACTAATGCCTAGGCCGTTAAACTTGTCCGTGCCCGACCCATCGGCATCATCTCCAATTGCGGTGACGGAGCCCCCATGGACCTCTTGTAGCTGGCCACCCTCGGAGATCCCATAAACATAGCCGGCATCACACTGAAGCGGTGGCTGTGGGCCGGGAATCGTATGCGTGACCGTACACTTGCCCTCTCGGATGCACTCGCCGGGCGCAGTAGGCACAGCCGTGTTGGTGAGCGTAACGTCCGCGTCGTCGGCGTTGACTTCACTGACGTCAACGGTGAAGCTCACGGCTACTTCGCCGGCGCGCCAACGGTTGTTATGATGTTCAGCCCCAGGAATGGCTGCAGGGCGCCAAGTAATAACGTGGGTACTTGGATCATATGTGGCTGTCTTCGCGTCTGACCCGTCATAGTCGAAGGTACCGTCAAACGTTGCCCCATTCGCGATAATCGAGGAGAGGTCGTCGGTTGCCACGGCACCGTAGATCGGGGAATTATGGTTACCGTTGGTTGCGGTGAGCGTGTACGTGATCGCTGACGTTCCAGAGTCCAGTTCGCCTGGTTCAGGATCAGCGGTCTTTTCGAGCTGCCACTTACATGTACTGGGTATGCTCAGTGCCACGGGTGTGACCCAGTCCTTCAAGGACGACGTGCCTTGGGTGGAAGAGCTCGACCGTACGTTTAGCCATCCATAGTTTCCACTGCAGCCGTCACTGCCGAACAGTGCCGTGAGATCGATCGAAACCTCGGCGAAGGTACCAATCGCTAACGATCCTCCCGCCAAATTCGTGACCGGGTTCGCGTTGGCTAACCCTTCAAACCCAGCGGTTGACCCGAGGCTTTCCCATGAGTTCCCGTTCCATTTGTCGGCGCCCACGAGAGACAGCAGGTTATTTCCGTCTTGATTAATCGTAAGTCTTAGATCGCCCAACGACCGGTCCGGGACAGGCCCGAGTGTGTTGGGCAGCTTGTTAAGCTCGACGTTGTATTGGATCGTGCCACTGCTGTCCTTTCGTTCAAAGCCGAGGAACGCGTAGACGTTACCATCAACAGTTCGCGTGGCCGCGTATATGTTGCCAATATCCGACTGACCCGTTGCGACACCAGAGCCAGCAATTTGGCCGGCACTCCAGGGCCAATTAGATTCCTTTGAACCCTGCGTGAACTGTGTCGAATCACCATACTTATCATCCGCCACGGGCTGACCGCCGACGTTTTCCCAATCCTGGTGAGTGCTGTCATTTACGCAGAGGTTGCCGTCGATTTCGAATCCAGCGATATTTGTGCCACCGCTTCCATCGCAGACTTCCGCATCGAGCGGTCGGATGCCTGGGCTCCTCTCCATTCGGCCATTAGAACCAAGCGTTAACGCAGACGTCGTGTCGTTGCTAGACACCTTGTCGCTATCGGTCTCGTCTTCGGACCCAGCGGCAGGCGATTTCAGGGAGCCGTTCTCGCTTTGGCCATCCGCCGTATTCTCGTCGTCATTCTCGCCTTGGCCCTCAGTCTCTGCCGGTTGTGTCTTGTCTGTTGTCGTGGCGGCGGTCTGCGAGGTGCTCTCGGCCTGGGCGGACGTCTCCGGGCTCGATGTGGCTGGCGCGGGTGAGGTCGAGGTGGTCGGGCTCGGCGTGCTGGTGGTCGTGCTGTCATCCGTGGCTTCGTCATCGCTCGGCGTTTCGGTGGGATCATCGCTCGAGGTCTCAGTCGACGTCTGCGCCTCGGACGACGTCTCGGGTGCATCTGACGAGGTCTCGGGAGACTCCGTGGTCGACTCGACTTCTTCGACCGAACCCTGGATTGCCAATGACGTGGCGCAACCCGCCGCCTCGCAGGTCTGGCCCTGCGGCGCGGCGGCGGTCTTCAGCGACTGCTCGCCAACGACGTCGTCATTGACGGTGACCTGAAACGAAGTGGTGGCGTGCTGGCCCTGCCCGATCGTGGACGACGGTGTCCAGGTGATGGTTCCGGCCGACGCGTTGAGCACGAGACCGCTTGCCTGGAGCTCGGCTGCGGTCGAGGAGATCGAGGAGTGCTGCAGCAACCCGGACACATCATCGACGACGGTGACACTGTCACCGTCTGCCGCGCCCGCATTCGCCACTTGCAACACGTAGGTGAGCGCGTCGCCAGGCTTGACCGTGTCCCCAGCATTGAGCGCCTTCAACTTCAACACGGCGTCGGTCGAATTGCCAGCCGGAAGTCCGTCGGGCGGCGTCGGGGCTACGCCCGCGGTCACTGTCCATGGCGCCGCGGCGGCGGCAGACGCGGTCCCGCTGACCGCCATGGCAACGACGAGTGCGACCACGCCGATGAGCGCCGAAATGACCCGCCACAGCGGGCTCTTCGTACCGGGTACGGCGGTCTTGCGATGCCTTGACATGTCCTGCTCCCCACCTCTGCTGCGTCCCTTTCCCGGATCTCCCCCGGACGGGCGAACGCTGAAGCTTCTTCCTTACGGATCGTGGTGCGCGCCGACAAGCGACACAAACGCCACGTCGTAGATTCTGCCTCGCTTTTCGTTACTTGTATTCCGGCATTCGGGTGGCATTCCGGCTCCTACGGGTGACATTGGTGCCCTTACGTGCCGTTTTGTCAGCACTCCGTGACTGTCTAGTCACGGTCCGTACGAGTCTGCTGCTGCAGGCCACCGGATGCTGCCTCCGTCCGGTGCCGCCTTATCGGTGGTCAGCCGTGTCGCGGAGCAGCGGTCTGATTACATAGTGTGTTCTTGCGCGTACGGGGTGGAATCGGACGACCTCGTCATACCTGGATTGCCGAGTGCATCTCGCGGGCCGGGCGAATCTGCCCTCAAGCGGGCTGCGCGCCCGGCGGCGACCGAGCTGCCCGGCCTATCCGGACTTCAGCCGGCAGGGACCGCTGCCGCTTCGATGTCCTCGGCCTCGGCCTGTCGCGTGCCGGCTGCCACGTCCTCCAGCAGCGCGCGGCACTCCGCGGCCGAGACGCCCATCAGTTCCGCCAGGGCGCCGAGAGCGGATTGATCGAGCGTGACGGACTGAACCGCCAGCCGCGCCCCATGGCGCTGCAACCGCAACGCGAACCAGCGGCGCACCGGCGCCAGCCGCGGCTCGTCACTCGCCTGCAGTGCCACGACATCCACCGTCACCGGAGCCAGATGCGCCGCCGTCCCATGACCCGAGGCACGCTCCGCGTCCGCGAGCACCGCCCCCGCGTCGACACCCAACGCCCGCGTCAACGCCCAGAACACATCGATCCGCAACGACCGGTGGCCCGTCTCGTAGTTCGCCAGCGCCGCCTTGGACACCACACCCCCGGTGCGCTCGGCCACGTCCGACTGCGTCAGCCCGAGCTGTCGGCGCTCGAGGCGCAGTCGCTCGGACACCGCTGCGGCGAATGCGCGCTGGTGGGGTGGGTTCGGGCGTCGCACCATCGGGGTCACGCTCCTTGTTGTCCTCGGCCGTACTCGTTCGCGCTCCTCGCGACGACGAGACGCCGGCACGAACAACGCACGGTCACCATCATGTCGCTCCGCTCCCGCTGCGCCAAGTCAAATGGGTGAAGACACGCAAGAATTCACCAAGATTGACTACTAAAGGTTTCGTCGAGCGACGTTGAGGAACCCACGGGCCACACACCGAGGCCCTTGGGCGTGCCGCGGTCCTCGTGCGCGGGGCGGGCGCCACGTGCTCGGCGCGCCCGAGCGCGATCGGTTCAGCACACCCGAGCGGTCA
>CAZSOU010000117.1:0-6652 GCA_964608595.1 uncultured Rhodanobacteraceae bacterium
GCTGTATTCGGCCACGCTCAGCCACCGTGTGCTGGAGCTGGCCTACGAGCACATGCACGAGGCCGAAAAGCTGGTCGTGGAAACCGACCACGTGACCGCCGACAAGGTGCGTCAGGTGGTGTATTTCCCGGCCAAGGAAGAAAAGCTGCCGCTGTTGTTGAATCTGCTGAAGAAAGAGCAGCCCGAGCGCGCCATCGTGTTCGTCAACACGCGTGCGCAGACCGACCGGGTACGCAACAATCTGCGCCGCCATGGTTACAAGGTCGGTGCGCTGTCGGGCGACGTGCCGCAGGACAAGCGCCAGCGCGTGCTCAAGCGCTTCAAGGACAGCCAGCTCGACATGCTGGTGTGTACCGATGTCGCCGCGCGCGGCCTGCACATTCCGCACGTCAGCCACGTGTTCAACTACGACCTGCCGCAGGACGCCGAGGATTACGTGCACCGCATCGGTCGTACGGCGCGGCTGGGCGCCGAGGGTGACGCGATCAGCTTCGCCTGCGACCTGTACGCCATGAGCCTGCCCGATATCGAGGCCTACATCGAGCAGAAGATTCCGGTCGAAGGCATTGATCCGGCGTGGTTGGTGATGCCCGAGCCGGTCGAACCGCCGCAGGACGGCAAGCCGCCCGCGCCGGCGGGCGGCGACACGCAAAATCAGACGCCGCGCAAACGGCGTCGCGGGCGCCGCGGCGGGGCGAAACGCGGCGCCGAAGACCGGCGTGACGATCGGACCGCCAAACCGGCGGCCGCCGACCAGGCCGGGAAGTCGGAAGCCACGGGCAACGACGACAAGCGCGCGAGCAATGCGACGCAGCCGCAAGCCGGGCAGGGCGCGTCGCGCCGGCGCCGTCGTCGCGGCGGACGCAACCGCCATCGGCCGGGTCAGGGCAACGATTCGAATCGGCAAAATGCCTCCCGGAGCGCGGCGTCCCCGTCGGGTACCTCGGCCGGGAACCCGTCCGGTTCGGCGACATCGCGCGGACAGGGCGAGAAGCGTCAACGCCAGGGCAATCGGGACAATCGCAATCCACGTGCGCGTCAGGATCATCGTCCGCGCAACGCCGGTTCGCGCGATCGATCGGCGCCCGCACCGGCACCGTCACCGTCACCGTCACCGCGGTCGTCAATCACCGGCAACAACGGGTCCAGCACCCAGGTGCACGCCCGCTCGGTCGGTGAAAACCGCAACGGCGGCTTTTTCAAACGTCTGGCCCGAGGCTTGTTCGGCGGCCACAAATAAACGTGCCTGCCGATGGTCGCGGGCGGATCGTCGTCGAGTCAGCCACGTGGGTCGTCTTCACGCTATGCTCGCGCTGTCCTTTTGCCATTCACCCATGCCGTGATCCATTTCGACCAGGTCAGCAAACGCTATTCCGCCGGGCGGGAAGCACTCGCCGGGCTCTCCTTCGCGGTGGACCCCGGCGAGATGGTGTTCGTCACCGGCCATTCGGGCGCCGGCAAGAGCACGTTGCTGAAGATGCTGGCCTGCATTGAGCGTCCCACGCACGGCATCATCACGCTGGATGGTCAGAACCTTGCCACGCTGCGCGCTTCGCGGGTGCCGCGTCTGCGGCGCAAATTGGGCATGGTGTTTCAGGATCATCGCCTGTTGCTCGATCGCAGCGTGTTCGCGAATGTCGAATTGCCGTTGGTGATCGCCGGCGTGGCTGCCGATGAGCGCGCACGCCGGGTGCGCGCGGCGCTGGAAAAGGTGGGACTGCTCAAGTACGAAGACCAGCCGCCGGCAAGGCTTTCTGCCGGCGAGCAACAGCGGGTGGGCATCGCCCGCGCCATCGTGACCAAGCCGACGCTGCTGATTGCCGACGAGCCGACGGGAAATCTCGATCCGCAACTGGCCAGGGAAATCATGGGCCTGTTCACGCAGTTTCAGCGCGTTGGCACCACCGTGTTGATTGCCAGCCATGATCTGAACCTGATCAAGGGCATGCGCAAACGGGTGCTGGTCCTCGATCATGGCCGCATGGTCGATGATGTGCCGGCGCGGGAGGTGGCGTGATGGCAACGCAACCGAAGCGACGGCACGTGAGGGTCTGGCGCGAGCATCATGTCTGGTGCCTGCGTGCCAGCATGCAGCGGCTGGCGGCGCGACCGATGAGCACGTTTCTGACCGTGCTGGTGATGGGTTTTGCGCTGGCCTTGCCGTTGGCGTTCTGGTTGGTGCTGGGCAACATGCAGCAACTGGCCGGCACGCTGGGCCGGACGCAGGCGATCAACGTGTTCATGCAAACCGATGTCGACCCTGATGCGGTCAAGGCGCTGGCCGCCAGATTGCGTGCACGCGACGACACCAGCCGGGTCGCCGTCAAGTCACCCGACGAGGGCATGCGCGAGCTGGCATCCATGCAGGGGTTCGCAAAAGCGCTCGACACGCTCGATTACAATCCCCTGCCGTATGTATTGGTTGTCGAGCCGCGTGCGCATGCATCCGCGGATGTCGTGGAGGCGTTGTCACGGGATCTGCGCCGGCAGTCCGGCGTCGATCAGGTGCAGGATGACGGCGCCTGGCGCCAACGTCTGGATGCACTGGTGGACGTGGGCCGGCGCGTGGTCGTGGTGCTGGCGTTGTTGCTGGCACTGGCTGCCGTACTGGTGGTCGGCAACAGTGTGCGCCTGGATATCCAGTCGCGTGCGGAGGAACTCGGCGTGCTGCGGCTGGTCGGTGCCAGTGCGGCCTTCGTGCGCCGTCCGTATTTGTATGCGGGGGTCTGGTACGGATTGGCCAGCGGCTTGACCGCCAGTTTGCTGGTTTTGCTGGCCGAAGCCGTGCTTGCCGGTCCGGTCGGACGCTTGCTTGTCAGTTACGGTGGTCGCCTCGACATCGGTGGGCTGGCCGGATGGCAGCTGACGCTGGTGCCGATATTGGCCGCCGCGCTGGGCTGGCTGGGTGCGCGTCTGGTCAGTGGCCACTGGTTGCGCCGCATGGCGTGATCGCGAGTACGATTTGATGGGGAAGGCAACAACGCGATGAATACGAGTATTGGCCGTCATCTGGCCAGCACCGCGCCGCGCGTGCTGGTGGTGGATGGTTCCAAAGTAGTGCGGCGCCTGATCACGCGTGTTCTCGAATCCGAGCTCGAGGGCGTGGACGTGGTCGCCTGCGCCGACGGCGCCGAAGCCCAGGCCGCCTTGCAGGACGGCGTGGTCGATTTTGTCAGCGTCGCGCTGCGGCTGCCGGACATGGATGGCCTGGAGCTGGCGCGTTACATTCGCGAATACGTGGATCAGACCTACGTGCCCATCGTGGTGGTATCCGGCGATGTGGATCAGCGTCTGCACGACCGATCCCTGGGCGACGATGTCACCGACTATTTCGACAAGTCGCTGGGCTTTCGCGCCCTGGCCGAGTTCATCCGCGGCTACGTGCGCCCCGAAAGCATGGCCGAGGGCGAAGTTCTGTACGTCGAGGACAGTCGCGTGGTGGCACTGGCCACACGCCGCATGCTGGAAAAGTACGGCCTGACCGTGCTGCACGTGATCAGCGTGGAAGATGCGCTGGCTTTGCTGGATACCGCGCGTGCGCAGGGTCGTGTCGGCGCCGATGTGGTATTGACCGACGTCACCTTGAAAGGCGAGCTCACCGGCGGCGACTTGTTGCGGCATGTGCGCGAGGATTACGGCTATTCCAAGGGACGTTTGCCGGTGCTGGTGATGACGGGTGACGACAACCCCGAGAAGCAGGCGGCCTTGTTGCGTGCCGGCGCCAACGATCTGGTGGAAAAGCCGGTCGAGGAGCGTCTTCTGGTCACCAAACTTCTGTTCCAGTTGCGTGTGGCACTGCATCTGCGCGAAAAAGCCGATGGTTGACGCGCGCCTGCAACTCGAAGCGTCGTGGAAGGCTCGTCTGGGCGACTATTTCGAACGTCCGGACATGCAGGCGTTGCGCGATTTTCTGCGGGCGCAAAAGCAGGCCGGAAAACAGATCTATCCGCCTGGTCGACAGATTTTCGCGGCATTCGACCACACGCCGTTCGACGCGGTCAAAGTGGTCATCCTGGGTCAGGATCCGTACCACGGTCCGGGGCAGGCGCATGGACTGTGCTTCTCGGTGCTGCCGGACGTACGCGTGCCGCCGTCGCTGAACAACATCTTCAAGGAAATCGAGCACGATCTGGGCGTCAAGCGGCCCGATCACGGTTATCTGATGCCGTGGGCCGAGCGTGGCGTGTTGCTTCTCAACAGCGTGCTGACCGTGGAACGTGGACGCGCCGGCGCACACCGCGGCAAGGGCTGGGAAGGCCTCACCGATGCCGCTATCGACAGGCTCAACCAGGAGCGCGAGGGACTGGTCTTTCTGCTCTGGGGCAGCCACGCGCAAGCCAAGGGCCGGCTGATCGACACCGCGAGGCATCGGGTGTTGCGCGCGCCCCACCCCTCGCCGCTGTCGGCCCACCGCGGTTTCTTCGGTTGCGGCCACTTCTCGGCAACCAACCGATACCTCGAGCAACAGGGAAAGGCGCCCCTTGATTGGTCGTTGCCGCCGCGAACGGGGCTCCAGGTTTGACAGTGTCTGCTTGACGCCGCGCGAGCTGTTTGTTTTCCGGTGTCGTAAAAAAAACTGTCGCTATTCATTTGCCCACAGACGCAGGAGATTGGCGTGCGAGCGGTCCGTGGCGTCGAATGCCGAGCTTTTGCCTTCACGACCGAAGATGTCGCGTTTGACGTGTTCCAGGTCCCACAATATTTCCCGCTTGGCGGGGTCGCGCACCAGACTTTGGACCCAGAGGATGGCGGCGTTGCGCGTGCCCCGGGTGACCGGTGTGACGTGATGCAGGGTGTTGGCCGGGTAGGCAATGGCCGACCCCGCTTCGTGCTTGAACGTGTATTCCTGGTTCTTGCCGGCATGCACCACCAGTTCACCGCCGTCGTAGCTTTCCGGGTCGGACAGGAACAGGGTCATGGCAATGTCCGTGCGCAGCATGTTGCCGACGCTGCCCATCATGGGCGAGTCGACATGCGGGCCGTAGGTCATCCCCGTGCCGTAACGGTTGAACATGACTTTGGTGACGGAGGCCGGCAGCAGCGCCGTCTGCAAGGTGTCGTTGCGCAAGAAGGCGGTGCGCACGATCCCGGCAAGCTTTTCATAGGCCTGACTGTCTAGCGCGAGTTGCTGGTTTTTCTTCACGCTGCGGGCCGACCATCCGGCCGTGTTCGCGCCATCGACGTAGGGCGCGGTCTTGATCCCCGCCTGGACGGCATCAAGTTCTTCGCGGGTGAGAACGTCGGTGGCGAGGGTAATCACGTTTTTCTCCTTGCGACGGCGTGTGTCGGCATGAACGTTCGACCGGGTTTGCATCGGGCGGTGTCCGGGGGGCGGGTTGAACATCGACCTTGGCAGTCGGAACTTCGTCGGTTCGCAACGCGCTTGAAACCCGTCGGAGCAACGGATTATAAGGTCTGATCCGGGCGAGGGGCGAGGAAGAAAGGTCCTGGGCATCCGGTGGCATTGCGTTCAATGTTATTTCATGTACTGTGTGGTATATTAAATGCCTGCCAAATGCGGGAAACGGAACTTTTCCGCCCCTTAGCACTCTCATGAAAGGAGTGCTAATCTGTACGTTCCATCAGCGAGGTAGTTTGCATGTCACAGGCCATGGTTGCCAACAATTTGCCGGTTCTGGGCCGCATCGGCAGTCTGGATGCCTACATTTCCGCCGTGCATCGCATTCCGGTGCTGTCGGTGGACGAAGAACAGGCTTTGGCACGCCGCTATCGTGCTGAAGACGATCTTGCGGCGGCGCGTGAGCTGGTTACCGCACACTTGCGCTTCGTGGTGCACGTGGCGCGGGGTTATTCCGGCTACGGGCTGCAGTTGTCCGACCTGATCCAGGAGGGCAACATCGGCTTGATGAAGGCCGTCAAGCGGTTCGACCCCGATCACGGCGTGCGTCTGGTCAGTTTTGCCGTGCACTGGATTCGTGCCGAAATGCACGAGTTCATCCTCAAGAACTGGCGTATCGTCAAGGTTGCCACCACCAAGGCGCAGCGCAAACTGTTTTTCAACTTGCGCAAGTCCAAGAAACGTCTCGGCTGGTTGAATGCCGGCGAGGTCAAGGCCGTGGCCGATGATCTCGGCGTGCCGGAAAAGACCGTGCTGGAAATGGAGTCACGCCTGTCCGGCCGTGATATCGGCTTCGAAGCGCCGGTCGATGCCGGTGACGACGACAAACCCGCGCCGGCGGCATTTCTGCGCGATGACGATTCCGACCCCTACGACACCGTGGCCGATGCGGATCAGGCGCAAGCGCGTCTGGCGACCCTGACGGCGGCCATGGGCAAACTGGACGAGCGTTCGCGCGACATCGTCCAGCGCCGCTGGCTGAACGAGGACAACAAGGCCACGTTGCAGGAGTTGGCGGACGAATACGGCGTATCCGCCGAGCGCATTCGTCAGATCGAGGCCAACGCCATGAAGAAGATGCGTGGCGTGTTCGCGGCCTGATCCGCGGTTGCGACATCACGCACGAACGGCCTCGTGAACGGGGCCGTTCGTGTTTTTGGGTGGGCTGCCCGCAGCGGAGTGGCTTTTATCGCTGTTTTGTGGGTTCGGTTTCGCCAGATTGCGAGTTACTTATCTTTTTTGTTAAAAACAAGTAAACAAAAGAAAAACACCCCCACAAACAACGCCCAACAG
>CAZSOU010000118.1:0-6638 GCA_964608595.1 uncultured Rhodanobacteraceae bacterium
ATATGCCTGTTCTTTATCCAAGTCCACGCGAGCCTCCTGGCGCCTAACGCTTGAGGTAACCGGCGCGAAGACCGCGTAGCGGGATTTGCGTCCGGTTGACCGAATAGTTATGTAACAGGCCACGCATGCTAGCCATGCCGACGCTTTGGCATACATGGAAGAAGTGCGGGCCCAGTAGGTGCATAGTACGCCATTGCGTTGAGCTTGCCGCTTGGTATGTTGCCGTAGAAGTTCTGTCCAGGCGCTACGTGATAGCTGCCCGATACATCATACGCGAACGCACGGATACCTTCGCCAGCAACTTCAGAGAAAACATAACTTATGCCGTAGCCATAATGGTTTTGCATGACATCGGCCGAGCGGTCGTAGCCATGCCAGTGCGAGACGAGCTGACCAACCCGCCAAGACGCTCCGGGTGTGGGAAAGCAAAACTTTGGAGCTATGAGTAACACCTTGTTGCCATAGATAAAGCAGTTGAATGACTTGTTTGAACAGTCATTTGCCTTGTAGAAATGGCCGCCGGCCAGCATGCCCTCGGTGGAGATCTTTATGGTCTCGCCTAGTGCGTTACGAAATACTGTTGGTGACGTGACCAGAAACTCCGAGCGAGAAGGCACAAACGCAGTACAGCTTGCAAGGCTCAAACCGGACGCTGCCAAGAACAGCAGAAGTGACAAGCGACCGTGTGCCATACATGAAGCTCTCATCCTGTTACATAACGCTTGAATTAAGCCGCCGACGAACCGCGTAGCGGTTTGGCGGTCGGCTTGAATGAACTGTTAGCGTTTATTGCGCAATAATGTATACATTAGCCCCTTACTCTATAAATACAAATATTATTTTATATCCATCAATTTGCTTCCGATAGAAGATACAAATGATGGTGCTGCATATACATGAGTTTCCATATCGTAGTTCACAAGCCATGCAACCCAAGCTCTAGAATTGGGGACTATACATAAATCAAAGAATGATATCATTTCGTGGTTTAACTTTTTAAATGATTCAAAATTTAGGGTTATATCTAAAGGTTGAAAATTGGTTTTCGTGGATTCGACCACATATACCTTGGCACCTTTGTCACCAAATGTCCTTGCCGTGTCCGATAATGCGGAAAAAGTCAATGCATCCATGGCAACACCACCCCACAACGTTATCTCTTCCCATTCATCCCAACAAAGATCGCTGATATCGTAACGCTCCATCAGCATACGCTTTAACTCAGTGTTCTCAGTCATTGTCTGGATACCGTACTTTTACGCGAACATCGGTACTTGGACGAATGACTTCAATGGTTCTTGGCCCTGTTTTGGAAAAATCCCTTGCAGTTACAGTCGTTCCGTCACTGTGTTTTACAACATGGATAGCACCCTTTCCTTCCACCTCATCTTTTAAAATTGTTTTGCCACCTCTCATTGCAGCACGTGCATCTTTCCCAAACGACTTAAGGCCTCCATCCTTTATAATCTGTCTTACAAGACCCTTTACATCATCTTTGATAGCATTCTTAGCTATATTAGCTACAATTTTTTCTCCGGTTTGGCGAAGAACTAAGGTTCCTGCTCCTTTCAACAATCCAGCAACCCCGGTTGCTACAAGAGCAGTATTTGCGTCTTGAACCGCAGCATTCAAGACTCCTCCGCCTCGTCCGTTATAACCATCCTTTAGTGCACCCAAAACTCGCGAGCCATTAAACCCTCTACCAGTAATCAAGTGGAACGATTCGACAAATAAGCCGCCCAAAGCAGCGGTGGCATTGCGACCGTCTGGATCGACGTTGACCAGTGGGCTATCGTTTGCGTAGACGTACCGGTTGAAATTGAAAACGTTGCCGGGAGTCGGCGCTACTGGATCCGGGCTAATAAAACGACCGACCACCGGATCGTAGTAACGTTGCTGCATGTATACGAGGCCTGTGTCTGGATCATGCACGTGCCCCGTGTAGCTTGGACCTGCGTTCGTCGGGCCGCTCTGTTGGGTGCCGTATGGCCGATAGGTGTACCGAGCAATGATGTTGCCCTGTTCATCTGCTTTGGCTATGACGTTCCCTTGAGCATCGGTGTAGATGTAGGTGACCGTAGTCACGGTATGGCTCTGTTGAGCATAGGCGACACCTACTGCGAGGCAAGCCAGCAAAACGAACAGGCTTGCCAGTATCTTGTAAGTAATCGCATCTCGTGATCGCATGACGTACTCCCTCCCTTGTGCGTGCGGGTTCATCTTAGCGCTAACGCCTGAATTCAGCGGTGGCCCGTCAGGGCCGTCCGCTGCAATGAGCTGTTAGCCGAGCGCCAGACGAACATACCATCCTCCGTGAGCTGTGTAGCACTCTTGAGTATACGAAATCGACAGAGGCCATAGCCGAAGACCTTTTCAACTAGTAATACGCTCGTTCCAAGAAATTGAAGTGCACGGTCTGCGGTGGCAGGGGCAATTGCGATATTCATCGCCCCTTCGCGAGCGACACTAGGGTAATGAACTGCCTCTATACACGGATATTTTTGAAGCATGAGACGTGCGAGAACTCTTGAGCGAACGTATCCGTGTACGTGCTCTTGTTTCCCGTTCATAACGCTTGCGAAGAATGCATCTAAGAAAACAAAGCTCAGGCCGGGCTCAAATTTCAGCCCGTTCAAAATTGAGTTTAGCTTCTCGCTTACTTCCTCTGGCAAGTTGCCGCGCCCGCGCAAATGAACGTTCGCAAATTCGCCCAAGGTGAAACACCGAACTGGATCGCCCCGATCCATTTTGTATGCCATAACCTGCACGATATCGCCAGACTTAACTTGCACCTCACGTAGTGCCGTAAGCTGAGTGAAAGAAGAATACAAAAGTGGTGACGCTGGGTCGTTCACCCGCCCCGCTGCGACGCAGTTCGCCGGAGGGTAGTGCATTTTGGAGAACGACTCAAATCCGTGCTTATCGCTGCATATTCTTGCCCTCCATAAGCCCGAGCCGTACGTCAGATGATAATTGAGTGGTTCGTAGTATATTAAAAGCTGCTCGAGTGCCGCCGCAATTTTATATTCATCATCTTCCGCCAGTATTTCGGTTGCCCTGTCCTGCAACCAGTCTATAGGCGGAAGATGCTTTTTCTTTTTCATCGGCTAACGCCTGAGTTAAGCCGCGCCGCGAAGCGGCGTCGGCTTGAATGAATTGTTAGGCCGCAGATTACACGGCAACGAGAGTCGGGTCATACCAGACGTCAGTTTGCTGAGGAGCCAGCAGTACGCGCCAGCCAGGGGCAAGCGCGAGGTAGGGAACAAGCTGCGGTGCGTATGCCGCCATGTGATGCACGTGCAGGGGCTGGAAGAACTCAGGGTCCTCCGAGTAGTCGCCGCCCCAGACGTACCAGCCGCAAGTTCCACGCTCCGGCGAGTGCCGAAGAGCATTGAGCGGCAACTGCGAGAGCGTGGAAAGAGCGACACCCAAACGCTCATCTTCAGCAGGCGGCTGAAACAGTGAGCAAAACTGTTTGCAGATATCCGATTGCGACTGCTCTTTCATGCGGCCTAACGCCTGAGTTAAGCGGCTGGCGGTGCTTTTCCGCCAGTCCGCTTGGACGAATTGTTAGACGGTTGCGACGCGGCATGCTTGGACGAAAACGTTTGCCCAGCCGCGAACCCCAAACCCGCAACCGCACATTGCAAAGTTACCACGGCCAGAACCCCATGGCTGGAACGGACATGGCGAGTGAGGCTCTGATGCATCGCGTGAACTTCAAACTTGCGTGGAAGTTCCCCCTGGAAACCGCAACGTGCCATTGAGACCATGCCCGCTTTGAACTGCACTGCCACCACCTTGCATGAAACTGGCAGAGCAAACCGACTAACGCAGAGTTAAGCCGCGGCGAACCGCGGAGCGGTTTGGCGTCGGCTTGAACGCCGGGTTAGGTTACTTATGCATTAAGCCTACATGCAGCAGCATCTTCGGACGCGTTAACTACTTTGATCGAGTTGCTGCTTTTCTGACTCGAGAGCTGCTTTCTTCGACGCCAGAGCGTCTCGTTTTACCATCAGATCATCCAGTTCTTGCTGGAGTTTAGCCGTTTTGGCCTCGGCTTCAGCTACCCGCACCTGCTGTATCGATCGCTCTTCAATAAGCTCCTTCAGCTGCATGTTGTTCGTTTCGAAGAATCCCGCCATGAACGCGATTCGATCGAGTTTCCGAGCATCATTGGTTTTCAGCCACTTTGACCAAACTGCTTCTTCCTCACGTGGATCGCTGTCACGTAATGCACAGCGTATTCCCATAAGTTCGTGAATCCGAGCGAGCCTATCTTTGCGATGGCGCGTGTTCGCGTGATGCGACGCCAACCAAGCGGCCGCAAGCGAGCTACCAAAGCCGATTAGCCCACCGACCGCGATGAGAACGATTTGGAAAGCATGTTCGCTCATTGGAACCTAACTAAAAGTATCTTGCTTTTTGCAACATAAATTTGCAGCCTATGCTCGGACTCCTACGCGTTATGTCGCATTTCCCCACAACAAGCAACGCTTTCCGGCGACAGACGCAGCCTAAACTTGCGGCCTAACCTTGCAGTGGTTTTTCAACTGCAGGAACCTTTGATGGCATCGTCCCACCCTCCGCGCGTTGGCGCAAGTTCAGGTTCGTCGCGGCGGGCGCCGCGCCTGCTGGATCAGGTGCGGGCGAGGATGCGACGGTTGGGGATGTCGTTGCGATCGGAGGAGGCGTATGTGGGTTGGATTCGGCGTTTCATCCTTGCCAATGACAAGCGTCACCCTCGCGGAATGGGGGCGCCGGAGATTGAGCGGTTTCTGACGGATTTGGCGGTGAAACGCAACGTGGCGCCTTCGACGCAGAATCAGGCGTTGTCGGCGTTGCTGTTTTTGTATCGGCAGGTGCTGGATATGGATTTGCCGTGGATGGAGGATATTCAACGGGCGCGCAAACCGGCGCGATTGCCGGTGGTATTGACGCGTTCGGAGGTATCTGCGCTTTTGCGCGAGATGCAGGGATTGCATGGTTTGATGGCACGACTTTTGTACGGCACGGGCATGCGCTTGATGGAGTGTTTGCGGTTGCGGGTGAAGGATGTGGATTTCGACAAGCGGGAAATCCTGATTCGCCAGGGCAAGGGTGGCAAGGATCGACGCACGATGTTGCCAGGCAACTTGATGGAGCCGTTGCGGGCGCAGTTGGTGGAGGCGCAGCGTCGGCACGATGCGGACCTTCGTGCGGGGTTTGGTCGGGTGTGGATGCCTGATGCGTTGGCGCGCAAGTATCGCGCAGCGAATGCGGATTGGGGTTGGCAGTATGTGTTTCCGGCGCTCAAGCGCAGTCGTGATCCGCGCGATGGGCAGGTGCGTCGGCATCATGTGCAGGAGGCGGGGCTGCAGCGCGCGGTGAAACGTGCGCGGGTGGATGCGGGGATCGTGAAGCCGGCGACGTGTCATACGTTGCGGCATTCGTTTGCGACGCATTTGATCGAGGATGGGTATGACATCCGCACGGTGCAGGCGTTGCTGGGCCACAAGAATGTGACGACGACGGAGATTTATACGCATGTGCTCAACCGCGGCGGGCACGGGGTGCGTAGTCCGCTGGATGGTCTGTCGCAGCCGCCGGACTGATCAGGCGGAACAGGCGTCAGACTGCGCTTTCTCCGCATCGTCGAATGCGGGGCTGCGAATGATTCGGGGCTGTCGCGGCCATCGGCGGCTCCCACAGGGGGCCTCGAAAAACCGCGGATCATCGGAGTTTCCTGGGGGCGGGGCCGGTGGCTCCAACGGATCATGCGGTACATCCTGTCGGGGCCACCGGCCCCTCCCACATGGGTAGTTCCAGGGTGCAACGGTTGTTCGAGGTTCCCCGCAGGGGGCCTCGAAAAACCGGAGACCCGGCATCGATCCGTGGAAAAGCCGTCCATGGCCTCCCGTCCCCGGGTCAGGCTTTGTCGAAGGTGAGCCGCCCGTTGTCGGCTTGCACGGCGATGGTGTCGCCGGGGCTGAACTCGCCGGCGAGCAGCCGTTGCGCCAGCGGGTTTTCCAGCTGTTGCTGGATGGCGCGCTTGAGCGGCCGCGCGCCGTAGACGGGGTCGAAGCCGACGTTGGTCAGAAGGTCCAACGCCTTGTCGGAGACTTCCAGCGCCAGTTGCCGCTCGGCGAGGCGTTTTTCCAGGCCCTGCATCTGGATGCGGGCGATGGCGCGGATGGCGTTTTTGTCCAGCGGACGGAAGACCACGATTTCGTCGAGGCGGTTGATGAATTCGGGGCGGAAATGGTTTTGCACCACGCCCATGACTTCGGCCTTCATTTGCGTGTATTGCGCTTCGCTGTCGGCACCGTCGGATTCGGCCAGGTTCTGGATCAGGTTGGAGCCCAGGTTGGAGGTCATCACGATGATGGTGTTGCGGAAATCCACGGTGCGGCCCTGACCGTCGGTGAGGCGACCGTCGTCGAGTACCTGCAGCAGGATGTTGAAGACGTCCGGGTGCGCCTTTTCGACTTCATCCAGCAGGATCACGCTGTACGGACGGCGGCGCACGGCTTCGGTCAGGTAGCCGCCTTCCTCGTAGCCGACGTAGCCCGGGGGCGCGCCGACCAGACGGCTGACGGCGTGTTTTTCCATGAACTCGCTCATGTCGATGCGCACCATGGCGTCGGTGGTGTCGAACA
>CAZSOU010000119.1:0-6614 GCA_964608595.1 uncultured Rhodanobacteraceae bacterium
CTTCTGATCGGTAATCGGCTGATGTCATCGGCTTCATTACAGGGAGCCTCGAAAAACCGTTGCACCCTGAAGTGACCTTTGTGGGAGGGGCCGGTGGCCCCGACGGATCTTGCGGTACATCCTGTCGGGGCCACCGGCCCCTCCCACAGGAAACGCCGATGGTCCGCGGTTTTTCGAGGCTCCTCACCCGGGCGGAGGGCCGCCCGGACGCATGTGCAGAAAGCGCGCGAAACGCGGCAGACCGGTGGACGTGAGGCCGTTGTAGCGATAGGTGACCCACGAGCCGACCGGCGGGGGATCCGCGCGCTCGGCATCGGTGAACCCCGAGCCGATCGCAAACTCCCGACCATCGGGTGTGCGCACTTCGATCGAGCCCATCATCCCCGCAATCCGTCCGTGCCCGGGATGAATGGCAATCACCTTGGCCTCCGCATCCCGGTACGGCTTGAGCTTCAGCAACCCCACCCCGCGACCGGCCCGGTAAGGTGCATCGCCACGATGCAGCACCAGGCCTTCACCTCCCTTGGCCAGCACCTTGTCCAGCGCCGCATGCAATGCCGTGTCATCATCGACGTGAAACTGGCGAATCGCCACCACCCACGGTTCGTCGATAGCCGCAACAACCCGCCGGATGGCCGGCACACGGCGGTCGAAATCGCCGCCATGTGCGGGCAGATCGAACACCCGGTAGCTGATCTGATGCCAGTCCGGGTCCTCCGGCCCGGCGCTGCGTACAATGGCTGAAGCACGCGAGAACTTGCCGTAACCCGCCCACAGTTCGCCGTCCATCGGAACATCCGGCCAATTGCGCGTGAACCAGTCCGGCACACGCACGCGCTCGCCACCGCGCGTCCACAAGCGGTGGCCATCCCAATACCCGCGCACGCCGTCGAATTTCTCGCTGACCCAATAGCGCGACAGGTCGACGCCGCCGTGATACACGTCCACCAGTTCCAGCGCCGGCGGCGTGCCGGCCCGGGCCACCGCTACAAAACACCAGATACACACCCACCATGCCATCCGCCAACCGCGCATGCCCTCGCCTCCCGTTCTCGGTTGCAAGGCATCATTCTCGCCGGGGCAGCACCATCCCGCTGCCCGACATCGCACCCGCGGCATGTCGGTACATGTGGAATCTGCCGTAGGAAAAGCCCGATCGACCTTCCCCATCTACCCATGACCGGGCGCTGTCGCTACCATGTACGACTTCGTCACGCCGGGCCTATAGCTCAATTGGTTAGAGCAGCGGACTCATAATCCGTTGGTTGAAGGTTCAAGTCCTTCTGGGCCCACCATTTCTCCCGGCTGCACTGCCCGCATGAACGCCGTAGAAATCGAAGCCGCCATTGCGGCACTGGCAGAGCAGCCCTTTGACGCGGCCGAGTTTCCGTTCACCTTTCTGGAAGCCTTCGGCAACAAAGTCGAGACGACCATCAAGCGGCTGCGCGGCAAGCACAACAAGTCCGACGTGGAAGGCGGCGTCCTGCAGCGCAACAACATCCATCTGGCCACCTGCGAGGCCGGTCAAGTCGAGGCCACGCTCAAGGCCTTGCTGGCCAGCCCCAAGACCACCGATCCGCGTGCCCGAATCAAGTTCGTGCTGGCCACCGACGGTCAATGGCTGGAAGCCGAGGACCTGACCAGCGGCGAGACGCTGGCCACGGCGTTCACCGACCTGGCCGAGCACTTCGCCTTCTTCCTGCCGCTGGCCGTGTGGGTGGCGTGCGAAACATGGGGCTTCGGTGCGCTTTCCACACCGGGAACCTCGAAAAACCGTTGCATCCGGCCCCTCCCACAGGAAACTCCCATGATCCGCGGTTTTTCGAGGTTCCTCACCTGGCTGCGCAGCCTGAACTACCTGCGCAATGCATGCGCTCACTACGCCAGGTTGTGGAATCGCAACATCATTGACCAGCCGAGCCTGTCCGGCACGGGCGCGCCGGCTGCTTGGGAAGCGGTCCGGGAAAACATCCAGACGGCAGATACAAAGAACCCCTCCGCCATCTGAAGGCTTGCGCCAACAACGGGAGGGGTCGTGTTGCGGTCATGGTAATGCGCACGGCAGCCGGCTGCCAGTGACATGCAACGGTCAAGACATCCTTGGCAGTTCGGACTATGGGCTGGCGCCTCATTCAGTCGTCAAAGATTTCCTGACAACTGCCAGCGACCACCCGCACCAGCCAAACGGCTGCAGTAGACTGACTACAAGTGATTACAAGAGCATCGTCGTGCCCAAGCCATCGACTACCTCACCCATGACTGTCCGCACCGCGCAAAGCACCGTCGACGAACTCGACGCGCTGGCCGAGGCCATGCACCGTTCGCGCAATTACGTGGTGAACGAGGCGATCGAGGAGTACGTCGCCAGCAAAAAATGGCAGATCGAGCGTATTCAGGCCGGAATCAAGGCCTTGGAAGAAGGCCGCGTGCGTCCAGCCGAAGAAGTGTTTGCCGAGATCGCAGCCAAATACGGCTGGGATCGTTGATGCGGCTGATCATTACCGAGCCCGCCGAGCAGGACCTGCGCGACATGGTCGCTTACATCGCAGCTGACAACCCGTCAGCCGCCCGCGCCGTGTACCAAAAGGTCGTTGCAACGGCACAGCATCTCGCGGATTTACCTGCGTTGGGCCGCACTGGCCAGTTGCCCGATACGCGTGAACTGCTGGTGTCTGGTTTGCCGTACTTGATCGTCTATCGCGTCCACCGCGACACCATTGCCGTACTTGCGGTTCCACATACGGCACGCGACATTGCGCATCTGCTCAAACAACGCAACGAGAATGGCGACGAATGAGCGGCTATGCGCATCTATGAGCGCTTATGAGCAACCCGGGATTTGATTTTTTGAAGCTCAAAGGGGGAAACGCCATGCTTTTGAGGATCTGAACGAGGTCATCACGGCCTTCGTGCAGGACAAGCCATCCCTCGAACATGGCCTGTTCGACCAGGAAAACACCTTGCCCGAGGAATTGACGCAAATGCGCCTGGGCAAGATCGTGCGCGACCGCTACCCGGAACTTTCCGAAGCCGACCAGGAAGCCGTGCGCGAACATGCCGAGGCCAGGTTGCGCCCAGACACATGCTGAGCGCCAGCCACTGACGTCCACACACAGCGTTGAAACCGTTCAGGCGCCCGGTCCTTTCGTCCCGCCCCGAACTCGGCAAAGACGGCGTGGATACGTTTGGGCTGATCGGCACGCAGAGCTTGCTGGCGCTGCCGCAGGGCCAGCATTTGCTCGCGCAGACTCTCGATGCGGGAGTGGTTGTTGCCGGCTTTTTCCTCGTCGTCGATGGCAGTGGCACACTTGGCGATTTCCTGCCCCAGCAGCTCGATAGCCACTTCCATGTTGATGCCGTTGATGTACGGGAAAGCCGAACCCGGGCTTTTCCCTATGGCAGGTGCCTGTGCCTTCATGCTGCCAGTCTACCGATAGCTCGGAGCGAATGTCGAGAATGTAAGTGGGAATGTTTCCGAGGGAAACCATGGCGCAATACCACCAAGCCCATCCTGCACAAGGGCCCTCTGATCAACGCTCCGCACCCGCACGCTGCTTCGCCACCTCCGCCCGAAACTGCTTCCGCGCCTTGTCGGCATAATCCCGACACCCCTGCCTGTCGATCAAGGCGTCTGCCCGCCCGTTTTTGCGTTCGGCAACACGCGCCCAGAAATTCACCATGCCGGGATGCGGCGCGAGCGGGATGTCGCAAGGCAGCGCCGCCACGGTTGAAAAGCTGTGTTGAAAATCCTTGACGACATCCGGATATTCGGTATTCCCGAGCAGTTGGTATCCGGGTGCGGACAAGCTGCCGACATCCACCATGTGCAGGCACCGTTTGCGCTCGCATGACGTCCACGTCCATGTCGTGTTGCCTTTGGTGTGCCCGGGCGTGGCGTGCGCCGTGAGCACCAAATCTCCCAGATGCAGACGCTCACCGTCCCCCACCGTACGTCCCACACGCACTGCGGCGTAGGGGAACCGGTCGCCGTATTGCGGATCATCGTGACCTCCGCGTTCCAGCAGGGGAGCGTCGGCAGCACTTGCAATCACCTGCGCTCCGGTGTCACGCGCAAGTTGCGCGATGTCGCCGGCATGATCGAAATGCGCATGCGTGTTCAATATCCACTTGATGTCGTGCAGATCGACGCCAAGCTGCCGGATGTTCGCCTCGATCAATGCCGCGTCACCCGGAACACCACCGTCAATCAGGACATCGCCGGTCGGTGCAGTGATGAGGAACACGCCAAGGCCCCGCGGTCCGACATACCAGGTATCGCCGTAGATTCGAAACGGTTTCTGCGGCGCCGTCCACGAGGGATACCCCGCGATATTCTTTTGCTCCGAGGCCGGCATGTGAAACGCGGCGTTCGCCTGTGCCGGCGCAGCCGACGTCGCCGGCGCGTCTTGCGGGATCACACCGGCAATCACGATGAAAACCAGCAGCAGATGCATCATCACGTCCGTCTCACGAATTCGCATCATTCGAATATATCAGCGCACGCGGTGTCCGGCCCGTCTCCGGCTGCACGCAGCCATGCCTCGCTCTTGCATCCGTCGCTGTTGCGTTTGCGCTGCGCGGTCACCTTGGCTCTCTTGTTCCTTTCTCCCACCTCGTCAAAGCAATGATGAATGGCTTGCCGAGGTGTCCGTGAAACAGGAGCCGGTTCAAAAGGCGCGGGCCAATCGCTTGGAATTCCTTGACCGCGTCGTCAGGCATGCGCTTGCCACAGTAACGCTGCCCCAACGAAGACCAGCCCGACGTGCACACACGTGATGAATGTCTTGGCGTGAAAACGCCTGTTTACCGCACGTCCCGCAAAAATGGCGATGACCACGACCGGCAGCGTGAGCAGATAGTAACGCGTTACCGACGAGACCCACAGACCAGCCACCCAATAGCCGAACATCACGACGATACTGGCGGGGAGGAAGTAACCCTGCAGCGTGGCCCTGAAGTGCTGCGGAGACCAGCGGCGAAGCGTGCCGTACGCCACCAGCGGCGGGCCATTCATGCCGTAGGCCCCACCGAGAATGCCCGCGACAAAACCGAAAACCGGCGCAGCCTTTTCCGTTCTCAGGGTTGCGGGTGTCTTGTTGAGCAGGAAGAAAGCAGAGAACGCGATGATGATCACTCCCAGAGCAACCTTTACGGTTTTCTCCGGTACTGCTGCAAGCAACCACAGCCCGATCGGGATGCCGACACAACTGGACGCGAACAGCAACCCCGCGCTCCGAAAATGCAAATGCCGCCAGTCCTGGGCGACCGCCACCGAAGCGACCGTGATTGAGACAAGAACCGCAACAGGTGCCGCCACATCAATTGGCATGACAAGCGCCAGAAGTGGAACTGCCACCAATGCCTCACCGAAGCCGAACGCAGAGCGAATGAATGTAGCCACGAAGATTACGGCCATTACAATTACGAGCATTACATTCCCGAATGTGCCTGAACGTCTCGAAGCATGTCCCATGCTTGAAATCAACGGCGGCGGGTTCTTCCCGCCGCCCACTTGACTGAATCGTCAGATGCTTTGCGCTGTAATTGTGGCACCTGCCAACACGTAATTCGAGGGCACATGACCCTTTGACCTGAGTACTATAAAAGTACCGGTGACGTTGGCATGGACGTGCGTGGTTTCTGCCGCGGAGCACAGCTTGCTTTTGGATGACAGCCAGATTTTCTCGGCAGAGTGATGGCTGGCACTTTCCTGCGCCAGCAACGTGCACTTGCCGCCGCCGACCAGGATGGTACCGGATGTGTGGACAACGCGATTGTTGTAGAGAATGGGATATTGAACCATTCGCGATGCTGCAACGGATGATCCAATGCCGAGCCATGGCACCGCACCTGCCAGGAGAAGAAGCGGAAGCGCACAACAGGCAAGCGCAACAGAAGCGCGATAAACCCATGGCCTCCCGATCGCCGCGAGACTGGACTTGTACGGTGAAACCATCAGACCCGGTGCACAAAGGCAGCATGCCACGCCTGTGCACATGTCGAACAGACGATACATGTGCACGCTTGACACGACGAAAAACATGCCAGCACCGAGTAAAAACAAACCTGCGATGAGGCCCGCGCGCTTGTGAAGCTTTTCAGTGTCATGACCACTCATCACATCACCCAACGCCGCGTTAAACCGCGGCGAACCGCGAAGCGATTTGGCATCGGCTTGAACGCCGCGCTTTACGCCACCTCACTCCGTATACCAAACCGACACCAACCAGAGAGCCGGCCCCCAACTGCCCCCGCATGCCGCTTGCTTGATGTGCGCAATCTTGATACCCGGGTGAGCATCCAGCCACGCGTTCAACTCCGCCTCAAAGGCGGCCGCGTTTTCACCGCGATTTTTGCCTGTGACAAGCCCTTTCTTGCCGGAGCCGGTGGGCGAGCCGACCCAAAACAGTTTGACCTTCAACGTGAATTCTCCCGGTAGGGAACCTCGAAAAACCGCGCACCATCGGAGTTTCCTGTGGGAGGGGCCGGTGGCCCGACAGGATGTACCGCAAGATCCGTCGGGGCCACCGGCCCCTCCCACAAGGGTCGCTTCAGGGTACAACGGTTTTCGAGACTCCCTGTAATGAAGCCGATGACATCAGCCGATTACCGAT
>CAZSOU010000120.1:0-6563 GCA_964608595.1 uncultured Rhodanobacteraceae bacterium
CGCCGCCCGCCGCGCGCTGGCCGACGACATCATCGACAACAATGGTGATGAGGCCACGCTTGATGCATCTGCAGCGACCCTTGTGGGAGGGGCCGGTGGCCCCGACGGATCATGCCGCACATCCTGTCGGGGCCACCGGCCCCTCCCACAGGAAATTTCGATGATCCGCGGGTGTCGAGGTTCCCTGTGGGGGATATCAAGTTTTTACGGCGGCGGGCTTGTCCGTGATAATGGGCGGGTTCAAGGGGTGGCGGCCGCGACCGACACGCCTCCAATCCGGGGTTTCATGTCGTTCGAGGATGGTCGATGAGTGCCTTGCCGGCCAATCTGGCTTTGGCGGTTGCCTTCAATACGCGCGTGGCGTTTATCACCGAACTGGCGCGCAAGCTGCACCAGTACGGGACGTCGGCGTCGCGTCTGGAAGATGCGGTGTCCAGTGCGGCGCTGCGTCTGGGCATGCGTGCGGAGGTGTTTTCCAGCCCCACGGCCATCATTCTTTCCTATGCCGATCTGGCGCAGGGTGACGCCGCGGTGGCGCAGGTGACCGAGGTCGTGCGCCTGGCGCCGGGCGACGTGAATCTGGCGCGTTTGTGCGAGGTGGACGCGATCGCCGATGGCGTGACCGACGGGCGTGTGGGTATCGAGGAGGGTGCGCGGCAATTGCGTGCGTTGTCGACGCCGCTGACGCCTTCCCAGCGCCGCGGCATGATCGCCGGCTACGGATTGTCCGCTGCCGGCTTTGCCGCGCTGATTCGCGCTTCATGGGCGGACATCGTGGTGGCCGGGCTGGTCGGATTCCTGATCGGCATCGTGGTTTTGGCGACGGCGCGCCGACCGCGTCTGGCGCCGGCCACCGAAGCCATTTCAGCCGTTGTGGCAACGCTGACGATTACCCTGGTCAGCGTGCTGATCTGGCCGCTGGATATCAATCTGGTGGTTTTGACGGCGGTGATCGTGCTGGTGCCCGGCATGTCGTTGACGACGGCGGTGCGCGAATTGTCCACGCAGCATCTGGCATCGGGCGTATCGCGCCTTTTCGGCGGCCTGGCCGGCATGCTGAAGTTGATATTCGGTGTGGTGGCCGTCGTGCAGTTGTGTCGGTGGGCCGGCGTGGTGGCGCCGCCGGCGCCGCATGTCGCCATGCCGGCCTGGGTGGAAGCACCGGCACTGATCATCGGTGCCTTCGGTTTTGCGCTGGTGTTTCTGGCGGCGCGACGCGACTGGCTGCTGGTCATGCTGTCGGCCATCATCGGTTATCTGGCCGCGCGTATCGTGGGTATCGAATTCGGCCCCGGTTTCGGCGTCTTCGTGGGCGGGGTGGTGCTGGGCGCCATCAGTAATGTCTATGCACGCTTCGTGCATCGTCCGGGAACCCTGGTGCGCGAGCCGGGCATCATTCTTCTGGTACCGGGCAGTGTCGGTTTTCGCACCCTGGCGAATCTTGCCGATCGTCATGTCGACACCGGAATGCAGGCGGGTATTTTGCTGATTACGCTGCTGGTCGCTTTGGTGGCCGGGTTGTTGTTTGGTGATTTGCTGGTGGCACCGCGACGGTCGTTGTAACCGGTGGCATCGCGCCATCAAAAACGCCGGCAATTGCCGGCGTTTTTGATGGCGGAAGGAAAACCCGCTTATTTGTTGATCAGCAGATCCTTTTCCTTCTTGCCGGCCTTGATGGCGGCATGGAACCAGCGCGGACGCTTGCCGCGGCCGGACCAGGTTTCCGTCGGGTTGGACGGATTGAAGTACTTCGGCGGCACCTTGCCGGTGCTGCGACGGGTTTTGCGACGCGTGCCGAACACGTCTTCGAAGGTATAACCCTCGGCCTTGATCATGTCGTTTATTTTTTTACGCAGCTTCGCGATCTTGTCCTTGCGAATGGTCTGCTTGCGGGTTTCCGCCTTGTTGATGAGATCGTTGAGCTGTTTCTGATTGAGATTGCTGATATCAACAGCCATGGATGCGTCTCCGGATGGGTAGAGGGTAACGGTGATTGCGCTTCAGCATACTGGCGTTATTGACACGATGCAATAATCCATGATTGCACCTTTTTTGAATGCTCGCAGTCATGCATCTTCCCGGTTCCGACACGGGGCCTGTTCCGCGCGCATCCGAATGCTTCACGTTCCGCGCCTTCAAACGCCTTTCAATACGACGATTATGTCCCCTGATCATCGCAAGTTCAGTCGTCGTGAAAACGCATTAATCGCGGTCGAGTATATCCATTTTCATGAATAAACAGTGAATGCGATCACGGAGTCATTACGCTTCGAACAGCGCCAACAGTTCGTCGCGACTCAACGAGCGGTTGTCGTCGTCGCCACGCCCGCGGTATTCGAAGGTGCCCGCCGCCAGGCCCCGTTCGCTGACCACGATGCGGTGCGGAACGCCGATCAATTCCATGTCGGCAAACATCGGTCCGGGACGCAAACCGCGATCATCGAGAATGACTTCGATGCCGCGTGCTTCCAGCTCGTCGTGCAGGGTCACGGCGGTATCCATGACTTCATCGGAGATTTTCTTGCCGCCGATGATGCAGATGGCTGCGCGCCACGGCGCCATGGGTTCGGGCCAGCGGATGCCGCGATCGTCGTGGTTCTGCTCGATGGCGGCGGCGACGATGCGCGTGACGCCGATGCCGTAGCAGCCGGTCAGCGGCGTGTGCTGCTTGCCATCCTCGCCCAGCACCGTGACATTCATGGTGCGGGTGTACTTGTCGCCGTTCTGGAAGATGTGGCCCACTTCGATGCCGCGGGCGATCGAGAGCGTGCCCCGGCCGTCGGGTGACGGATCGCCGGCGACGACCTTGCGCAAATCGGCCACGCGGGTCAGGCGTGCATCGCGCTCCCAGTTGGCGTTGGTGTAATGAGTGCCGTCGGCATTGCCGCCGCAGACGAAGTCGGCCACGACGGCGGCGGCGCGATCGACGATGACCGGCACGTCGTCAGGCAGGCCGACCGGACCGATGTAGCCTGCGCTGGCGCCGGTGACGGCCTTGATGTCGGCTTCGTCGGCCAGGGTGGTGCCGCTTGGCAGTTCGGGCAGTTTGCCGGCCTTGATCTCGTTCAATTCGTGATCCCCGCGCAGGCACAGGGCGACCATGCCGCTGCGACCGTTGACCAGCAACGTCTTGATGCATTGCGTGGGGGGCACGTGCAGAAAATCGGCGACGGCGTCGATGGTTTTCCGGGACGGCGTGTCCACGCGCGTCAGCTCGGCGCCCGGCGCCGGTCGCGAGGTATCCGGCGCAACGGCTTCGGCCAGTTCCACGTTGGCGGCGTAGTCCGAGGCATCGGAAAAGGCAATGGCATCCTCGCCCGAAGCGGCCAGTACCTGGAACTCGTGACTGGAGTCGCCGCCGATGGCGCCGGTATCGGCGAGCACGGCCCGGAACGTGAGGCCCAGACGCGTGAAAATGCGCTCGTAGGCGGCGTAGAACTTGCGATACGTGGCATCCAGGCTTTGTGCATCCAGATGGAACGAATACGCATCCTTCATGATGAATTCGCGCGAGCGCATGACGCCGAAACGCGGGCGGATTTCATCGCGGAATTTGTTCTGGATCTGAAAGAACGCGATCGGCAGCTGTTTGTAGCTGCGCAGTTCATTGCGCGCGAATTCGCAGATCACTTCCTCGTGGGTCGGGCCGTAGCAAAAGTCCTGATTGCGGCGGTCGGTGAATTTCAGCAATGCCGGACCGTATTGATTCCAGCGTCCCGATTCCTCCCACAGTTCGCGGGGCTGCACGGACGGCATCAGCATTTCGATCGCCCCGGCGCGGGTCATTTCCTCGCGTATCACGGCTTCGACCTTGCGCAACACGCGCAGACCCAGCGGCGTCCAGATGTAGACACCGGAGGCCAGCTTGCGGATCATGCCCGCGCGCAGCATCAGTCGGTGGCTGGCAATCTCCGCGTCGGCGGGAACTTCCTTGACGGTGGCAAGGTGGAACTGGCTGAGGCGCATGGCGAAACCGCTGCTGCTGGAAAAGCGCCGATTATAGCCGTGAATGACCTGTTTTCGGGCGATTTCGCCGGTTGTTTTCAAGCACCGATCACTGGCAGAACTGCTGGTACTGCTTCTGCTCGCGTGCCAACTCGTCGGCACGACGGTCTTTGTCCATCACTTGCGATTTTCCGTCGCTGTCACGGGTCACGATCGGACTGTCGCTGTTGAGCAGCTTCATGTTGGCGGTCAGGTTGGCGCAAAGCTTCTTGCGATTTTCCGGCGTGTCCGCCATGCGTCCCCGGCTGTCGGAGGCCTCGTTTGCGGTGTCCGCCGGCTCCTGTTCGGGCGGAGCCACTTCGCGAGGCGTCGCAGGATGCGTCGCGGCGACGGTTTTGACCCGGGTGTACTTGATGCCGTGCGGGGGCGGCGTATCGGAAAAATGCACCGTTCCGTGGGCGTCTTTCCATTTGTAGACTTGTGCGCAGACGGCCAGCGGCACGCACATCAGGGCAATCAGCAGCAGAGGCATCGACAGGTGTCGCATGGTCACTTTCCGGTGAGGTGGCGGACAGCCGGCGCGAAACGCTGGATTCCGGCTGACATGCATAGTAAACATGACTGGCGCTTCGGGCGAAGTGCGCAAGGTCACATGGTCTACAATTCACGCAACTTTCGACATACGGTTTCACAGCGCATGACCGAACCTGTTCCCCAACGGCCGGCACGCCATCGCGGCATTTATCTTCTGCCCAATCTGTTTACCACCGGGGCCATGTTTTCGGGCTTCTACGCCATCGTGGCCGGTATAAGCGGGGATTATTCGGCGGCGGCGATTGCGGTGTTCGTGGCGGCGTTGCTCGATTCGATGGATGGGCGCGTGGCGCGCATGACCAACACGCAAACCGATTTCGGCGTGCAATACGATTCGTTGTCGGATCTGATCAGTTTCGGGCTGGCGCCGGCGCTGGTGCTTTACACGTGGTCGCTGCATTATTTGCGTGATTACGGCAATGCCTGGGGCAAACTCGGCTGGGCCGCGGCCTTCATTTACGCCGCCTGCGCCGCCCTGCGCCTGGCGCGATTCAACACCCAGGCGGGCGTGGCCGACAAACGTTATTTCCAGGGACTTGCCAGTCCGGCGGCGGCGGGCGTGTGCATGGCGTTTGTCTGGGCCATGAACGTTGATGGCATCGGCGGCGACACGTTGTGCTTCGTGACGCCGATCATCGCCATCGTGGTGGGCCTGCTCATGGTCAGTCGCGTGCGTTACGTCAGCTTCAAGACGCGCCCCGACAACGACCGGGTGACCTTTCTGTGGATCATTGCCGCTGTTCTGGTGCTGTTTTTGCTCACCATCAACACCTCGCACGTGCTGTTGATCGTGCTGGGGCTGTATGTGCTTTCCGGGCCGGTGTTGACCGCCTGGAGCATGGGTCGGCGTCGGCGCCGCCGGCATCGGGTCGGCGGGGGCGACTGACATGAATGCCGCCGTGCCAACGCCCGGTCGTCAGCGTCGCCGCATGCTGCGTGCGCTGGATGTGACCCCGTACGTGTTGCGGGCGGCGTCCCCGGCGGCGAAAGCGCCGGCACGCACGGGCGCGGATGGTGCCACAATCGCCTGCGTGCTGGTGTTGCCCGAACATTGCGGCGCGCGCCAGCAGCGCGCGGTGACAGGCGCCATGCAGGCGCTGGGCGATGCGTTCGCGCAGGCGCCGCAGGTTGCCGTGGCGGGAGGCGAATTGCGTGATCCGGTGCCTCCGGCGTCGGCTTATCTGGCCTTCGGAGAAGCACAGGCCCGGGCCCTGGGACGCCGTCTTTCCGCCGACATCATGGCGCGTGCCGAAGTATTGCTGCTGGATGAGCCGCAGGCGCTGTTGACCGGTGCCGGCAAACGCCGCCTGTGGCAAGCCGTGAGCGGCCTGCGCCGGCACTGGCGCGCATCGGTCCTCAAGGAGTAGGGCCGTGGCTGCCGTCGTTGCCGGGTCGTTGCCACAAATCCGCAGCATGCGCCGCGGCGATCTGGTGCAGGTGGCGGCAATCGAAAAATCGGCCTACGAATTTTGCTGGACGCCGGGTATTTTCCGCGACTGCCTGCGCGCCGGGCACACCTGTTGGGTGCTGGAATCGGCAGACGAAATCATGGGTTACGGCGTGCTTTCCACGGGCGCCGGCGAGGCGCACGTGCTCAATGTCTGCGTGGCGCCGCAGCATCAGGGTCACGGCTTTGGCCGGCGCCTGTTGCGCCGCTTGCTGGATACGGCGCGCTGGTATGGCGCCGAACGCGTGTTTCTGGAAGTGCGCCCGTCGAACGTCGCCGCGCAGACGTTGTATGAAACGGCCGGTTTCAACGAGGTCGGCCGACGCCCCAATTATTACCCCGCGCGCAAGGGGCGCGAGGATGCCATCGTCATGGCGCTGGATCTGCTGCCGCCGGAATAGGCGTGCTGCCCGGCATGCGCATCCTGTCGATCCGGGCGCGCCTGGTCAGCACTCGATCACGTTGACGGCCAGGCCGCCACGCGAGGTTTCCTTGTACTTGTCTTTCATGTCGCGACCGGTGTCGCGCATGGTCTTGATGACCTTGTCCAGCGACACGCGGTGCTTGCCGTCGTTCT
>CAZSOU010000121.1:0-6495 GCA_964608595.1 uncultured Rhodanobacteraceae bacterium
TCCACCCGCCAGATGTATTCGATGGTGCGCAGCACGGTGAACAGCGTGTTCGGCGACACCAGCGCGATGTGGCGCTCCAGCGCGTACCGGGACAGTTCGGGCTCGGCCTCGCTGGCGGCCATGAGCGCGCTTTCGATGGGCACGAACAGCAGCGTGAAGTCGACGCTTTTCAGGCCGTACAGGCGCGGATAGTTCTTTTCCGACAGGTCCCTGATGTGCCGCTTCAGCGACGCGCAGTGCTCCTTGAGCGCCTGCGCGCGCGCGTCCTCGTCGTCGCTGGCGGCGACGAAGCGTTCGTAGGCGACCAGCGACACCTTGGAATCGATGACGATGGCGCGCTCGTCGGGCAGGTCCATCACCACGTCGGTGACCAGCAGTTCGCCGGTGTCTTCCGCGCGCTGGCTGGTCTGGGTGCGGAAGTTGACGCCCTCGCGCAGGCCGGCCAGTTCCAGCAGGCGCTGCAGGACCTGCTCGCCCCAGATGCCGCGCGTCTTGCTTTCGCCGCGCAGGGCGTTGGTGAGCGATTGCGCCTTGGCGCCGATCTCGTTGTTGAGCGCGGTCAGGTGGCGGATCTGCTCGAACAACTGCGCGCGGGCCTTGATGTCGTCCTCGCGCGACTGCTCCACCTTGCTGCGGAAGTCCTTGAGGTTTTCGTTGAAGGGGTTGAGCAGCGTCGCCAGGGTGTTTTTCTGCTGCTTGTCGAGGCTGGCGCTCTTTTCCTCCAGCAGGGTGCCGGCCAGCAGCTTGAATTCCCGGGTCATGGATTCGCGGGTATCGGCGAGCAGCTTGTCGGTCTCCTCGTGCCGTTGCTTCGCGGCGAGAATTTCCTGCTCCTGACGGGCGATGACCTCGCGGCGGGAGGAAAGGTCGGCCCGGGCCTGTTCGAGCTGTTGCTCCAGGGTCGTCGCCCGTTGGGCGAGTGCCTCGGAACGGGCCAGACGGCCGGTCAGGTCGTCGCGTTCGCGCTGCCATTCGCGTTCGGCCTTGCCGGCCGAGTGTTTCAGCCACAGGTACACGGTGATGGCGGCCAGCAGCAGGCCGATGACGAAGGCGACGGCGATGGACGACAGGGTGATGGCGGTCATGAAGCGGTGCTGTTTGATGAAGGCTTGCCACCCAGTGTACGACGCCGCGTCTCACATTCTGCGAATGTGCCGCGGTTGGTGGCATGATGGAAGCCAGCTTACTTGCGGAGACGGCCATGGAACACGAATACGATTACCTCATCATCGGTGCCGGCATGGCCGCGGATGCCGCAGCCAAGGCCCTCGGCGACGCCGATCCGGACGCTCGTGTGGGCATTCTCGGCGACGAGACACATGCGCCGTACGAGCGTCCGCCGTTGACCAAGGGTTTGTGGACACAGACCGACAAGAAGCCCGCCGACGCGGTGGATCTGGGTACCGCCGCCAAGGGTGCGGATCTGCATCTGGGGCGTCAGGCAGTGAGTCTGGACACCACCTCCCGCAGCGTGGACGACGATCAGGGCGACAACTGGTTGTACCGGCGCCTGCTGCTGGCCACCGGCGCCGCCCCGCGGCGACTGTCGTTGCCGGAGCACGAGCGCGTCATTCATTTCCGCACCCTGGGCGATTACGAGGCCCTGCGTCGCCTGGCACCGTCCGGGACGCATGTCGGCGTGGTCGGCTCGGGCTTCATCGGCAGTGAAATAGCGGCGGCGCTCACCGGTGCCGGTTGCAAGGTCACCATGGTGTTTCCGCAGGATGAAATCGGCGCCGGACGCTTTCCGGATGGTCTGGCCGACTTCGTGACCGACTACTATCGCGACAAGGGCGTGGAACTGCGTCCCGGCGTCCGGGTGAATGGTGGCGAAGCCGACGATGATGGCGTCACGCTGGCGCTTTCCGATGGCTCGGAGCTGGCCTGCGACGTGGTGGTGGCGGGCCTGGGCGTGACACCCAACGTGCTCTTGGCCGACAAGGCCGGTCTGGACGTCGATGACGGCATCGTCGTCGACGATCATCTGCGTACCAGCGAACCCGACATCTGGGCGGCCGGTGACGTGGCCAACTTTCCGAATCCGCAATTGGGCCGGCACTTGCGTGTCGAGCACGAAAACGCCGCCATCAGCATGGGCACGCTCGCCGGCAAGAACATGGCGGGCAGCGACGAGCGCTATGACGAATTGCCGTTCTTCTACTCCGATCTGTTCGATCTCGGTTACGAAGCCGTGGGCCTGATCGACAACCGGTTGGAAGTGTTCGAGGATTGGAAATCGCCGTTTCGCGAGGGCGTGGTCTATTACCTCGACGACGGTCGCGTGCGTGGCGTGTTGCTGTGGAGCACCTGGGGCCAGGTCGAAGCCGCGCGCGACCTCATCGCACAGCCTGGGCCGATCGACATGGAGTCGTTGCGCGGGCGCATCCCGCGCGCCGTGTGACAGGGATGGTGCGCACCTTGTGCGCGACAGCCGCATGCTTCAATGAAACACCGCGCAAGCGCGCATGAAATGCGCTCCTGCACCGATGTGCGACTCAATCGATCCGGCAGAATGCGGCTTTGAGGTAGCGTCCTTCGGGCACCCGCGCCGATATCGGATGATCCATCCCGGCGCCGCGACTGGCGAGGATCTGTATTTCGCGATCGGCATTGAGTGCCACGCGACGCAACATGTCCGCAAAGTCGCTTTCGCCGACCAGACCGGTGCATGAGCATGTGAGCAGCAAGCCGCCGGGTTCCAGTACGTCCAGCGCCAGGCGGTTCATCGCGAAATACTTTTTCAATGCGCGTTTGACGTCGTGGCGGTTGCGCGTGAGCTTGGGCGGGTCGAGCACCATCGCGTCGAAGCGTTCGCCCGCGGCGCGCGCGTTTTTCAGCCAGTCGAACACGTCCGCCGATTCGAAGCGCGCCGCGACGTGGTTGGCTTCGGCGTTGGCGCGGGCAATGGCGAGAATGTCGGCATCGGCATCCACGCCGACCGCTTCGCGTGCGCCGGCGGCCATGGCATGGACGGCAAAGCCGCCGGCGTTGCAGCACAAATCCAGCACTCGCCGGCCGCGTGCCAGTTGCGCGAAATCGCGGCGGTTGTCGCGCTGGTCGGCAAAAAATCCCGTTTTGTGGCCGCTTCCGGGAGCGGCGTGAAAAACGAGCCCGTGTTCGTGCACCTGAACCGGCGCCGGCGGTTCGCCGGCATGGCAATCGAACGATTCCTGCTTTTGCACGTGGCGTTCGGCAAACGAATGAATGCGCGCGTCGGGGAAGTGGGTCTCGAGCGCGGCTTCTATCACGTCGCGCAAACGCCACATGCCGGCGGCAAAATACTCCACCACCAGAATGTCGGCGTAACGGTCGACGATCAGACCGGACAAGCCGTCGCCTTCGCTGTTGATCACGCGCCAGGCATCGCTTGCGGCATCGAGATCCAGCATGTCGCGGCGCAGGGCCACGGCACGGGCGATGCGCGCGGCGATGAAGTCGGTGTCGACGGCTTCATCCGGATCGGTGCTGAGCAGACGCAGGGCAATGCGCGCATGACCATTCCAGAAGCCGCGACCGACGAAGCGGCCTTCGGCATCCACCACATCGACCACGCTGCCGGGCGGCAGGCTTGGCGCGGGTTTGCGGATTTGCGACGACCAGATCCAGGGGTGGCCGGGCAGGCGTTTGCCGATCAGCGTGATGACGGGGAGATTGTTCATGGGCGCATTGTAGAGGCGGCGGCATGGTTGCGCGTATCGGTCGACGCGATCCGATCAACCTCTCCGTGTGCACCGCGCGCGGCGTTCACGGGTTTCTGGAGCCGGGCGTGCGTTTTTGCTCAACGTGCGGCTTTGGCACGCAGCAACTCGCGCAACTCGGTTTTGCCGGCATCGTCCAGGCCGCCGGCGGATTGGTGTTCGAGCAACGCGGCGATGCGCTGGTCGCGGGCCTGGCGCGTCATTTGTGCCAGCGCACCGTGAAACTCGTGGCCGAGATCGACGCCGTCGACCACCGGTTCCATGGCCAGCTTCTGCAGAGCGTCGTATTCGGGCCGGTCGCGGAAATGTTCCAGCAACGCGGCGGTGTGGGTGTTCGGGTGTGCGTGGACGGTGTCGATCAGGCGCAGCAGCAGGGAGACGCCGGGCTTGTCCAGAGCTGCGAAAGCGTAGGGCGCTTCCAGGTCGGCGGCCAACGAGGGTTGGGCCAGCAGCAGGGTGATGGTTTGGCGCACCAGGCTCGGTGTGCCGGCATGGTTGCGCGGCGGCGCACGTCGAGCCGGGGCAGACGCGGGAATGGCTTGCGCGCCGGTACGTTTTTCCAGCTCCTGTGCCATCAGGTCGCGAAAGGCGCCGTCGGGCAGTCGCGCCAGCAGCGGACGCGCCTGTTCGGCCAGACGCGCGCGACCGTCGATGCTGGCGGTGTGGATGCCTTGCGACAAGGTGTCGAACAGATAGTCGGACAGCGGCGTGGCCTGATCCATGCGAGCCGCGAAGCCCGCCTTGCCTTCGGCGCGTACCAGCGAATCGGGGTCTTCCCCGTCGGGCAGAAACAAAAAACCCGCCTGACGCCCGTCGCGCAGACAGGGCAGCGCTGCATCCAGCGCTTTCCAGGCGGCATCGCGACCGGCGCGGTCGCCATCGAAACAGAAAATCACTTCCGGTGCGGTGCGAAACAGGCGTTCGGCGTGATCCGGCGTGGTTGCCGTCCCCAATGTGGCCACGGCGATGGGCAGTCCGGCCTGATGCAGGGCAATGGCGTCCATGTAGCCTTCCACCACCAGCAGGCGCGTGATGTTGTGGGACGCTTGCCTGACCTGCCACAAACCGAACAATTCGCGTCCCTTGTGAAACAGCGGCGTTTCGGGCGAGTTGAGGTATTTCGGTGATTGTTCCTTGTCCACCACGCGCCCGCCGAAGGCGATCACGCGGCCGCGACGATCCATGATCGGGAACATCAGCCGTTCGCGGAAACGGTCGTAGCGGGTACCTTTTTCGCCGGTGGAGAGCATGCCGGCCTGTTCCAGTTGCTTCAGCTTTTCCGGTGACCGGCCGAGGTGACTGCGGATGCCGTCCCAGCCCGGCGGCGCCCAGCCGATGCGGAAACGTTCGATGGTCTCCGCGTCGAGGCCGCGCTGGTCGCAATAAGCGCGTGCCGGCGCGCTTTTGCCGAGCTGTTGCTGGTACCAGCCGGCCGCTTGGTCGAGCAGGGTGTAGAGGTCGCTGCGGTCTTCGCGCGGTCGCCGAGCGGAGCCGTTTTCATACTCCACCGTGAGGCCCAGTGCCTGCGCCAATTCTTCCACGGCATCCTGAAATTCCAGATGCTCGTAATTCATCAGAAAGCCGATGGCGCTGCCGTGTGCGCCGCAGCCGAAGCAATGGTAGAACTGCTTTTGCGGGCTCACGTAGAACGACGGCGTGCGTTCGTCATGAAACGGACAGCAAGCCGTCCACTCGCGCCCGGCTTTTTTCAGCGGCACACGCCGCTCCACCACGTCGACGATGTCGGCGCGGGTCAGCAATTCGCTGATGAAATTTTCGGAGATCAGGCCGGCCATGGATTGGACAGCATGCCACGCCAGTGGCCGCTTGGGTACGTCGGCGACACGTTGACCGTGCCCGCGTCAGCCCAGGCGCGCCTTGACCTTGCCCGACAGTACGCCCATGTCCGCGCGGCCGGCGGCGCGTTGTTTGACGATGCCCATGACCTGACCCATGTCGCGCATGGAGCGGGCGCCGGTTTCGCTGATGGCGGCATCCACGAGGGCGTCGATTTCGGCATCGTCGAGTGGTTCGGGAAGATACGCCTCGATGACGGCCATTTCGGCCTGCTCGGCGTCGGCCAGATCCTGACGTCCGGCATCGCTGTATTGCTTGAACGAGTCGCGGCGTTGCTTGAGCATTTTTTCCAGCACCGCCAGCACCTGGTCGTCGCCCAGTTCGACACGCTCGTCCACTTCGCGCTGCTTGATGGCGGCGTTGACCAGTCGGATGGTGGCCAGGCGCGATTTGTCGCCGGCACGCATGGCGGCTTTCATGTCATCGGTGAGACGGGTTTTCAAGCTCACGATATGTCTCCGGAGGGCAAACACAAAAAGCCGGCTTGCATCGGAAACCTGCGCGGCAGAAATCTCGAAGTTTCTACCGTTCAGGCCCCGGGCGAGCCGGCCGGTGTGATCCAGCCATCGAGGCGCGGCAGACACCGCGCCATGCAGGCGATCAGTACAGGCGCGTGCGGCGGGCGTTTTCGCGGGACACGCGGCGCATGTGGCGCTTCACGGCCGCGGCGCGCTTGCGCTTGCGTTCCTGGGTCGGCTTTTCGTAGAACTCGCGCTTGCGGGTTTCGGCCAGGATGCCGGCCTTTTCGCAGGTACGCTTGAAGCGGCGCAGGGCGACTTCGAACGGCTCGTTCTCGCGGACTTTGACGCTGGGCATGGAATCTCCAAGTGATAGACTGGCCCGTCTGAAACCGGGCGAGCCGGGAATTATACCGTGCCTGATACGCAATTTTCAAAGCCCGTGCTGGGCGTGGAATCCTCCTGCGACGAAACCGGCGTGG
>CAZSOU010000122.1:0-6445 GCA_964608595.1 uncultured Rhodanobacteraceae bacterium
GGGAGGGGCCGGTGGCCCCGACGGGATGTGCTGCAGGACGGGTCGGGGCCACGGGTCCCTTCCACGGCGGGACCATGCAACGCACCGGTCGACGGGTAGGCAAACCTGATGACTTGCGGCAAAGTGTGAGCTTGGATTCTTACAGGTAGTTTTTATGACCGCTCCACTGCACGTCGTCATCCTCGCCGCCGGCGAGGGCAAGCGCATGAAATCGGCTTCGGCCAAGGTGTTGTTGCCGTTGGCCGGACAGCCGCTGCTGGCACACGTGCTCGCGACCGCCCAGACGCTCGCTCCCGCATCCGTGCATGTGGTGTACGGCCATCGCGGGGATGCGGTGCGCGCGGCATTCGGGAATGACGGCATCCATTGGGTGGAGCAGGCCGAGCAGCGTGGCACCGGTCATGCGGTGCGGCTGGCACTTGTCGATGTCCCCGACGATGCACGCGTGCTGGTCCTGTACGGCGACGTGCCCCTCGTGCGCCCTTCGTCGCTGTCGGGTCTGGTGTCCTCGTCGTCCTCGCTGGCGGTGCTTGCCACGGAACTGGACGATCCGACCGGGTATGGTCGCGTGATTCTCGACGATTCGGGCGCCGTGCGCGGGATTGTCGAAGAGCGGGACGCCACGGCGGCGCAGCGGGCCATCCGGCTGACCAACACCGGTATCATCGGCGCCGACGCGCGTCGCCTGCGCGCCTGGGTGGACAATCTCGGCAGCGACAACGCCCAAAACGAGTATTACCTGACCGACATTTTCACCCAGGCCGCCGAGGTCGGCGAAGCTGCCGCTTGCGTGCGACTGGATGATGCGCACGAAGCCATGGGCGCCAACAATCCGTGGCAACTGGCCGAGCTGGAAGCGGCCTTGCGCCAGCGCCGTGCGCGTGAACTGGCCATGGCCGGTGTGCGCCTGGTCGACCCCGCGCGATTCGATCAGCGCGGCACGGTGGATGCTGGTCGCGACATCGATATCGATGTGGACGTGATCCTCGAAGGTCACGTGAAGCTCGGCGACAACGTGCGCATCGGCCCCTTTTGTCGTCTGCGCGACGTCGAGTTGGCGGCGGGCACCGTGGTCAGCGCGCACTCGGATATCGAGGGCGTGCGTGCGGGCGAAAATTGCCGCATCGGACCGTTCGCGCGTCTGCGCCCGGGCAGCGAATTGGCCGACGATGTGCATGTCGGCAATTTTGTCGAAACCAAGAAAACCTCGCTCGGCCAAGGCAGCAAGGCCAATCATCTGACCTATCTTGGTGACACCGACGTCGGCGCGGGCGCGAACATCGGTGCCGGCACGATCACGTGCAATTACGACGGCGTCAACAAATTTCGTACCGACATCGGCGACAAGGCCTTCATCGGATCCAACAGCTCGCTGGTGGCGCCGGTGCGCATCGGCGCGGACGCCACCGTCGGCGCCGGGTCGGTGATCACGCGCGAGGTCCCGCCCGGCGAGCTGTCGGTGGCGCGCGCGCGTCAGCAGCAGATTCCGGGCTGGACGCGTCCCGTCAAGAAAGAGACGTCACGGACCGAATAAGCATGGTGAGCGAGCAGTCCGGCCACCCTTGTGATCATGACGTGCCGCCATTTGCCGCGGCGCCGGACCCGCGTTTTGCCTGGCTCGAGGCCGACGCCGGCGAGGTGTTGGCGCAGTTGCAACGTGATGTTCTCGAAGGCGGCGGAGGCATTACGCTGCTGGTCGGCGTCAATGGCAGTGGCAAGACTCTGCTTGCGCAATGTCTGCTGCAGCGCCTCGTCGATCATGATGTGCGCGTGGCGCGGGTGCTGCATTCGCAGGTGACGCCCATCGAGCTGTTGCAAAGTGTCTGCGACCGCCTGCGGGTGCCGATGGACGGCATCGATCGCGAGAGCGGTCGCGACATGGTCAATGCGCTCAGTACCTTTCTGATGGACATCTATGCTCAGGGGCAGCGTGTGCTGCTGGTCGTGGACGAGGCGCAGAATCTTTCCGACGAGTCGCTGGAGCAATTGCGCCTCCTGACCAATCTGCAGACACCGGCCCACCAGCTCATGCATATTCTGCTGCTGGCGACACCGGTGCTGCGTGATCGTTTGCGCAACCAAGCGCTGGAGCCGCTTGCGCAGCGCATCACGGCACGGCACGAGCTCGTGGCCATGCACGCCGCACAGAGCGAGGCCTATGTTCGACACCGTCTGCATTGTGCCGGTGTCGAGACGATGCCGTTCACGCGTCTGGCATTGCGCGACATTCACCGGGCCAGTCACGGCGTGCCGCGACTGGTGAACCTGATCGGCGAGCGGGCGCTGGCCATCGGCGCCAAACACGAACTGTCGACCATCGGCGAGCGCGTGGTGCAACAGGCCGCACGCGAGGCCCTGCCAGGCGGCGTCGGTTACTGGCTGCAGCGCTATCGCTGGTGGTGGCTGGGGGCGGCGGCGATGATCGTGTTGCTCATCGCGTTCATCACATGGGGCTACTTCGGTTCGACGGCAACACATCCGCCGGTGAAATCGCTCGCGCAGGCGGGGGTCCCGGCGCAACAGCAGGCGCAACAATTGAGTCTCGGTCTGGCGCCGCCGCGCGAGGCGCGTCTGCAGGCCTGGAGTGAAATGCTGGCGCGCTGGCAGGTGGGGTCGGACAAGGTCAGCGTGGAAGATGCCTCGCAGTGCCGGGCCATGATTTTTCCGGGTTTCGGCTGCGTGGGCGGAACCGGCACACTGGACCAGCTTGAACATTTCGACCGTCCCATGGTGCTGGTGCTTGTCACACCGCGCGGCAAGCATCAGGTGCTGCTTCTGGGCGTGGGCGAAACACGGGTGCGACTGATGGTCAACTCGCGTCCGGTCGAAATATCCCGTAAAGCCCTGGCGCGATTGTGGCACGGCTATTTCTACGCTCCGTTCCGGTTGCCGGCCTCACTGCCCGCCGTGCTGCGCAAGGGCGACAAGGGGCCGGCGGTCGCGTGGGTGGCGGCACATCTGCCGACGCAGGGAGAACCGGCTTCGGCCACGGACGTTTTCGATGCCCGGCTGAGCGAGCGCGTGCGTCGGCTTCAGCGCAGTTTCGGCATCCCCGACGACGGCGTTGTGGGTCCGGAAACCCTGTTCGCGCTGACCTCGTTGCAGACGGCCGGGCCGCATCTTGCGCACGACGTACCGTGAGGTGACGACATGACCATGTTCGTCCACGTCGAAAGCCGTCGCCGTCCCGGCGTGCGCTGGGCCACGCTGGTGATCGTGATCGCTTGCGTGGCCTGTTTTGTCGCATTGTCGCTGATGCCGCTGAAGCAGGAGTTGGCGTGGGTGATGCGCTGGGGCACGGTCCCGTCACGCTTGTTCGAGGCGACGGACACGTGGTGGCAATACGTGTTCGATCCGGACTGGTTCTGCCTTTTCAGCTCGCTGTTCATCCATGTCGCCTGGATACACCTTCTGGCCAACATGTTGTTTCTGGTCATTTTCGGTTTGTCGGCGGAGCGGGCTCTGGGATCGCCGCGATTTCTGAGCCTGTTTCTGCTCGGCGGCATATTCGCCAATCTGATCGGCGCGCTGACGCTGGCGACGGCGCATTCACCGATCATCGGTTGCAGCGGCGCCGTATCGGCGGTGGTCGGGGTGTATCTGGTGCTGTTTCCGCGCGCACGCCTGGGTCTGGTGTTGCCGCTGGGCCTGTTCATGGAATTCGTGCGCGTACCGGCGCCGCTGCTGATCGGCCTGTGGGTGCTGTTGCAACTGCTGTTCACCTATGCCGGCCCGGGCTTTGGCGCCGTGGTGTGGTGGAGTCACATTGCCGGTTTCGGTTTCGGCGTGGTCTTTGCCGTGTTCTCTCGCAGTGCCGTGGAGCGCCGTCTGCGAGGCTGACGACCCGGGCTGACGATGTCGGCCAGGTCGACCAGAGCCCGCCCGGCGCTGGTCGAGACGATCAGGCTTCGAGCACGCCGGTGGGGCGTGGCGGTTCGGGCGGTGGCGGCGTGCGATCGTGATCCGGCGGCGTGTCCTGCCCGTCGAGGTCGCGCCAGGCGGCAAGCAACAGTGGCCCGAGGACGGCATACAGCGTGATGTACATACCCACCTGCATCAGCGCCAGCACATGGGTCAGCATCAACAACATGCCCACGACGACCAAACCCGCAAAAAACAATGCAAATGCGACGATCCAGGCGGTGATGTTGTGCCATATGAGGCGAAAGCTCCGGCCCATGGCGGCAAATGCCGTGTCGTGTCCGAGCGCCACGCGGGGGATCGCCAGTGCGACTAGCGTCCACGCCAGCAGCACGATGACCACGGCAACCATCAGCCAGGGCGCCACGCTGGCGCTTTCCAGCAGCGCCAGCACTTGTTCCGGATGGTCCCTCAGTGCTTCCGGACGGATACCTGCTTTCGACGTCGCGCTGAGAAGGGCGACCTTGATGACGATATGTGCGATCACGCTGCCGGCCACCAATGGCAGGCACAGTTTGAGTGCTTCGTTGCGCCGCTTGGGCACCTCGAACATGGCGAACAGTTGATGGATGGCCGGCGTCTGTCCGCGCCGCGCGCTGTCGGCGGCCATGGTGATGCCGGCCAGCAGCGCCGGTCCCATGATCAGGATGGCGAAGCTCCCCACCCATGGCACCAGACTGATGATGGCCACGATCAACCCCATGGACAGGAACACCGTCGGCCAACGGCGCACCATGGCCAATGCTTCGCCGAGCCATTTCAAGCCGTGGCCGGCGCCGACCCGGCGTGGTGGTGTGGGTTGCGAGTTCATGCGGCCGGTTCCATGCTTTCGGCGTTTGTTTGCGTCATGCCGTGGGCGAAACGCCGCAGCAATCGGCGCGCGTGCGGCGTCGCACGCACCTCGTTCAACAAGGCGCGCACGTCGAGCGATTCGGCGCGCAGGTCGGGCGCGCGCAAACGCAGATAAGCGCGCATGACGGTGACACTGAACTCGGGATGCAATTGTGTGGAAAACGCCCGGGGTCCGTAGCGCAGGATCTGGTGCGGATCGCGTGCCGAGCGTGCCAGTATCTGCGCACCGGCGGGTGCATCCAGCACGCTCTCGACATGCGTGGTGTGAGCGGCAAAGCACGCCGGTATCGTCGTCAGCAACGGATCCGAGACGCCCGGCGTCAGTATCTCGATGTCTTTCGTGCCCATTTCCCGTCCGTCGGGAAGTGCCCCGACATGTCCGCCCAGGGCATGCGCCATCAGTTGATGGCCGTAGCAGACGCCGAACAACGGCAACGCGACGTCCATGGCGTTGCGAATCCAGCCGGCCAGCTGCTCGCTCCAGTCCCGCTGATCCGTCACCATGGCCGCCGAGCCGCTGATCACCGCGCCGCGCACGCTGTCCATTGACGGCAATGCCTCGCCGACGCTGACATCGATCACGCGGATGTCGCTTTCGGGGACATGCATGGCGATGCGGAACCAATGGTCGAAATCGCCGAAGCGGTTGCGCAAGGCATCCGGCGCGTGGCCGGTGAGGATGATCAGCAGAGGCTTGGTGTGTGGCATGGTCGATGGGGCGTCGGCAGTGGCTGGCAGTCAAGCAGGGGAGGGGTGCCATTGTCCCATGTCCGGCTGGCTCCTGCCTTGCCGCTGTCGTCGCTTGCAAGCGACGACAGCGGCTCCCACAGGGTTTGCATGGAATCTCGAGGAACCGTTGTGGGCAGCCTCGAAAAACCGTTGCACCCTGGAGCTACCCTTGTGGGAGGGGCCGGTGGCCCCGACGGATCATGCGGTACATCCTGTCGGGGCCACCGGCCCCTCCCACAGGAAACTCCGGTGATCCGCGGTTTTTCGAGGTTCCCTGTGGGAGCGGCCCATGGCCGCGAGGGTCCGATCCGACCACGTTTCGCCGATCCGGGCCGTCAGGCGGGCGGAGGCAGAACCGTCAGCACCTCGGCCACGGTGGTCAGGCCGCGCGCCACTTGCGCGGCGGCGGAAATACGCAATGGCTGCATGCCCTCGGCTTGTGCCGTGGCGACAAAGTCGTCCAGTGCCAGTTCGGCACCGATGCGCGCACGCAACGGCGGCGTCATCGGCAACATCTCGTACACGCCGGTGCGGCCCATGAATCCGGTGTGTCGGCATTCCAGACAACCCACGGGCTCGCATACCGTTGCCGGCAACGGCAGATCGAAACCATGCGTCAATGCGTTCCAGCTTTCCGCATCCTGAGTCGCCTCGCGTTTGCAATGCGGGCACAGCGTGCGCACCAGCCGCTGCGCGACGACGCCGGTCAGCGTGGACTGGATCAGGTAATGCGGCACGCCGAGGTCGAGCAATCGCGTGAGGGCGCTGGGTGCGTCGTTGGTGTGCAGTGTCGAGAGCACCAGGTGGCCGGTGAGCGACGCCTGTACCGCCATCTGTGCGGTTTGCAGGTCGCGGATTTCGCCGACCATGATGATGTCCGGATCCTGTCGCAGCAGCGTGCGCACGCCGGTGGCGAAATCCAGGTCGATCGACGGCTGCACCT
>CAZSOU010000123.1:0-6140 GCA_964608595.1 uncultured Rhodanobacteraceae bacterium
TCACGCTGATCGAACTGATGATCGTGATCGCGATCATCGCCATCCTGGCCGCCATTGCCATTCCGGCTTACCAGAACTACGTCATTCGTGCGCAGGTGTCGGAGGGCATGACGCTGATGGATGGTGCCAAGACGGCAGTTACGGAGTATTACACCAATACCGGTGACTTCCCTGCCGATAATGACGAAGCTGGTTTGTCGGACAAGGGTGATATCAAGGGCAAGTATGTAAGCGCAGTGGGAACGGGCACTGACGGCGACGTTTCTACAACGGAAGGCACAATTACAGCGACCTTCGATGGTCCCGACGCAAACAGCGACATCAAAGGAACTGGCAACGTTCTGGTGCTGTCCGCGATCACCTCTGGTGGAAGCATCGCGTGGACTTGCAGCGGTGGTGGAAAAATCGAGAACAAGTATCTGCCGGCGTCCTGTCGCGACTAACCATCACAACAAAACAAAAACAAACAAAAGGGGACGGGGGTAATTAGATTCTCCTCTCCTCCCAGTTTCCTACCTCTGGAAGGGCCGCCTCACGCGGCCCTTCTTTTTTGTCCTGCCGTCCGTAATGGGGAGTCTTGGCGGCCAATGGGGGTGTCGTTCGCCGGCTCCATTCACCGGCTTGTTTTGTGCATGCATGTCGGCACCGTCACATCTTGCGCATGATGCGGTTAATTGTGCGCGTGCGCTTTTGTACACTCGCGCAATGCTTTCCGATTCCCGACTCGTTCGCTGGCTGCCGGCCGCATTGCTGCTGGCCGTCCTGCTGGCAGGCGCCTGGTGGACCTACCATCCCGGCCTGTCCGGCGGTTTCCAGTTCGACGACTTTGCCAACCTGCCGGTGCTGGGCGCGAGCGGACCGGTGGACGACTGGCCCACGTTCTGGCGCTACATCACTTCCGGCAACGCCGACCCGACGGGGCGACCCATTGCGTTGTTGAGTTTTCTGATCGACGCGAACAACTGGCCGACGGAAGCGCGGCCGTTTTTGCGCACCAGCATTTTGCTGCACCTGTTCAATGGCGGGTTGTTGTTCTTGCTGTTGCGACGGCTGGGATTGGCGGTGGACAGTGCCCGCCCTGCCCGGCTGTGGATCCGGCCGGGCTTGTCGGGGCCACCGGCCCCTCCCACAGGGGTTTCAGGCCCTGTGGGAGGGGCCGGTGGCCCCGAGGAAACCCGCACGCCGGCCTGGCGCATCGACCTTGCCGCTCTGCTCGGCGCAGGCATGTGGCTGCTGCACCCGCTGTTCGTGTCGACCACGCTGTACATCGTGCAGCGCGAGGCGATGCTGCCGGCCACATTCACCCTGCTGGGCCTGCTGGCCTGGCTGCGCGGCCGACGCCGCATGCTGAGCGGTGCCACCGTGCCTGGCCTGGCCTGGATGGTGTCGGGGCTGGGTGTGTGTACGGCGCTCGGAGTGTTGTCCAAGGCCAACGGCATCCTGTTGCCGGCGCTGGCGCTGGTAATCGAATGGACGCTGCTGCGGCAGGTCGCTGTCGGGGCCCCCGGCCCCTCCCACACGGATCCGGCACTCGCGGGGGGAGGGGCCGGTGGCCCCGACTGCCCGACACCCCGCCAACGCCGCAACTACCGCCGGGCCATGTGGGTGCTGGCCGGGTTGCCGGCAGCCTTTGTGGCGTTCTATCTGGTGCGTGCGGGTTACAACGGGTTCGCGCACGGCATTTCGTCCACGCGCCCGTGGACGTTGGGCCAGCGCCTGCTGACCGAGCCGCGCGTGCTGATGGAATACCTGCAACTGCTATGGTTGCCGCGTCCGTTCACGCCGGGGCTGTTCAACGACCAGATCCATGCCTCCGCCTCGCTGTTTTCGCCGTGGACCACGTTGCCATGCCTGTTGGCGGTGCTGGGCCTGATCGCGGGCGCATGCCTGGTACGCAAGCGCCTGCCGGCGGTGGCATTGGCGATCCTGTTCTACTTCGTCGGGCAGTCGCTGGAATCGTCCACGATTGCACTGGAGCTTTATTTCGAGCATCGCAATTACCTGCCGGCAATGCTGATGTTCTGGCCGCTGGCATTGTGGTTGTGCGGGGTGGCGCAAACATCGCGCAGGGCGGGCAGCGCCCGCCGGACCAAGACCGAAGCCCGTCCGGCAGGTCGCCCGTTCCAGCATTGGGGTTGGGCCAAGGCGGTGTTGGCGGTGTTGATCCTGGCCGGGCTGGCCACGATGACGCATGCGCGTGCCGGAGTGTGGGGCAACATCCACGAACAGGCACTGTTGTGGGCCCGGCTCAACCCGGATTCACCGCGCGCGCAAGCCAATGCGGCGATGGCGCAGATGCGCGCCGGCCAGCCGGCACGCGCGGCGGCACGCCTGCAAAAGCTGCTGGCCGACGAACCCGACCAGGTGCAGCTGGCTTTCAACCTGTTCGCGGCGCAGTGCCAGATGGGCCACGTGCCACCGGCCACGTTGCGGGCGGCGAAAACAGCGCTGGCCACCACGCGCAATCCGGGCGCACTGCTGACGCACTGGTTCGGTCACGCCATCGGGCAGAGCGGGCACCCGCCCTGCCCGCAACTGACCCTGGATACATTGGTCGATCTGGTCCACGCGGCCCAGTCGAACCCGAAACTGATGGCCATCCACGGGCGCCGCCAGGATCTCGACTCCATTCTCGGCCGCATCGCCCTGGTGCGGCATCAGCCGGACCGCGCGCTGGCCGATTTCAACCGCGCCCTGGATCAGAACGTGCGCACCACCGCCGCCTTCGAACAAGCCGCGCTGCTGGGCTCGCGCGGTTACCCGGAGCGCGGGCTGGCACACCTGAAGCACTATCGGCAATTGAAAACCGACCAGCACAAGGCCGCACCACGCTTCGGCATGCCGCGTATCCACGCATGGGTTCTGAAGCGCGAACACTACTGGGCACACGAACTGGTCCGCCTGCGGCAAACCCTGCGTGATGATGCGGCGCGCACAGCCGACAGTGCCGGCAGTGCGCCATAGCTGTGCGCATTGCCTGGCCGGAACTCGGCGGCTCGAGGGCGCCGGGCCCCGACCCGATATGTGATACCCATCGACGGCAATGCTTTGACCCAAGTGATATCAAATAGTGATATCATCTATTCATGAACAACGCGCACAAACGGACTTTGCTGGCGATATTCAACAACCCCGTAAACGGCACACTGCCATGGGGTCGCATCGAGAGCGTTGTTGATGGCGGTCGGTTGCCGACGGATCGAAGGCGCTGGATCGTCCGTGATGTTCGAGAAAGATGGCGAACGCATCCGTTTTCACCGCCCGCATCCTCGCAAGGAGGCGCTGCGCTACCGAGTCAGGGACGCGCGCGAATTTTTGCTGCGTCTGAGAATAAAACCATGAACACGATGAAATACAAGGGTTATGCGGCACGCGTCGAGTACGATGCGGAGGATCGGCTGTTTGTCGGGCATTTGGCCGGCATTCGCGACATCATCGGTTTCCACGGCGAAACGGTGGACAAGCTTGAAAACGCGTTCCGCGAATCGGTGAACGACTACCTCGAGACCTGCCGGCAACTCGGTCAGAAGCCCAACCGCCCTGCCAGTGGAAAGGTGCTGCTGCGCATGCCGCCCGAACTGCATGCCAATGCCATTCGGGCCGCAGAGCTGTCTGGGCAGAGTCTGAATCAATGGGCAATCGAAGCTTTGCGGCACGTCGTCGCTTGAGTGCTTTTCAAAAAGGTTACGGGAGTAATTGAATTCTCGCGTGTCCGTTTTCTGCGTACCCACAAGCTGCATTCGACAAGCCGGCGAGTGAAATCGGCATCGGCCATGCCCTTTGGAAGGTGCTACACAGCCGCGCGACACTTTTGCCATACCTCGTCAGACTTAATTAGCTCGTACCGTTTTACATCCGGTCCGGCTGGGAATCTGGCTTGGCGCGAGGTCGGGCTTGTCGGGGCCACCGGCCCCTCCCACAGAGCTTGCAAGCCGGGTGGGGGGAGATTAATTGGCCTCGCCCCTTTTTACCCCTCGGCTGTGAATGTGGCTGGGCGCTTGGTCGGGCTTGTCGGGGCCGCCGGCCCCTCCCACAGGGCCTGCAGAGCCTGCAAGCCGGGCGGGGGGGAAAATTACAACCCGTGTGGGAGGACTCTTCAAGTGGCGGGGATGGCCAGGATGTCGCCCAGCAAGGCTTGGGCGGTGACGTCGGCGCCGGCGCCGGGGCCCTGGATGACCAGTGGTTGGGCGTGATAGCGCGTGGTGGTGATGGCGAACTGGTTGTCGGTGCCACGCAGGTGCGCGGTCGGATGGGTCAGTTCCACTTCGGCGAGCCCGACACGGGCCTGGCCGTTTCGGGTCAGGCGCGCGAGGTAGCGCAATACGCAACCGTTGGCGCGAGCTCGGGCATGGCGTTTCGCCATGGGTGCGTCCAGCGCCTCGGCGGCGGCGAGGAAGGCGTCCGGCGGCAGGTCGCGCAACGCCGGCGGCACCAGATTTTCCACGGCCACGTCTTCGCTGCCGAGGTGGAACCCGGCCGTGCGCGCCAGGATCAGCAGTTTGCGCGCAACATCCTCGCCGGACAGGTCCATGCGCGGATCGGGTTCGCTGTAGCCCAGTTCACGTGCACGGCGCAGCAGATGCGAGAACGGTTCGCTGCCGTCGTAGGTGCTGAACAACCAGCCGAGCGAGCCGGAAAATATGCCCTCCAGACTCACCAATGCGTCACCGCAGGCACGGAGGCGGCGCAGGGTGGCGATGGCCGGAAGCCCGGCGCCCACGGTGGCGGCGTCGCCATATCGCGTGCATGCGTCGCGCTGTGCCGACTGCAGATCGCGCCATGCCGCGAGCGTGCTGCCGTTGGCCGCCTTGTTGGCGGTGACGACGTGATAACCGCGCCCCAGCCAGGCCGCGTGGTGCGTCGCCAATGCCGACGACGCGGTCGCGTCGATGACGACACGTCTTGCCGCTCCGCTCGCGTCCAGCGCACCCAGCAAGGCCTCGTTGTCGCGTGGATCGCCGCTTTGTCCGAGGTGCTCGCGAATGCCGCGCTCGGCCAGTGCACGCGGGCGGGTTTGCTGAAAGCGGGAATTGGCGACCCCGACCAGACGGACGGAGGCGGCCGCGTCGCTGTCGAGCAGTTTCAGGAAAGCGCCACCGACGACGCCGGTACCCAACAGCACGACAGCCGTTTGCGGCACGGAATCCCGGCCCGGTTTTCGGGCCGCTTGCGCCAGCGCACTCATGCCGACGCCCGACAGGATGGTTGGCATGCCACGACACGCGCAAGCGCGGCTCGCAGATCGCTTTCGAGGTCGTCGCCATCCTCGATGCCGATCGACAGGCGCAACAGGCCATCGGCAATGCCGGCTTGCCGGCGCGCTTCGGGCGTCATCGCCGCGTGCGTCATGGTGGCCGGATGCGCGATCAGGCTTTCCACGCCGCCCAGCGATTCGGCCAGCGAGAAGCACTTGAGTCCATCCAGAAACGCGCGAATGACGTCGTTGCCGCCGTCCAGTTCGAAACTGACCATGGCGCCGTAACCGGACTGCTGCCATGTCGCCAGGTCATGCTGCGGATGTGACTCGAGCCCCGGGTAGTACACCTTTCGCACGGCGCTGTGGGCTTCCAGAAGCTCGGCGATGCGGAAGGCGTTTTCCTGGTGCACCCGCAAACGGGCCGACAACGTGCGCAGGCCGCGCAAGGTGAGATAACTGTCGAACGGCGCCCCGGACAGGCCCAGACAATTGCTCCACCATTTGACTTCCTCGGCCAGCTCCGGCGTGCGCGCGACCACGGCGCCGCCGACCACGTCGCTGTGACCGTTGATGTACTTGGTGGTCGAATGCAACACCAGATCCGCCCCCAGCCCCAACGGTTGCTGCAACGCCGGCGAAAGAAACGTGTTGTCCACCAGACACAAGGCCCCGACGGTGTGTGCGGCCAGCGTCACATGACGGATGTCGGTGACGCGCAGCAACGGGTTCGACGGCGTTTCAATCCACACCAGCGACGGCTCCCGGGACAGACCGGCGGCCAGCGCGGCGGGGTCGGTGAAATCGACGAATTCCAGCTCGAAGCGGCCTTTTTTGGCCCATGCATCCAGCAGACGCCAGGTGCCGCCGTAGCAATCGTGCGCCGCCAATACGCGGCCACCGGCCGGCACCAGTTCCAGCGCCAATGTCACCGCCGCCATGCCGC
>CAZSOU010000124.1:0-6122 GCA_964608595.1 uncultured Rhodanobacteraceae bacterium
TCTGGGGCGCCAAGGTGATCATCTCGCTGTTCGGCGCCATTCCGTGGATCGGCGATACGCTGGTGACGTGGATCATGGGCAACTTCCTGCCTGGCGACGCCACCTTGAACCGCTTCTTTGCGCTGCACGTGATCGCGCTGCCGCTGGTGCTGCTGCTGTTGGTGGTGCTGCATCTGGCAGCGTTGCACGAAGTGGGCTCCAACAACCCCGAGGGCGTGGATGTCAAACACGGTCCCAAGGGCAATCGCTGGAGCAAGGATGCACCGAAGGACGGCATTCCGTTCCATCCGTATTACACCGTCAAGGATTTGTTCGGCGTCGGGTTCTTCCTGCTGATCTGCGCTTTCATCATCTTCCTGGTTCCGAAGATGGGCGGCTGGTTCATCGAGCATGACAACTTCGCGCCGGCCAACTCGCTGGCGACGCCTGCGGCCATCAAGCCGGTGTGGTACTTCACGCCGTTTTACGCCATCCTGCGCATGATTCCGAGCAAGCTGGGCGGCGTGATCGTGATGTTCGCCTCCATCGTGATCCTGTTCCTCACGCCATGGATCGATCGCGGCAAGGTCAAGTCGGTGCGTTACCGCGGCGTCGGCTACAAGGTGTTTTTGACCTTGTTCGCGCTGTCGTTCCTGTGTCTGGGCCTGATCGGCGCCGAGGTGGTGCCGGACTTCATCGTGTGGGTGTTCGGCGCCGATGCCGACGTTACCGCCATCCAGAACGCGTTCGGCCGCCTCTGCGTGCTGGTGTATTTCGGTTTCTTCCTGTTTTTGTGGATATACACATTCTTCGGCTTCGAGAAAACCAGGCCGGTACCGGAACGGGTGACCGCACATGAATAAGCGCCTTCTTGTTTCCGCCATTTTCGCGTTCGGCCTGCTCGTCGGTGCGGTATCCGCCCAAGCCGAGGAGGGTGGTGCCGAGCTGATGCACTCGGGCACCAACGTGCACGACACGGCGTCGGTGCAGCGTGGCGCCAAGTTGTTCATGAACTACTGTTCGGGCTGCCATTCCCTGCATTTCATCCGTTACTCGCGCATCGCCAGGGATCTGGGTCTGACCCAGGACCAGGTCATGAACAACCTCGATTTCACCGGTGGCAAGTTCCATGATCCGGTGGTGTCGGCCATGCCTGCCGAGGGTGCGACGCAGTGGTTCGGCAAAGCGCCGCCCGACCTGTCGCTGATCGTTGACCAGAAGGGCGCCGACTGGGTCTACAGCTATCTCAACTCGTTCTACATCGATCCGTCACGCCCGGTGGGCTGGAACAACACCGTGTTCCCCAATGCCTCCATGCCCAACGTGCTGTGGGAGTTGCAGGGCATTCAGGTGGCCGAGTATGGCAAGCCGGCCAAGGCCGGTGATCCCGCGCCGGTGGAAAAACTGACGCTCAAGCAGCCCGGACGCCTGACCCCGGCGCAATATCAGGCGGCCACGCGGGACATCACGGCGTTTCTCGAATACGTGTCCGAGCCGGCCGCACTCAAGCGTCACAGTCTGGCGCCGTGGGTGCTTTTGTTCCTGGCGGTGTTCACGTTTCTGGCCTGGTTGCTCAAGCGCGAATACTGGAAAGACGTTCATTGATGCCCCGATGGTGGCATGATGCATGGCATCATCATCGTGTCCCGGAGGGGAGACCCGCATGAATCAAGTGGCGAACACGCGTACCGTTTTGACCCTTTACACCACGGATGACGGCATTCAATGTCACCGCGTCAGATTGATCCTGGCGGCCAAAGGCGTCACCTACGAGCGTGAAATCGTCAATGAAGCGCGGCCGCCCGAGGACCTGGTCGACATCAACCCCTACGGTGATGTGCCCACGCTGGCCGAGCGCGACATGGTGCTGTACGACGCGACCGTGGTGTGCGAATACCTCGATGAACGCTATCCGCACCCGCCGCTGATGCCGATCGATCCACTGTCGCGCGCGCGTTTGCGCCTTGCCGCGGCGCGTATCGAGTTCGACTGGTTGCCGTTGATCGACACCATCAACGAAGGGGGGCGGCCCGCCGATACCGCGCGCAAGCACTTGCGCGAGCAGCTGCTGATGTCGGTGCCGCTGTTCAAGGCGTCACGCTTTTTTCTCAACCCCGAACTGAGCCTTACCGACTGTCTGGTGGCACCGGTAGTCTGGCGTTTGCCGATGTTGGGGATAGACTTGGGCCGCGAAGGCAAGCCCATCAATGATTACGGTGAACGCATTTTCCATACGCAGGGTTTTGCCCGCAGCCTGACCGAAACCGAAAGAGCCATGCGCGAGTGAGTAACGACAGCGACAATTCCATAGCCATGACGTCCAATCGCCCGTACTTGTTGCGGGCGGTCTACGACTGGATTACCGACAACCACCTCACCCCTTACGTGCTGGTCGATGCCAGTGGCCAGGGCGTGCGTGTGCCGCCGCAGGCCGTGCGCGACGGCCAGGTGGTGTTGAACCTGGACATGCAGGCCGTGGCCAACCTCGACCTTGGCAATGACTGGATCAGTTTCAAGGCACGTTTTTCCGGCGTCAGCCAGGCCGTCACGTTCCCGGTGCATGCGGTGCTTGCCATCTACGCGCAGGAAAACGGCCAGGGCATGATGTTCGCCGAGGGCGATCCCGGCGGCCCGCCGGCCCCGGATACACCGCCTCCGGGCGACGGCAACGACGCCGACGACAAACCGTCGGGTGATGACGACAAATCGTCAAAGCGTGGCGCGCCGCATTTGCGTGTGATCAAGTAGGGCTGGACGTCACGCGGGATGGTCACTGCATGCCCTGCGTTTTTTCGTCTCGTCGATGCCGTCACGTCGTGCGGTCGTGCGAAATGCGTTCCAGCAGATCGGTAACCACGGCACGAGCGTCGCTCGTGCGCCCGTCCGGTGGTTTCAGCCAGTTGGCGCTGACGCCGGCCAGACGTCCGTGGCGCAGCCACAGATTGCCGGACTGGCGGTCGCTGCCACCCACGCTGACCTCGAAGTCGTAATGACGCTCCAGCGTCAGCCGACCCTCGTGACGGCGCAACTTGAGCGCCGACAACCCGACCGTCTGATCGAGCAGTTGCACGTCGTGATTGGCGCAAAGCCGCCGCGCCGCATGCAAGGCATGATCATGCTGGCGCATGGTGTCCAGCCACACACCGATGGCGACGAGGAAAACCAGCAGCAGGATCATTTCGGTCGGCATGGTTGAAGTGTGCGCCGCGGGCGTGTCGGCGGCAACCCGTCGGAACACGTCACGCGCGATGGTTGTCCCGGTGCATCTTCATGTGCCGGGTGCGGCGCTCGGGATCAAAGCATTGTCAGGCGCATGGAAAGATCGACGGCGCGCACGTGCTTGGTAAGCGCGCCGACCGACACGAAGTCCACCCCGGTGGCGGCGATGGCGGGCAGGCGATCGAGATCCACGCTGCCCGATACTTCCAGCGCGACCCGCCCGGCGGTGCGCTGGACCGCTTCGCGCATGACATCCGGCGCAAACTCGTCCAGCATGATCCGATCCACGCCGGCGGCAAGCGCCTCATCCAGTTCGTCGAGCGTTTCCACCTCCACTTCCAGCAGCAGCTCGGGATGATGCGTGCGCGCGGTCTTGACGACGGCGGCGATGCTGCCGGCGGCGGCGATGTGGTTCTCCTTGATCAGATAGGCGTCGTGGAGTCCGTTGCGGTGATTGACGGCGCCCGCGACGCGGACCGCGTACTTCTGCGCTGCGCGCAGCCCCGGCAGGGTTTTGCGCGTGTCCAGCACGCGCGTTTGCGTTCCCGCCAAAGCCTCGACGTATTGCGCGGCGATGGTGGCGGTACCGGACAGCGTTTGCAGAAAATTGATGGCGCTGCGTTCGGCCGTGACAAGCGTGCGCGCCGAACCGGCGATCGTGCACAGGACGTCGCCGGCGCCGGCGTGTTCGCCGTCGCTCACGTGCCAGTCGATGGTGGTGGTCGCATCGATCTGATGAAAGCAGGCATCGAACCAGGCGGTACCCGCGATCACGGCGTCTTCGCGGCAGATCAGCCTCGCTTCGGCTCTGGCGTCGGCAGGCAGCAGGGCGGCGGTGACATCGCCGCTGCCGATGTCTTCGCGCAACGCTCGTGCGACGTCCTCATGAATGAGGTCGGCTGGCGGCAGGGAAACGGTATCGGGCGTGACGGCGCGGGAGGAGTGAGGCATGATGTCGATGCATGGTGGGGTGGAGCGCATGATACGGCACCCGACGTCGATTCACGCGGGGGGCGGGTTGGCGTTGTCGTCCGATGCGGCCGGGGTCTCGCGACTGGCCTGGGTCTGGCGCAGACGCTCGACGATGGCATCCAGCGCGCGGTCGAACAGTGGCAGTTCTTCCAGGACGGTCGCGCGTCCGTCGGCCAGTTCGTGGGCCAGCTCGGTCACGGTCTTGTCGGCCACTTTCAGGCCGCGACGGTTGACGAACAGGTATTTGCCGCTGATCGGGCTGATCCACGACAGTTTGGCGCGCTCGCCGGGTGCATCGGCGGCGGCGGAGAACTCCAGCCACGCGCCCACCTTGAGGGTGCGCACGCGCTGCAGGTCATCGGCACTGACGTCATCGGGCGCGGTCTCGATGGTTTCGGTTTCCGCGATCACCTCGGGTCGGGCGATGGCTTCCACCGAGTCGGGAATCGCCGGGGCGGTGTCGGTGGTGCCACTCGCAACAGGCTCCGGTTCCGTGGCGTCCAGTCGCGACCGATACAAGGCGTTGAGCTGGTTCATCAACGATTCGACGTCGGCATCCTGGAAGGCGACGGTTGCCAGGCCGTGACGCAGCGATTTTTCCAGCAACGGCAACAGCTGGCGCAGGCGCTCTCGTTCGGCGTCGTTGTGCTTGGGCAGAGCGCTCCAGACGAAATCGTCGACGAAACGCAACGCGACGCGAAATTCCTGCGATTGCTCGCCCTGACGCAACAAGGTCAGTACGAGATAGTTGGCCCACGCTCGCGTCAGAACGCTGCGGATGATTTCCGGCAGGTCTTCGCGCTCGACGCGTGCCAGGATTTCCTGTGCCGCGCGGCGGCGGGCCTGCTGCAATTTTTCGCGCCCGCGCACCGCTTCGGCGACGCGCTGTTCGGACAACTCCGCGCGCTTGCGACTGGTGGCCTGGAAATCGCTCAGATCCTGTTGCAGGCGCTCGAAGATATCCATGTCGTCGTCGAATTCCTGCAACAGGGTTTCGACGATGCCGTGAATCTTGGCATACAAGCGGCGGTCGCGATCGGATTCATCCGACCAGCCCTTGGCGGCCTCGGCCAGCGCGTCCAGCAATTGCCGCGCGGGGTGCGAGGTATGCGCGAACATGCGACGGTCGAGAATGGCGGCCTTGAGGTAGGGAATCTGCAGTCGCGCCAGGAGCACCTGCATTTCGACCGGCAGGTTGCGGTCTTCCAGAATGAACTCGAACAGCATGCCGACCAGGTCGATGGTGTCTTCGTCGGCGCCGGACATGTGCACCTTGGCATCGCCGCGCAGACGGCCGATCTGCTTGAGCAGATGCACCTTGAGCTCGGCGATGTCCTGCGCGCTCATGCCGTGATCGGGCAGGTCGGCATGCGTGACGGTGTCAACCGCGACTTCGTTTTGCAGCAGGCTCAGCGCACCCAGCAACTCGGCCGGGCTCAGCGAGGGCATGCCCGATGCCGGTGCTGAGCCGGAACCGCCATGGCGGCGCGCGGACAGCAGGTTGTTGAGGGTCTGGTAGAACTCGGCCTGAAAATCGCCATTGTCGCTGGCGCCGGCGCTCGGGACTGTATCGGTTCCGGCTCGTGTTGCCGTGCCGTGGCGGGACTTTCCGGGCAATTCGTGGTGCAGCTTGGGCAGCACGCCGGCCTGGGCCAGCTCGCGATTGAGCATCGTGTAAAGGTCGCCCAATCCGGCCATGACGTAACGGTCGAACAGTTTGTAGATGATCAGGCGCACGCGCGTTTCGACATCCAGTTCGCGCATGGCCTGGCGGAAAGCCTCGCACAGCATGGCCGGGGCAATCGGGTTGTTGGCATCGTCGACCTTGTTGCCGCCGCAAATCACCGACATGCGCTGGTTGACGGCAAACAGCGGCCGCGCCAGCCGGTTTTGTGCCTTGCTGGTCATGCTGGCGATGGCCAGCGATTCTTCCAGTTCGCTGTCGTCGACCA
>CAZSOU010000125.1:0-6098 GCA_964608595.1 uncultured Rhodanobacteraceae bacterium
GCGAAGTGGTCAAGGTGTTCACGCGCATGCTCGACAACGTGGTCGAGATCAACGGTTTGCCGCTGGCGCAGCAGCGCGCCGAGATCATGAACAAACGCCGTCACGGCATGGGTTTTCTGGGGCTGGGTTCGACCCTGGCCATGCTCAAGCAGCGTTACGGTTCGGCCGAAGGCGTCGAATTCACCGAAAGGGTGGCGCGCGAAATGGCCGTTGCCGGTTGGGAAGTGGCGCTTGAATTGGCCGCTGAAAAAGGTCCGGCGCCGGTGTTGGCCGAGGACTACAGCGTCACTGCCGAAATGCTGCGCAAGCGCCCGGAAATGGCTGACGACGGCTGGAAAGTGGGTGAAACCATCCGCGGCAGCGTGTTGCATGCCAAGTACAGCCGTTACATGCAAAACGTGGCCAAGGTGGCGCCGGAACTGGTGGACAAGCTCGCCGAAAGCGGCGCGCGTTTCACCCATCACACCTCCATCGCGCCGACCGGCACCATTTCGCTGAGCCTGGCCAACAACGTCAGCAACGGCATCGAGCCGAGTTTCGCGCATCACTATTCGCGCAACGTCATTCGCGAAGGACGCAAATCCAAGGAAAAGGTCGAGGTCTACAGTTTCGAGCTGCTGGCTTATCGTGCCTGGATCAACGCACAGGCGATGCCTTTCACCGACGATGTCGACAAGGCGCTGCCCGACTATTTTGTCGCCGCCGACGACATCAAGCCGACCGAACACGTGGACATGCAGGCCGCGGCGCAGAAATGGGTGGATTCGTCCATTTCCAAGACAGCCAACGTGCCCACCGAATACCCCTACGAGGATTTCAAGGACATCTACCTTTACGCCTATCAGCAGGGCCTGAAAGGCTGCACGACGTTCCGCTTCAATCCCGAGGCATTCCAGGGCGTGCTGGTCAAGGACGCGGACCTTGAAAACACGCATTATCGGTTCGAGCTCGAAGACGGCAGCGTGGTCGAGGTCAAGGGCAACGAAGAGATTGAATATGACGGCGAAATCCATACCGCCGCCAACCTTTTCGATGCCCTCAAAGAAGGCTACTACGGCAAATACTGAGCCCCGGAATCCGCAACAGAGACAATCATGACCATCAAGATCGACAAGAAAATCAAGGCCTACCAGGTGCTCAAGCCCGAGCAGCCGGCCGCGGAGCCGGTGGCCGGCAACGACAAGGCCCGGGCGGCTGCCGAAGTCATCCAGATGCACGAGAGCGTGGAACGTCCGCAGATGCTGGTCGGCGCCACCTACAAGATCAAGACGCCGTTGTTCGAACATGCCCTCTACGTCACCATCAACGACATTGTGCTCAATGCCGACACCGAACATGAACAGCGCCGGCCCTTCGAGATTTTCATCAATTCGAAAAACATGGACCACTTCCAGTGGATCGTGGCGTTGACGCGCATCATGAGCGCGGTGTTCCGCAAGGGCGGCGACGTCACCTTTCTGGTCGAGGAAATGAAGGCGGTATTCGACCCGCGCGGCGGTTATTTTCAGGCCGGCGGTGTGTACATGCCCTCCATCGTGGCCGAGATCGGCGCCGTGGTCGAGCAGCACATGAAGCGCATCGGCCTGATTCACGACCCGGAAATGAGCGAGTCGCAAAAGGCCCTGATCGCGGAAAAGCGCGCCGCTTACGAAAACTCGCAGCCGGCCTCGCACGAACCTGCCACCGAAAAAGCGTCCACGGCATCCGGCAACGGTGAATTTCCACCCACGGCGATGCTGTGCAACAAGTGCAACACCAAAGCACTGGTCTTGATGGACAACTGCCAGACCTGCCTCAATTGCGGTTACAGCAAGTGCGGGTAAACGATTGCACGTTTTGCGCGTGCGCATGCGACCGTGCCGCAGGCTGCCGCCGAACGGTTGTTGAACGTGTCGACCTTTATCGGGCCGCCCCGGTCGCTTGGAGTTCGGTCGACATGGACTGAACGGCTTTCAACGCCGTACCACGACAATGGCCCGCTTCGGCGGGCTGTTTCTTTCCGGTTTCTGATCATCGTTCGTGCCGGGCGCGAGGCGGGTCCGGACCCGCGATCGCGTTCGGGCGGCGCCAAGCCCGCTTTGCGCAATAACCTGCATCAGGCGTCGATGCCGCTCAAGCCGATCCATGTCGCCAGTGCCGCAAACAGCAACGCCGCGGCGATGCGCGTCGCCTTCAGCGGAAGCTTGTGCGCGAAACGCGCACCCAGCCAGACCACGGGGACGTTGGCGATCAACATGCCGGCGGTGGTGCCGGCGACGATCTGCCACAGCGGGTGGTACTGCGCCGCCAGCACCACGGTCGCGATCTGCGTCTTGTCGCCCATTTCGGCCATGAAAAACGCAATGATGGTCGCCACGATCACGCCATGGCGGCTGCCCTTTTCAGCTTCGTCGGGATCCACCTTGTCGGGAACCAGCGTCCACAACGCCATGACTCCGAGCGAGCCGACCACGATCCAGTGCAGCAGTGTCGGCGTCAGCCAGCGAGCAGCCAGCTCGCCGACCATGCCCGCCAGCGCATGATTGACGATGGTGGCAAGGAAGATGCCGATGCAGATCGGCAACGGTTTGCGGAAGCGTGCCGCCAGGATCAGCGACAGCAATTGCGTCTTGTCGCCGATTTCGGCCAGGGCCACGACACCGGTGGCAATCAGAAACGGTTGCACGGACAGTCCTTCGGGGCCGGAGCAAAATCGCAAGTTCCCGCACAGCGTCCGACCCGGGCGATGCGCGTGAACCAGCGGTCTTGCCGGGCGGCATCTTCGTGATACCGCTTCGCACGCCATGGCTTTTGGCCAAGTATGTTGACGTGCGGCCTGCACCTTGCGCGCAGTCGGCTACTCCCCGTTGGAGTGCGGCTGATCTTAGCGGGGTTGGGTGAAGTGTGCAATCGCCACGACACCGGGCTGGACGTCAGGGACCCTCGGCAGCCGCGGTCGCGCTAGACTGGGAGACTTGCCATCCCGGTCTTGTGTCCATGTCCGACAATCGCATCCAGTCATTGGTGTCTTTGCTTTCTCCCGACCGTGTACTCGTCGACGGTGCCGATCTCGAACACTACGGCCGCGACTGGACGCGCTGGTGGGCACCCGCGCCGTTGGCCATCGCCTTGCCGGAGACCATCGATGAAGTGCAGGCGCTGGTGCGTTGGGCGGTCAAGCATCGGGTGGCGGTCGTGCCTTCGGGTGGGCGCACCGGGCTGTCCGGCGGTGCGGTGGCCGCCAATGGCGAACTGGTAGTGTCGTTCGAGCGCATGCACCGCATCGTCCAGTTCAACGCGCTTGATCGTACGCTCACCGTCGAGTCCGGCGTGATTACCGAAAATGTCCAGCGAGCGGCGCGCGAGAAGGGGCTTTTTTATCCGGTGGATTTCGGCAGTCGCGGTTCCAGCCGGATCGGTGGCAATATCGCCACCAACGCCGGCGGCATCAAGGTGATCCGTTACGGCATGACGCGCGAATGGGTGGCCGGGGTCAAGGTTGTCGACGGCCGTGGCGCGCTGCATGATTTCAATCGCGGACTGGTGAAAAACGCCACCGGTTACGATCTGCGCCATTTGATGATCGGTTCGGAGGGGACGCTCGGGCTGGTGGTCGAGGCTACGCTGCGTCTCACCGATCCGCCGCGCGACCCGCGGGTCATGTTGTTGGCCGTGCCGACGTTCGCTGCCGTGATGAAATTGCTGGAATCGATGCGCGAACAACTCCGCTTGACCGCATTCGAATTTTTCACCGACAAGGCGATGCAGCACGTACTGACGGCCGGCGCCACGCGACCGCTGGACACCGGGGCGCCTTGTTACGCGCTGATCGAATACGAATCGGGCAATGACGATGATGCGGCCATGGAAGCGTTTGAACGAGCCGTCGAACAGGGCTGGGCGAACGACGGTGTCATGGCGCAAAGCGACGCTCAGGCACAAGCCCTGTGGCATCTGCGCGAAGGCATCACCGAGGCGATTGCGCGTTACACGCCGTACAAGAACGACGTGTCGGTGCGCGTGTCGGCATTGCCCGCGTTTCTGGCCGACATGGACGCCTTGTTTGCGCACGCGTATCCGGACTTCGAAGTGGTCTGGTACGGCCACGTCGGCGACGGCAACCTGCATGTGAGCGTGCTCAAGCCCGACACCATGGACAAGGAGGCTTTCGAGCAGGCGTGCGAGCGCGTGACCGGCTTGTTGTGCGACGTGCTGGAACGGCATGGTGGCAGCATTTCCGCCGAGCATGGCGTGGGGCTGCTGAAAAAGCCGTATCTGTCGCGGGTGCGGTCCGAGGCCGAAATCACGTTGATGCGCGGCGTGAAAGCGGTGTTCGACCCGCACGGCATTCTCAATCCGGGGAAGTTGTTCGATGCTTGAACGCCTGCGAGCCCTTGACGAGCCCGTCTCGTCGCGACGGCCTCAAAGCGCGATGAAAAGGGCCAGGCTTTCACGCACTGCGCGCGCCCTGCATTATGCTTGTCGGCCTGTTCCTCCAAAGGATGCGTCATGTCGAACGAGCGCCGCCAGCTTTACCCGGAAATCGATCCCTTTGACACCGGTTTTTTGCAAGTCTCGGATCGACACACGCTGTATTACGAACAGTGTGGCAACCCGAAAGGCAAACCCGTGGTGTTTCTGCACGGCGGTCCGGGTGGCGGCGTCAACAGCTATTGCCGACGTTTTTTCGATCCGGACGCCTATCGCATCGTCTTGTTCGATCAGCGCGGTTGCGGGCGCTCGACGCCCTATGCCGATCTCACCGACAACACCACTTGGCATTCGGTCGCCGATATAGAGCGGCTGCGCGAGCATCTGGGCATCGATACCTGGCAGGTGTTCGGCGGCTCCTGGGGGTCGACGTTGTCGCTGGCTTATGCCGAAACCCATCCCGACCGTGTCAGTGAATTGGTGCTGCGTGGCATTTTCATGCTGCGTCGGCGCGAGCTGGAATGGTTCTACCAGGAAGGTGCGGACATGATCTATCCGGATGCCTGGGAAACCTACGTTGCCGCGATTCCGGAAGCCGAGCGCGGCGACATGATGAGTGCCTACTACCGCCGCCTGACCAGCGCCGACAAGGCCGTGCGCACGGCGGCAGCGCGGGCCTGGTCGGTGTGGGAAGGCTCCACCAGTTTCCTGTTCCAGGACCCGGAACACATCGCTTCCAGCGGCGAGGACGAATTCGCCGTGGCCTTCGCGCGCATCGAGTGCCACTACTTCGTCCACGGCGGTTTTTTCGAGCACGACGACCAGTTGCTGCGCAATGCCGACCGCATCCGCCACATCCCGACCGTCATCGTGCAGGGCCGCTACGACGTGGTGTGCCCGTTGCGCAGTGCGTGGGACCTGCATCGCGTCTTTCCCGAGGCCGATCTGCGCATCGTTGCCGATGCCGGGCATTCGGCCTTCGAGCCGGGCAATCTGCATGAACTGATCGAGGCGACGGATCGTTTTCGCTGAAGGCCGGGAGCGAGGGAAGAGAAGTGGGGAGTGAGAGCCGTACCCCGCGACGCAGGGTCTCGATTCGTCGCGTGACAGCAGAGGATGAGCGGGAATTTCTGGCCGGGGTGCGTGCGAGCCGTGCGTTGCATCGCCCCTGGGTATACCCGCCCGATACGCCGGAAAAATTCCGCGATTACCTCGAGCGCATGGCGGCACCGGACCATCGCGGTTTCCTGGTTTGCCGCGTGGACGATGGCCGCATCGTGGGCGCGATCCACATCACGAGCATCGTGTATCGGGCCTTGCGCGGCGGCAATCTCGGGTATTACGCGTTTGCCGGCCACGAGCGGCAGGGGTTGATGCGCGAGGGACTCGCGGCCGTCATCCGCCACGGGTTCAAGACGCTCAAGCTGCATCGGCTGGAAGCGGCCATCCAGCCCGGCAACGTGGCGTCCATCGCGCTGGTGCGTTCGTGCGGTCTTGAAAAGGAAGGCTATTCGCCGCGGTTCCTGAAGATCGGCGGCCGCTGGCGCGATCACGAACGCTGGGCCATTCTCGCTCCGCCGTCATCTTCGTCGTAGGAACCTCGAAAACCGTTGCACTTATCCTTGTGGGAGGAGCCGGTGGCCCCGACAGGATGTGCCGCATGATCCGTCGGGGCCACCGGCCCCTCC
>CAZSOU010000126.1:0-5935 GCA_964608595.1 uncultured Rhodanobacteraceae bacterium
CGCGGACCTTGTCCAGGCTGTCGCAGAACTTCACGCCGCCCGCCTTGCCGCGGCCGCCGGCGTGGATCTGCGCCTTGACCATCCATTGCTTGCCACCCAACTCCTTGGCAACGTCGACCGCTGCTTCGGCACTGGTGGCCACTTTGCCCGGCGGTACGTTCACGCCGTACTCGGCGAACAGCTGTTTTGCCTGATATTCGTGAAAATTCATTCGCTACCTCGGCGACACGGGAAACTCGACACTCGCACGCCGTGCGCATTTGCGACACGACGGCGGCAGATGAACGCGCGCGGTCGGTCGAGGCGACGCCTGTGCGGCCAAAAACCGCGCGACAAGGCCCGCCATTGTCTCGCAAGCGCCGGCCAATGGAAAGGGTCGCTAATGGCTATACTGGCGCCGGGGAAGGCAAGCCGGCGCCCGGATGGGTCTGATCGCGCGGCGCCGTGCATCTTCGCCGGGGTTCAATCGAAGCTGTTCGAGGGGGCATTTCACGCCGTGTCCAGTACATCCATCCAATCACCGGGCAAGACACACCTGCCCGCCGGCATCCGCCGCGAACTGTATTTTTTGCACGGCTTCCGCGTTTGCCAGGCATTGGTTTACGTGCTGCTGGTTTTCAGCCCGTTGCGACTGCATTGGCTGCATCTGCAAGCGCCCGTGCTGGGACACACACTGGGGCCCACCTATTTGCTGTTTGCACTGGTCATGCTGCGCAGCACGCCTTGGTGGACCCGACATCTGACGGCGGGGGTCATGCTCGGGCTGTGCGTGGACATCATCACGGCCGTCATGATCGGCGGCGCGATGGCGGACGTGCGCCTGGGCGTGACCATGATGCTCATCGTCAACCTGGGTGCCGGCGGCCTGCTGCTGTCGCTGCGTCTGGCGCTGTTTTTCGCCGCCCTGGCCACCATCGGCATTCTGGGACGCGCGCTTCTCAACGTGTCCATGGGCGCGGATGTCAGCGGCAACATGCTCGAATCGGGCCTGTTCGGCCTTGCCTATTTCGCGTTCACCGGCCTGTGTCACGCGCTGGGACGGCAGATCCGCGCCAGCGAGGCGCTGGCCGAGCAGCGCGGGCTGGATCTCGCCAACCTGTCGCAAGTCAACGAGCTCATCATCCGGCGCATGAAAACCGGGGTACTGCTGGTGGACGATGCCAACCACGTGCACCAGCTCAACGAATCGGCGTGGATGCTGCTGGGCAACCCGTCGATCGAGCAGCGCGATCTGGGCACGCTGGCACCGGAATTGTCGCGCCGCCTGTATCACTGGCGCCATTTCGACAAACTGGACGAAAGCGCTGCGGCCCTGGCCGAAGGCGTGCCCGAGGTGATTCCTCGCTTCACCCGCCTGGCCGCCAACGACGACGCCAACGTGCTCATTTTTCTGGACGACACCTCACTGGTGTCGCGTCGCGCGGAACAGCTCACGCTGGCGTCGCTGGGGCGCCTGTCGGCGTCGATCGCGCACGAAATCCGCAATCCGCTGGCCGCCATCCGCTACTCGGCGCAGTTGCTGGCCGAGTCCGAGGACATGCCCGACGCCGACGCGCGCATGGTGGAAATCATCAACAACCACTGCGGGCGCATGAACGAAATCATCGAAAACATCCTGCAGTTGTCGCGCCGCGAACGCTCGCGCCCGGAAACACTCGACCTCAATGCCTGGGCGCTGCGCTTCATCGAGGAATACCGCGAAAGCAACGATCTGGGCCACGATTCGCTGCGCGCCATCGTGCAGCCCAAGGCGGTGCAAGCGGTCGCCGACCCGCAGCATCTGCAACAGGTCATCTGGAACCTCGTGCAGAACGCATTGCGTTATGGCCGCATGCCGGGCGAAATGGCACGGGTGATGCTGATCGTGCGCCGCGCCAGCGACATCGGCCCACCCATGCTGGAGGTGGCCGACCGCGGCCCCGGCATTCCGCCCAAGGTCGCCTCGCAGATCTTCGAGCCGTTCTACACCACGCACGAATACGGCACCGGTCTCGGGCTTTATCTGGCGCGGCAGATGTGCGAGGCCAACCAGGGGCAACTCGAATACGTGCCGGTGGCCGGCGGCGGAAGCTGCTTTCGCATCACGCTGACGCCACCGGTGAGCGACACCATGACCGCCAACGCATGACTGGTGATACGTTTTTTTGCCCCCAAATCAAAGCCGTGACCGAATTTTTCCGGTTTTCCAACATCAGCGTCCGCGCTACCCTAGGCCTGCCATTCGGGTAAGCCGGCTTCCGAAAGGGGAATCATGAGTACACAAAGTGTTCTGGTCGTCGACGACGAGCGAGACATCCGCGAGCTTTTGACCATCACCCTGGGCCGGATGAACCTGGACGTGGACACGGCAGCGAGCCTCGCGGACGCCCGGAAGATGCTGGCCGACCGCCGCTGGGATCTGTGTTTCACCGACATGCGCCTGCCCGACGGATCCGGTCAGGAGCTGATCGAGTTGATCGGCGAAAAATACCCGGACATGCCGGTGGCCATGATCACCGCCTACGGCAATGTCGATGCCGCGGTCAATGCGCTCAAGGCCGGCGCTTTCGATTTCGTCTCCAAGCCGGTGGATATCAAGATTTTGCGCCAGATGGTACAGACGGCGCTGAAACTGGCCGCCAGCAACCGTGCCGACGCCGAAGCGGCCGACACGGCCGACGCGCAAGCCGCACCGGCCAGGGACGGCGCCCCCGAGGCGCCCAACCGCCTGGTCGGCGATTCGGCCCCCATGAAACAGGTACGCGCGACGATCGCCAAACTGGCGCGCAATCAGGCGCCGGTCTACATCAGCGGCGAGTCCGGCGTCGGCAAGGAACTGGTCGCCCGCCTGATCCACGAACAGGGACCGCGCGCGAGCGGCCCGTTCGTGCCGGTCAACTGCGGTGCCATCCCCGCCGAGTTGATGGAAAGCGAGTTCTTCGGTCATCGCAAGGGCAGCTTCACCGGCGCCCATGCCGACAAGGAAGGTCTGTTCCAGAGCGCCAACGGCGGTACGCTGTTTCTGGATGAAGTGGCCGAATTGCCGCTGCACATGCAGGTCAAGCTGCTGCGCGTGATCCAGGAAAAGGCGGTGCGCCCGATCGGCGGCCGCGGCGAGGTGCCGGTAGACGTGCGCATCCTTTCGGCGACGCACAAGAATCTGGTGGATCTGGTCGAGCAGGGCCAGTTCCGACAGGATCTGTTCTATCGCATCAACGTCATCCAGCTGCACGTTCCGCCCTTGCGCGAACGCGACGGCGACGTGCCGCAACTGGTTGACGTCATGCTCGAACGCCTCGCCGCCGACAACGGCGTCCCACCGGCCGAGCTGACCTCCGACGCCGCCGCCACCCTGGCCGGTTATCCCTTCCCCGGCAATGTGCGCGAGTTGGAAAACATTCTCGAACGCGCCATGGCCATGTGCGACGACCACCGGATCGACACCGCCGACCTGATGCTCCCCGCCACGGACGGCCGCCCGTCATTCGGCACACCGGCAGTCGACACCCCCGCCGCGGCCAACGTCGATCCTCGCGCCCAGGACCAACCGCTGGAAGATTACATCTCCAGCGTCGAGCGTGACGCCATCATGCAGGCACTGGAACAAACCCGCTACAACAAGACCGCCGCCGCCAGAAAGCTGGGCATCACCTTCCGCGCGCTGCGTTACAAACTCAAGAAGCTGGACATCGACTGACCGCGTCTCGGGACCCGAAAACCTCAGCCGAACGGATGCTCGATCGAGGGGCTCTGCGGCGTGAACCAGTGTGCGCCATCCGCGGCGATGTGCATGTCGTCCTCCAATCGCACGCCGAACCGGCCCGGAATGTAGATACCGGGTTCGTCGCTGAAGGTCATGCCTTTCTTGATGCGCCGCGTGTTGCCGCCGACCAGGTAATACCACTCGTGCATGTCCATGCCGATGCCGTGGCCGAGCCGATGCGAGAAATATTTGTAACCCGGGCCGTAACCGGCATCGACGATGACTTTGCGCGCGGCCGCATCGACAGACGCCATGGTCGCTCCCGGATGCGCGGCCTTGCGCGCTGCCTGCTGCGCCTTGCGCACGATGTCGAACACGCGCTTCATCGTGTCGCTGGCCTTGCCCAACGTGAACGTGCGTGTGAGATCGCTCATGTAGCCCCCCACATAACAACCGTCGTCGAGCATCACCGGCGTGCCTTCGACGATGCGTTGCGGCTCGCGCGAGCCGTGCGGCTGCGCGGTGTACTTGCCGACGTTGACGCTGGCAAACCCGCGCAGGCCCATGCGTTTGTAGCCCGCCTGCACCCAGTCGGATACCTGGTGTTGCGTCATGCCCGGTTCCAGTCCCTCCCAGATCGCCTTGTACAGCGCCAACGTGGCGTCACACGCCGTTTGCATCAGCGCCAGTTCGGCCGGGCTCTTGATCGCCCGGCAACCGGCCGTGACGGGCGTGGCTTCGACCAGCGTGACTTGCGGCATCGCCTTGCCGATTTCGCTGGCACGATAGAACGGCGTGCGATCGGCGATGCCCAGCGTGCCACCGCCGACACCCTTGTCGCACATGATGCCGGCGATGAGCTTGTACGGGCTTTCGTTTTCCTGCCAGGTGCGGATGTCGCTGCCGAAGCGGATCTGCCCGGCGGTACGGCTGCGCTCGAATTCGGGCACCACGTACACCGGATCGCCCGAGCGTGGCAGCAACATGCCCGATGTGCGTTCGCTGTTCCACCAGTCGAGGTCGACGAAATAATCCAGCGTGGTTCCCGGGTCGACGAATATCGCGTCGATCTTGTGCTCACCCATCAATTGCTGCGCGCGGGCCAGACGCTGGCGATATTCGTCATCGCTGATCGGCGTTGGCTCGGGCACCGGCTGCAGCGCCAGAATCGACTTGGGCAGCTTGATTTCGGCAGGCGCGGCATCGCGCGCCACGGCCACACCGCCCAGCGTCAGGGTCGGCAAAACGGCGGCGCCCAGCGCCGAAGCCTTGAGAAATCGGCGCCGATCCGGGCGCAAGTGTTCGTCTTGGGTCGTCATCGGGCCTTCTCCGGCAAACGCACGAGATGGCCATCACCGTAGCGCAAATCGCGACCGGCACCATCGGCCGAAAGTCCTTCATGCAACGCGCAGGGTGCGCCTGGCCCTCGCACATCCTGGTGAAACGGGGTTTGCGCTACGGGCGCAGAAGCTCCACGAAGCGACGCGGCGCGTTTTCGAAGCCGCCGTTGGACATGAAAATCACGTGGTCGCCTGCACGCACACCGTCTTGCAGGGTGGCAAGCAACGCATCCACCGTGGGTGCCGCCTGGCCGTGCCCCTCCAGCGCGTCGATGACGCGCTCGGCATCCCAGGGCAATTCGGGACGCTTGAGGAACACCACCCGGTCGGCCCCGGCGAGGCTCGGCGCGAGCGCGTCGGCGTGCGCGCCCTGACGCATGGAGTTGGAGCGCGGCTCCAGCGCCACCACGATGCGCGCCTTGCCCACATGCGCACGCAAGCCCGCCAGCGTGGCGGCAATGGCCGTGGGGTGGTGGGCGAAATCGTCGTATACGTGCACGCCCCCGACTTCGCCCACGGTTTCCATGCGCCGTTTGACGTTGGCGAATTCGGCAAACGCCGGCAGCAGCCGTTGTGCATCACAACCGTGCGCATGCGCCGCCGCCAGTGCCGCCAGCGCGTTCATCACGTTGTGACGGCCCATCAGCGGCCAATGCACGTCTCCGATGACGGTGTCGCCATGGCGCACGCGAAAACGCGAGCCGTCCGCATCAAGCAGTTCGGCACGCCAGTCGCCCGTGTCGATGCCGAAGGTTTCCACCGGCGTCCATCAGCCCATCGCCAGTACCTCGGCCAGGCGCGCGTCTTCGGCGTTGACGATCAGTCGGCCGTTGCCGGGCACCGTGCGTACCAGATGGTGGAACTGGCGCTGGATGGCGGCCACGTCGGGGAAAATGTCGGCGTGGTCGTACTC
>CAZSOU010000127.1:0-5852 GCA_964608595.1 uncultured Rhodanobacteraceae bacterium
TGGACAGCAAATGATCCCATTGCTCGACCGTGGTTTCGGCCGGCGGCGTGGCGTAATAACTGGCGGCATTGTTGACCAGACCGTCGAGGCGACCGAAGCGCGCCACCGCGGCCTCCACCAGCACTGGCGCGGCGGTGACGTCGGTCAGGTCGGCTTGCAGGCTCAGCGTGGAACCGGCGCGTCCGGCTTCCAGTTCCATGCACAACGCCTGCATTTCGGTGGCGCTGTGGTGATAGTGCAGGGCGAGGTTGCAACCCGCCGCATGCAGCGCGCGCGCAATGGCCGCACCGATGCGTCGTGCGGCGCCGGTGATCAAGATGACCGGAGGTTGTCCGTCGGCGGCTTGCATTGGCCTTCTCCGCGCAAAGTCTTATGGTAACGGGTCGATCGAGAACAGTACCGGCACCACCATGGATACCTTTTACAAACTGCTTGCCCTCCCTTGGGTGCACACCCTTCTGGGTTGCGTTGCATTGGTGCTTCTGGCCTGGCTGGTGGCATGGGTACTGCGTCATGTGCTGATCCAGGTGACCAAGGTCATGAGCCGGCGCACGCCCTGGCGTTGGGATGATGCACTGGTACAACGCGGGGTGTTCGTGCGTCTCGTGCAAGTGGTGCCGATGCTGATCATTCGCTCGGGCCTCCAGCTGGTGCCCGGGGTGCCCGAATCGGTCGAAGTCGTGGTTTCCACCATCACCATGGCGTTGGTGGTGCTGTTCGTGGTGTTGGCCATCAGTGCCGCACTGTCTGCGGGCGAAGATCTGTTCAATGCCAGCCCGCGCGGGCGCGAGCGCACCATCAAAGGCTATGTGCAGCTCGGAAAGATCATTCTGTGGATGTTCGGCATCATTGCCATCATTGCCACGTTGATCGATCGTTCCGCATTGTCGTTACTGGCCGGATTGGGTGCGGTTTCGGCGGTGATCCTGTTGATCTTCAAGGACACCATCCTGTCGGTCGTGGCCAGCGTGCAGATCGGCGCTTACGACATGCTGCGCGTGGGTGACTGGATCGCCTTGCCTGAGGACAACGTGGATGGCGATGTCACCGAGATATCGTTGAACACGGTCAAGGTGGTCAACTGGGACAAGACCCTCAGCACCATCCCCACCTGGCACCTGATTTCCAAGTCGTATCGCAACTACCGCCACATGTACGAGACCGGGCGGCGCATCCGCCGGTCGCTCAACATCGACCTGACCAGCGTGCACTTCCACAGCGATGAAGAAATCGCCCATCTGAAGCAATTCAAGCTGCTGGCGGATTACTTCGAAAAGAAAAACGACGACCTGGCCAAGTGGAATGCCGAACTGGACGTGCAAGGCGCGGGCGTGGTGAACCGGCGCCGCCTGACCAATCTGGGCAGCTTTCGTGCCTACATGCAGGCGTACATCGGCAGTCACCCGGGCATCAACCAGGACTTGTTCTGGGCCGTGCGTCAACTCGATCCCACGCCGACCGGCGTACCGCTTCAGGTGTACGGCTACACGCGGGAAACCGGGTTCGTGGCGCACGAAAACGTGCAGGGCGATATCTTCGATCACCTGATCACGATCCTGCCCGAGTTCGGTTTGTCGCTGTTCCAGCAGCCCAGCGGAGCCGACTTGCGCGGTTTGTCGCACATCGGCAAAACGCCGTTGCTGTCAGCGCCGGATGCGACGCCGAACGATACCGCGCCCTGAGATCATTGGTTTCTTCCTTGCAGACCGTCCGGGTCGTCCTCGACGGTCACTTCGCCCGCAAACATCGCCATGGCCGTCTTCGCCACCTGTCGCGTGTCATGGCGCGCATACCAGGCGACGCCGGCGGCGCCGACGAGCGGCAACCAGCGCGCGACACCCCGGCTGATGGCGCGTTGTGAAAGACTCATGCCGACCCGCTGCGCAATGTATTCCAGGCCCTTCTGTGTTGCGCGCCGGAACAGCAGGCGGTCGCCAGCCCGCACCGCCACATCCCGAAACGCCTGCGCCGCACTGTGGCGAAACAGGCAGTACAACATTTGCTGGCGCCCCAGGACCGCATGCTTGCCGTAGGCAGCGGCGATGTCACTGACCATTTGCCGTTGAATTTTCCAGATGGCCAGCAATTCCGGCAGCACCGTCAGCCAGCCCAGCGGCCCCGGCGGCAAGGCCAGCGAACCGGCCGTCAGTGCGGCCCGGCGCCCGGCATGGTCGGCGATTGCCTGCGCCCGCACGGCGGGTTCGTCGCCACGAGTGACCTTGCTGGCCGGAATATGGCCGATGAGATCCAGGATCATGGGCGTGATCCGGCCGGGGTCGGATGCTGGCGTGGTCGACGGCACTTGTTTGGAAGGGGACATGGGCACGTGCGGTTTGAAAGGACCAACCCAGTTTAGGGAGGCCGCATTAAGCGCGAGCAAACGACGGCATGGGGCGATCCAGTATCCTTGGAGGCCGATTCTTCCCGTGACAGATCATGCAAGACAAGCTTCCCCGCCCCGATGCCGAGGCACGCGCGCTCTCCGAGCGACTGCAGGCGCGGCTGCACGAAGAAATCGCGACGCACGGACCGATGTCGTTCGCGCGCTACATGGAGCGCTGCCTGTACGCGCCGGGGCTCGGCTACTACAGCGCCGGCAGTACCAAACTGGGCGCCGAAGGCGACTTCGTCACCGCGCCGGAACTGGGCGACTTGTTTGCGCGCTGTGTCGTCGCCAACGTGCGGCCGACATTGCAGTCACTGGGAGACGATGCGGACATGCTGGAATTGGGCGGCGGCAGCGGCGTTTTCGCCGAGGCCGCGCTCGGGGCACTTGCCGATACCGGCCACGTGCCGCGCCGCTATCGGATTCTGGAACCGAGCGCCGACCTGCGCGAGCGCCAGCGCGAGCACCTGCAGACGACCTTGCCGGCCGCGCTCCGCGCACGGGTTGAATGGCTGGATCGTCCGCCCGAAAAGCCGTGGCGCGGTGTGTTGTTCGCCAATGAAGTCATCGATGCCTTGCCCACCACGCGATTTGCCATGCGTGACGGCGAGGTGTTCGAAGAACACGTGAGCGCCGATGCCGATGGCCGCCTGCACGTCACCGACCGTCCGGCCGATGCCCTGGTCACCGGTGCCGTGCGCCATGTTGAACGCCAATTGGATGCGAGCTTGCCCGACGGTTATCGCTCGGAGATTCTGCCGCAGCTCCCGTACTGGCTGCAGGCCGTGGCGGGGACGCTGGAGCAGGGCATGATGTTGTTCATCGACTACGGCTACACTCGTCGCGAGTACTATCACGTCGAACGTCGAACCGGCACCCTGCGCGCCCACTATCGCCATCGCGCCCACGACGATCCGTTCTTCTGGCCCGGCCTGCAGGACCTGACCGCGTCGGTGGACTTCACCGCCCTGGCCGAAGCCGGTCATCACGCGGGATTCGATCTGGCCGCCTATCTGCCGCAAGCGCAGTTCCTCATGGCCGGCGAGCTCGAACAGGTCTTCGCCGCCGCGCATGCTGAAGCCGCCGACGAAAAACAGCGTTACGCACTGGCCCAGCAAGTCAAACACCTGACCCTCCCGGGCATGATGGGCGAGAGCTTTCAGGCCATGATGTTGACGCGCGGCCTCGAAGAGGCCGTCATTTCCGACGCGCTGCGCGGATTCGACCGCCGCTCGCGGTTGTGAACGGCATGCGTCGGCATCTGTTGCATCCGTGTCCATGTCGACCATGTACCGCTTCGTTCACGCCGGGCCTCGAACGCCGATGAGCGACAGGACGGGTCGGTCCGATGCGCGTCGTCGCCTTTGGAAGGGGGCGCTTGGCCGCTGGGGTTGTCTGCGCCTGCTGCCGGTTTTCGTGTTGATCTGGCTCGCCGGCTGCGCCTCCCAGCGCACGCATGCACCGGTGCGTCAACCGGCCGAGGTTCGCACGCAGGTCGAGCGGTTGATGCCGACCGATGTCGCCGACCGTGCGGGTTGGGCGCGGGACATCCAGACGGCTTTCACCGCGCTTGGCGTGACGCCCACCAAATCGCATTTGTGCGCGGCGCTGGCCGTGATTGCACAGGAGTCGTCGTTTCATGCCGACCCCGTCGTGCCGGGGCTGGCGCGCATCGCCCGCAAGGAAATCTACCGTCGCGCCAAGAGCCATCACATTCCGCGTTTCATGGTCGATGCCGCCTTGCGGTTGCACTCGCCGAACGGCAAGAGTTATGGCGAACGCCTGACAAGCGTGCGTACGGAAAGCGAGTTGAGTCGCATCTATGAGGACCTGGTGGGGTCCGTGCCCCTGGGCCGACGACTGTTCGGTGATGCCAATCCCGTGGATACCGGCGGCCCGATGCAGGTCAGTGTCGAGTTTGCCGAGCAATACGCCAGCGATCACACCTATCCGTACGCTTTCGACGGAACCATTCGTCGCCAGGTGTTCACGCGTCGTGGCGGGGTGTATTTCGGCATCGCGCATCTGCTGGCATATCCCGTGTCCTACAACTACATGCGCTACCGCTTTGCCGATTACAACGCCGGCTTTTACGCCAGTCGCAATGCCGCGTTCCAACATGCCGTGAGCCTGGCATCGGGCATCAAGTTGGCGCTCGACGGGGATCTTCTCGCCTATGGCAGCGACCATGTCGGCGCCACCGAGCGGGCCGTGCGCGCGCTCGGAACCCGGCTGGGCTTGAGTGACGGGGACATTCACGATGCCCTGGAAAAAGGCGAGCGTCTGGATTTCGAGCAGACCGGGCTGTACCGGAAAGTGTTCGAGTTGGCCGAACAAGCCGCCGGTCGGACCTTGCCTCGCGCCATGCTGCCGCGCATTCGGCTGGAAAGCCCCAAGATCACTCGCCGACTCACCACGGCATGGTTTGCCAAACGGGTGGATCATCGTTATCGGGCATGTCTGCGCAAGTAAAAGCGCATCTCATGCGCGACCGTCATGACGCTTGATGGGGGTGTCGTTGTCGCACGTCCGATGCGTTATTGCCGAGGGGCATGCTCGGCGAGTTGCGTCAATTGCTCGCGGGTTCCCTGAATGATCACCGGTCGCCGGGCCGGGTTCAGCCACTTGAGCACGCGCAGCACGTTCGGCTTCGATATGGCGGTGCAGCCTGCGGTGTGACCGTCGGGGCCGGGCCAGATGTGGAAGAAGATGGCGCTGCCTTGCCCCTTGCGGACGGGGTCCATGTTGTAGCGGATGACGGCGGCGTATTCGTAAGCGGGGATCCGCAGGCGCTCGAAGGATGTCCAGTGCCGGTCCGCGTCGCCGAAATACGTTTCCCAACGGTTGTAATCCGGTGAATCGACGGCGTCGATCCAGTAGTCGTATCGTGTCGTGCGGGTGTAGGGCAACGTGATGCCCTGCGGCTTGGCGTGGCTTCCGAAAGCCCGGCCGATGCGAAACATGCCGGCCGGCGATTTGCCGTCACCCTCGCGTTTGTGCAGCGAGATGCCGTTTTTGCCGAGCACCGCCGGGAACGGACCCATCACCTTGCTCCAGCCGCCGGATGCGTAGGCAAAAGCGACCAGCGTGGCGCGCGGAGCATCCGCCGAATCCGCGGTGACGACCATGGCCTGTGTCGCATCGTCGTGTGTGCGCGCCTGTTTCAGCAGGGCACGGGTTGACGGCAGGATTTGAGCGTAGGCGCCGCTGGACGTCGTGCAGACGATGGTCGCGATGATCACGCCGAGCCACCATCGAGGCGACGTTCGCGCGCGTTCGGTTTTTCGATGCCAATGATTCAAACCACGTACCTCGACAACAAGGAAAATGCCAAGCACATCAAGAATGCCACATCTGCAGGAGCACATCTCATGCGCGACCGCGTGTGTCGCACGGGGAGCCTCGAAAAACCGTTGCACCCTGGGGCTACCGTTGCGGGAGGGGCCGGTGGCCCCGACGGATCATG
>CAZSOU010000128.1:0-5802 GCA_964608595.1 uncultured Rhodanobacteraceae bacterium
CGTTGCACCCTGGGGCTACCGTTGCGGGAGGGGCCGGTGGCCCCGACGGATCATGGGTACATCCTGTCGGGGCCATCGGCCCTCCCACAGGAAACTCCGATGATCCGCGGTTTTTCGAGGTTCCCTGCAGCGGTCACGCATGAGGCGTGCTCCCACACGAGGTTGTGACGCGCGTCGGCGGATCGGAAACGGTGGTCGTGGGGCGCCACAGGTGCCGGCGCGCGTGCCGGCGGGTCAGACGGGTTTGTCCAGCTTGCCGATGGCGTTGATGCGCTCGCGGCGCATGGCTTCGCCGATCGCCGGACCCTTCAGACCATCGGCGACGAACGGCGCGGCGGTGATGGCGGCGGCGGCGCGTTGCGCGGCGCGCAGGTAATTCGCCTGGGGGTAGGTGCTGCCGGTGCGATCCTTGCGGCCGCGCTTGTCCGCTTCGCACACGACCAGAAACGTGTTCAGGCGCTCGGGGCGACGCAGAGCGTCCAGACTGTCCAGCAGTTTCAGCACCGTGGCCGGTTTCAGTTCGAGTGCGCGATGCGCGTTGAGGTGCTGGCGGCAGGTGACGAGCGCCAATGCGCGATGTTCGGCGGGCACCTTGAGGCGTGCGGCGAGTGCTTCGAGCGGCGCCGCGCCACGCTCTTCGTGCATGATGTGGCGGGGCAGTTCGTCGTGTGGCGTCAATGCTTTTCCGAGATCGTGCGTGAGGGCACAGAAGCCGACAAGGTCGTCACCCGGCGCCAGTTTCGCGGCCATGTCGAGGACCATTTCCACGTGCACGCCGGTATCCACTTCGGGGTGGTGACGGGCGGTCTGCGGGACGCCGTACAGGGCGTCGACTTCAGGCATCAGCACGCGCAATGCATCACAGGCGCGCAAGGTTTGCAGAAACGCTGACGGTTGCGGTTCGGCCAGGGCCTTGCGGGTCTCCGCCCAGACGCGTTCGGCCACCAGATGATCGGCTTCGCCATCGGTCACCATGTCCCGCATCAGGGCCATGGTCTCGTCGGCCACGCGAAATCCCAGCGGCGCGTAGCGGGCGGCAAAGCGCGCCACGCGCAGAATGCGTACCGGGTCTTCCGCAAATGCGGGCGAGACGTGGCGCAGCCATCGCCCGTCGAGATCGCGTCGGCCGTTGAACGGGTCGATCAGCTTTCCGTTTTCGTCCTCTGCCATCGCGTTGATGGTGAGGTCACGACGGATCAGATCGTCTTCCAGCGTGACGCTCGGTTCGGCGTGAAACACGAAGCCGTGGTAGCCGTGGCCCTGTTTGCGCTCGGTGCGCGCCAGCGCGTATTCCTCGCCTGTGTCGGGATGCAGGAACACGGGAAAATCCTTGCCCACGGCTTTGTAACCCCGCGACAGCAGGTCCTGCGGGCGCGCGCCCGTGACCACGTAATCGCGGTCGGCCGAATCACGACCCAGCAATTTGTCGCGGACGGCGCCGCCTACCAGATAAATGCGCATGGCGTGATTCTGCCACGGCAACCGGCAGGCGGCACGGGAGTCAACGCGCCGCCACGTTGGAAGCGTCGTCCGGGCAGGCCACGGACTTGCGCGGCGTCTGCGCGTTGGGCGGCGAATACGGTTGGCCGTAACGCGGCAAACGCTCGCTGAGCTTGACCGCGTTGCCATGCAGGCGCCAGTCGTAGATCACGCTGTAGGCCAGCACGCGCATCACGTAACCACGGGTTTCGTGAAACGGGATGGTTGCCACGAACAGGTCCGGCGGCAGGCTGCCGCGTTCTTCCAGCCAATCGTCCACGCGTCCCGGGCCGGCGTTGTAGGCGGCGGTTGCCAGATAGGGTGCGCCGCCGTAACGCTCGGCCATGTGCGCCAGGTAGTGCGTGCCGAGCGCGACATTGGTACGCGGATCGTAAAGATCGCCATCGTAGGGGATGCCTTGACGGCGCGACACCAGACGCGCGGTGGACGGCAGCAATTGCATCAAGCCGCGCGCGTCGGCGCCGGAATGCGCATCAGGCATCCAGGCGCTTTCGGCACGGATGATGGCGTAGGCCCACGCCGGGTCGATGCCGGCGTCACGGGCTTGCGTGGTCACGCCGTCCTGGCTCGCCAGCGGGAAGCGCTGTTGATACAACTGCTTGAGCGAGCCATGGCTGAAGGTGCGGATGGCACGGTCGTACCAGCCGAGTTTCCAGGCCAGCTGCGCGGCCAGTTGATGTGTGCGCGCGCTGTCGTGTTCGAGTGCGCGCGTCCACACGCGGCGCGCGTCATGCAGCATGCCCACGGCGAACAGCTCGAAAGCGCGGTTGATCGACGGGCGGTGCAGCAGTTTTTTCTCCGCGGCACCGTCATCGTCAAAGCGCCGTTGACAGATGGCGTAGGGCAGGTGCGCATGGTCGGCGGCAAGAAAGCCGTAATAGGTCGCCTGTTGCGCCTGTTCGGCATACAGCTTTTGCGCGCTTCGGGTGCGTCCCAGAAGCCCCAGCACGCGTGCGCGCAGGTAGCGCCATTCGCCTTGCTTTTTCTGCTCCGGGCTGAGGGCATCCAACCCCTGCAGCGCCGCGCGCCAGTTGCGCTTGGCCAGCGCCACGCGTACGCGCCAGGCGCGCGTGGCATCGGTTTGCGCCGCCGGCGGCAAGGCCGCCAGCCGATGCAGGGCTTCATCCGTGAAATCGGTGGCCACGTACAACGCCATGGCCGCGCGAATCCGGTACGTCTGCGTGGTGCTGAAATGGAAGTGATCATGCAGCGACGGCCACAAACGGTCGGCCGTGCTGCTGCTGTGACGGGCCACCCGCACCATCGCCAACGTGGCCGCCTGTCGGTTGCGTGCGTTGTCCGGCCACGTGTCGGCCGCCTTGGCCGCGACGGTCGGGTGGCGCAACGCCTGGGCCAGATGCTCGGCCTGTTCCTGATCCGGCCCGGTCAGCCAGCGCGCCAACGAGGCCACCGTATCGCCGCGTCCACCGGCGACGGCGCTGTCGATGCGCGCCCACAACCGTTCGCGGGTGAGCAAGCCGTGCGCCAGCGCCCAGCGCTGGATGGCGTTGCACGATGACGGCAGCGACGGGCTTTTCCACAGCTCGGCCAGGTCATCCCAATCCAGCGTCTGCCCCTGCGCCAGCCGCGCCTGCAGCGCATCACACGCCAGCGTATGGCCCATGCCGGCCTGGTACAGCGACAGAAAATTCGTCCAGTCCTTGCGCCGCGCCAGTTCGTACAGGAATCGGCGGCGCAGGTCATGGGCCGGCAAGACATCGGGGTACTTCTTGAGATAGGCACGCACCCGGGCGGTGTCCAGATGACGCAAATCGTGCTCCAGCGCCGCCGCCGGAAGCCAGGGGTAGAGCGGATAGTCCGCAAGCTGGCTGGCCAGCGCGCGCCAGTCGTTGCCACCGTGTTTGGCGGATGCATAGGCCTTCTTGAAGGCGACTCGCTGCGCCTGCAGCGCCTTTGAAGGGGCAGCGGGTCGCGCCTGCACGCTGAAGCAGGTCAGCAAGCATGCGCACAAAAAAATCGGGATGACCGCGCACGGCAAATGCGGGCGTCGCAGCATGTTCGACTCCGGTGTTTTTTGCCCCTGCGTTTCGATTGTAGGTGAAGTCATGAATTTGTGGCGCAGGAAATGGATGACACGCGGGATCGGCCAATGCCTGCACGCGCAAGGGACGGTTACCGATTGACCTTTGCCGCCAAAATGTGCGCAATGTCCTCACATTGAGAATCTGTTCGCATTTTTGTACTCTTGAAGTTGACAAGGCGTGGCTGCTCAAGACATCTTCTTCCTTAAGATTTCATCCGCGCCGGTCATCGACGCTGGATTATCCGGAGTACATGGGCACCGTGGAGACGGTGTCGCGACAAGGGGGAGCAACGGACATGACGACGGAACACGGCTTGTTCCGCCAGGAGGTGATGAACGCCCGCCGTGGAGACTGGCTGGGCACGATTCATGTGGCGACACCATTGGCGCGCTGGGTCTGGACGGCCCTCGGCGTGTCCTTGGCCGGCGCCATCGTCGCCTTTCTCGTGTTCGGTCATTACACCCGCCGTGATCGGGTCGGTGGCCGGCTGGTGCCCGATACCGGGCTGCTCGCCGTTACCGCCACTCACGCGGGCACCGTCACCCAGGTCTACGTGCATGCCGGCGAGCGGGTCCGTCAGGGACAGCCGCTGGTGGAAATTTCCGGCGAGCAGGACAGTGCCACCCTGGGTGGCATGCGCGCGGCCATCAGCCGGCAACTGCACAGCCAGCGCAAGCGTCTTGAGGACAATCTGCGTTTGCAAAAACAGCGCAGCCGGAGCCAGGCCGACACGCTGCAGGACCAGCTGGATTCGCTGCAGGCGCAGCAACGGCAAATCGCCGCCCAGTTGCATCTGCAAAAGCAACAGGCGGACGATGCCGAAGCGCTGCTGGAACGCATTCAGCCCTTGGAACAGAAGGGCTACGTGTCGGCCTTGCAGGTTCAGCAGCAGCAGGCGGCTGCCCTGCAGGCCCGCAGCCAGCTCAAGGCCCTGCGTCGCCAGCAATTGGATACCGGCCAGCAAATCCGCGCCACCCGGCAAAAACTGACGCAATTGCCGCTGGACCTGACCACCCAGGCACACGCCACCGCCAGCAAGATCGACGACATCGACCAGCAACTGGCCCAGAACGAGGTCGCCCGTGCCGTGGTGCTTCACGCTCCGCACGCCGGTGTGGTGAGCACCCTGCTGGCCCAGCGCGGACAGCATGTCGCCGCCGGCCAGTCGCTGGCCTCCATCGTGCCGCAAGGCTCGCATCTGGTGGCGCAACTGCTGGTACCCAGCCGCGCCGCCGGCTTCGTCGAGCCGGGTAGCCGCGTGGTGCTGCGTTATCAGGCCTATCCGTACCAGAAATTCGGTCAACAGTACGGGCAGGTAGCGCATATCTCCAAAAGCGCCCTGAGCCCCGAGGAAGTCGTGGCCCTGACCGGCCAGCGACCCAAACAGCCGGTGTATCGCGTCAAAGTCAAACTCGATCGGCAATCCATCCTGGCCTACGGCAAGCCAGAGGCGCTCAAGCCCGGCATGGCACTCAGCGCGGACATCATGATGGACCGGCGCACCCTGCTCGAATGGGTGTTCGAGCCGCTGTACGGATTGGGACGCAATTTGATGGGCCACTCCGGAGGCGACGCTCATGGCTGATGGAAGCGTGCGAGCGGCAGCAAAGCCCGCCCTGCTGGACGGCCTGCAATGGGGCTGGCGCCGCCGCCTGCCGGTGACGCTGCAGACCGAAGCGGCCGAATGCGGTCTGGCCTGCCTGGCGATGATCGCGCGCTACCACGGTCATGACGTGGATCTGGCCGGTCTGCGCCGGCGTTTTTCCACTTCGCTCAAAGGCGCCAGTCTCGCGCGTGTCATGACCATGGCCACGCAGCTGGATTTCGTCACCCGACCGCTGCGTCTGGAGCTGGATGAACTCAACCAGCTCAAGGCCCCGTGCATCCTGCATTGGGACTTGAACCACTTCGTGGTACTCAAGCGCGTCACCGCGCGCCATGTCATCGTGCATGATCCGGCCCGCGGCGAATACAAGCTGTCGTTGAAAGAGGCGTCCGATCATTTCACCGGCGTGGCGCTGGAACTCAGCCCCTCGGCCGACTTCAAGCCGGTCAAGGCCCGCCAGAAGATTTCCCTCAAGGCTCTCACCGGTCGCATGCGCGGCTTGGTGCCCGCCCTCACGCAGATCCTGCTGCTGGCGTTGGCGCTGGAGGTGTTCGCCCTGGTTGGCCCGTATTACATGCAGTGGGTGCTGGATCAGGCACTGGTATCGGCCGACCACAGTCTTCTGACCCTGCTGGGCATCGGCTTTCTCAT
>CAZSOU010000129.1:0-5708 GCA_964608595.1 uncultured Rhodanobacteraceae bacterium
CTCCTACGACGACTACGGCAATCTGCTGGCACTGGAAGTGCAGTATTCGTTCTGACTCATTTGCTGCTCGGCACGAAAAGCCTCTCTCGCCATGCGAGGGAGGCTTTTCGTGTTGGAATGGCTTTGAACTTGTGCCACGCAGGGGGAGCCGTGGCGAGGCACACTTCACGATAGGCATTGATGACGTGCGGAGCACGTGTGGCTCCGCAGGGTTTGCGTGCCAACGCAGCCCGGCTTCAGAGTCAGACGACACCCTTGCCCAAAAGGCTGATTTTCGGCCCGTATCGGTCAAATTGCCGTATCGGGATGCAATGTTATGCTGCAATTCGCCGCCGGCTTTTAGTCAGATTGGGAGGGAAGATGATTCGTTCGAAGAAATTCCTGGTCATTGGGACAGGCGCCAGCCTGCTGTTCGCGTCGGCTGCCTGGGCGGGGTCGACGTCGGCGAGTCCGGGGCAACAAGGCAAGCTCGTGACATTCACGAGCGAAACCAATATTGCGCTCGACAACGGTGTACGTACGGGAACGTTCAAGATTTCTTGCGCACCGACATCGAAGGCCGCCCTTGGCGACACCGCATGGATGGCGGAGTGCAACAAGCTCGGCGCTGCAGCTATCGAGAAAGAAGCGGCTTTGGGTCTTGTTCGACCCGTCGAAGGCCCGGCCTTCATCCATCCGTCGTCGCTGAAGGGCGCACTTGAGAAAGTGCATTCCCTTACATTTACCCGACGCTTGCCGCTTATCAAGAAGGGAAAGTGAATTGACACTCGAAGTGCAACGCCCCGAGTAATTTCTTGAGCTGTTCGAGCGGCGTCTTGCCGTCATGACGTTTCCTTGGCCGGTGGTTGAGTTTGCGCACCACAACGAATCCGGGAACTTGGGGTCGGGTTTTGTCATTTGCCACGCATGCTTTCGAGGGCAAAAAGCAAGACCTGATCCCGAACCAGGTGCCGTTCGGCATGAGCGTTCCGGCGGCGAGGTGCGCTGGGGCGCCGTGAGGCCGTGAGCATGGCCACCGGCTACATGCCGCAGGAGCGCATGGGATGGCAACCGGACGGTGGATTCGGCGCTGAAATGCAGCGCGTTCAAGGAGTTCGTTGAAACGGCCCGGTGGCGGAGCTAAGCTGAAACGGTTCCGTGGCACGGTATGCGCGCGTTTTTCAGGAGAGAACGGCGTGGCAGCGAATTCCGATCCGGCAACCGCAGGCGATGCCCGGTGGGCATCGGCTCTGCAGCGCGCCGAGGCTTTGCATCGTCTGCACTGGACGCTGGTCGCACGGCGTCGCGGAAACTCGTTTGGTGCCAGTGCCAACGCCGCCCTCCATTCGGTGTTGCGGCCCTTGATATGTCTGCTGCGGGCATGGCATCCGATGCGAACCTACGGCCCGGCTGTTGCGCGAGCCGCAGGCATCCCGTTGTGGCGCCAGTTCCTGCAGTTATGGTGGGTAATGCTGCGGTACCGCTTTACCTTCGATGCCTACTACCGCTACAGGCTGTACCGGCTCGACGCCATGCGCGAGGCTTTGTTTTTCGTGCCTCTCAACATGAATATCGCTCTTCGAGGTCATCTTTATGCGCATCTCGATGCGGATCCGGCGCGCCTGGAGGACAAGCGGATCTTCTACCGCGTGTGCGCCACCCACGGGCTTCCGGTTCCGGTCACGGTTGCCGAGTTCACGCACGGGGTGTCACGCATGCGCTCGGAAGACGCCATGCTTCCCCGCCGTGATCTGTTCAGCAAGCCGGCCGATGCGTTTCAAGGCGAGGATGTGGCGCGCTGGATCCGGCAAGACGATGGCGAACATTACCGGGGTGAAAACGGGCAGATGCTGACCGCGGCCGAATTGCTCGCGCATCTTGCCGAGTGTTCGCGGCGTCGCCCGTATGTGCTTCAGGAACGCCTGGCCAATCATCCCGTAATCGCCGCGCTTGGTCCCAACGCGTTGTGCACGGCACGTATCGTGACGGTGCGGAAGGCCGACGGGCCGCCGGAACATCTCGGTTCCTTTTTTCGCATGCCGGCCGCAGGGACAACGTCTCCCGCCGACAATTTCGCCGCCGGCGGCTTCGCGAGCCTCGTCGACCCGGTTACCGGCGTGTTGCATGACACCGTGCGCAAGGACCTGCGGGAGGCGGCTGTCGACTGTCTTGAATATCCCGGATCAAGGCAGCGTTTCGACAGCATCCGCCTGCCTTACTGGAAGGCCGCGCTGGCGCTGTGCCTGCAAGCGCATCAGGTGTTTCGCGAATTTCCGTCGGTGGGTTGGGATGTCGCCATCACGCCCGATGGTCCGGTACTCGTCGAAGGCAACCACGACTGGGATGTCGTGGCATCCCAGCAGCCGGGATGTCGTGCGTTGGGGCGAACACCGTTCGTGGACAGTTATTTTTCATTCCTGCACAGTCAACCGCGCCTGGCGCCGCATGGCGGTGAAGGTGGCTGAGTCGGCACCGTCGGCGTGTTTGAACCGCCACGCCACCCGCGTACACTCGGCCGTCAGGCCCACCCCTGCGATCCGGACCGGAGCGGACGATCTCATGCTTCATGCCTTCTTTTGTTTGCGACCATCGCGTCGCGTGTGTGATTGGTAACGGCCCGTGATGAATCGCGTCGACGACCCGTTGTCCGTGCCCGCCGAAAAGGTACATCGCACGCGTTGGTTGCTGTACTGGGACCTGGCGATTGTGGGCCTGGTGGTGCTCAACCTGGCCTTGATCGCCTTCGATACCCTGTTTTCGGTGGACGTGCTGGCGGCCGGTTTCGAATCGACGGTACCGGCGGCTTTTCGCTGGTATCTGCACCATGTGCATGAAAACCTGTTCACCATCGATCTCGCGTTCGTGGCGGTATTCGTGGCCGATGTGCTGCTCGGGTGGACGGTGGCCGTCGTGCAGAAACGGCATTCGCGCTGGTATTACTACCCGTTCATTTACTGGTACGACGTGCTTGGCTGCATCCCGGTCGCGGGTTTCCGGTTGCTGCGTATCCTGCGCGTCCTGTCCATCGTGATGCGTTTGCAGCATCTGGGCGTCATCAACGTGCGCAACTGGGGTTTGTATCGCGTCCTGGCCGGTTGTTACGACATCCTGGCCGAGGAGGTCTCCGATCGCGTGGTCCTGCGGATTCTTTCGGGTGTTCAGGACGAGGTGCAAAGTGGTGGCAGTCAATTGACCGGCCGCGTGATGCGCGAAGTGGTGCAGCCGCGACAGCAAGAGCTGGTGGATGCCGCCAGTCGGCGTATCAAGCGTGTCGTGATGCACAGTTATCACGCCAACCGTCGACAGATCCGCCGCTATATCGCCTTGCAGGTGAAAAATGGTGTGCGCGGCAATGCGGCGTTGAAAAAACTGACGCGGGTGCCGATGCTGGGAAGCTTTGTCACGCACGCGCTGGATCAGGCGATCACCGATACCGTGCACGACGTTCTCGACGAAGTGGTCGAGGGTCTGGAATCACCGAACTTCGACGACCTGCTGCAACGCATCACCGATACCGCCATCAGCCAGATCCTGGCTCGCGACCCGCATGCCGACGCGTCCGAAGTCAGCCGCGCGGTGGTCGAGGTGCTGGAACTGGTCAAGGAGCAGGTGGCCGTCAAGCAATGGCAGCAAAGCGAACAGGAACGACCGGAAGACGGTATCTGAAGGCCTCTGTCTGACGGTCATTCTCCCGGAGCTTGGCGACCGGCGCAGGGTAGTGACCCCACCCTCGAAGGAACCTCGAAAACCGCTGATCATCGGAGTTTCCCTTGTGGGAGGGGCCGGTGGCCCCGACAGGATGTACCGCATGATCCGTCGGGGCCACCGGCCCCTCCTACAGGTAGCTCCAGGGTGGAGCCGTTTTTCGAGGCTCCCTCGAGCACGTGTCACGGCTGACGCTCGCGCCGACATGGATCGCCGCGTTTCACATTGGATCTGGCGGATCCTCACCCGATGGGTGCAGGGCGGCGCGCAGGGGCTCCAGTTGCGATGCATAGCGTCGCCATGCGCCAAGGTTGCGTGTGTGGATGGGTTCGCGTACCTGGGCGCTGCTGGGGGTGGATACCGGGGCGGTGTTCCGGGCCGGTTCCAGGCAGGCTTTGTCCGGTGCCGCGCCGCAATGTTCGAGGACAAGCCGGACGGTGGCGTGTGGGTCGGTGACCAGCTGCGCGTACGGCACGTCGAGCATGCGACCGGGCAACGTGGCGTGCCAATGCGTCATCAAACGTCGATACAGGCCATGATGGTGTGCCAGCGCCCGCATGTCGTAACTCCATGCCGAGCCCGTGCCGAACATGGCTTTGAAGTTGGAAAAGCACACGTCCATGGGGTTGCGCTGGATGTGCAGGATCGGCGCTTGCGGCAATGCGCGGCTGATCCAGTGAACGAACAGGTAGTTGTTGGGCAGTTTGTCGACATAGAACCGGCGACCGTGGGCGCGCCAACGGGTTTGTTCGAGATAACGACGTCCAAGGCTGGCGAAGTCGATGCGTCCGGCGTGTTCGATCATGGTGCGGATGCCTTCCAGCCCGCTGCCGGGGATGTCCACGGCCCAACGCATTTGATGCAGAAAGTCCTTCAGCTCGCCGGCCGCGTCGATATCGGGGTGCCGGGACAGCATGCGTTCGAACAACGTGGTGCCCGAGCGTGGCAGGCCGATGATGAAAATGGGCACCGGGCCGTCATCGACGTGTGTTGTCGCGGATGCGTCGGCCGTGGCGCTTGACCGGCGAATGATGGTTTCGGTGACCGCATCGTCGTTCGCGCCGTCGTAGGGGTTGAGTACGCGCATGGTCGCGTTGGCCTCGTCCAGTGCCGTCCACGCTTCATCATGTTGGCCGAAATCATCCAGCATCTTGAACAGGGCAAAGTGAAACTCGGCGTGGACGATGTTGCCGGGCGGAATCTGACGCAGCAGATGGCGCAGGCGGTCGAGACGCGACGAATCCGTCTGGCGACGCAGACGCACCAACGCGAGAAAGGCGCCGCTGAAACTGGGCCAGCGTTTGATGATGTCTTCCAGATGCGATTCGGCCGCGTCGATCCGGCCGGTAAAGCCCAGCATTTGCGCATGGCTGAAACGCACGTCGGGCGTATCGGCCCCGGCAGCGATCGCGCGTTCCAGCAAACTCAGCGTGATGGCTGGTTCGTCCAGTGGCTGCTGGGCGGAGGCGAGCGCGGTCAAGACTTCCGGATCGCGGGTATGCGCGATTGCAGGCTGATCGAAGCACCGTTTCGCGGCGACGGTTTCGCCGTTGAAATAAAGATGCGGCACCAGGCGGGCGATGAAGTCGGCGTCGTCCGGCAGATGCGGCATCAAGGACAACCAGCGACGCGTTGCCTCCTGCAGACAGCCTCGCGAGCGCAGGATGTCGGCCAGCAGCAACCCGGCTTCGTTGTCGTCGGGTTGTTCACGCAGCAGGGTTTCCAGAATGGCTTGCGCCGCTGCCGGCTGTCCGGCGCGCAGATAGCTGTCTGCGCGCCGATATTGGCGACGGTTGCGGTGGGAGGAGGGGATCATTGTCGGGGCACGTCCCTGCCGATCAATCATCACCCATCGTCAACAGGCTGGCGTTGCCGCCGGCGGCGGTGGTGTTGATGGTGAGGCTGCGCTCGGTGGCGAAGCGCAACAGGTAGTGCGGGCCGCCCGCCTTGGGGCCGGTGCCGGACAGGCCTTCGCCGCCGAACGGCTGCGAGCCGACGATGGCGCCGATCTGGTTGCGGTTGAC
>CAZSOU010000130.1:0-5634 GCA_964608595.1 uncultured Rhodanobacteraceae bacterium
GCACCGGCTGGTTCGGCAAGTTCCACCTGGTGGCGCAGTGGTTTCCCAAGATCGGCGTGCTGGAATTGCCGGGCGAGCGCGGAGCCACGCAGGTACGCTGGAACGTGCACGAATTCCACTATCACAGCGAGTTCTACGCCGACTACGGCAATTACGACGTGACCCTGACGGTGCCGAAGAATTACACCGTCGGCGCCGTGGGCGAGCAGCAAGGCAAGCCGTCCATCGACGGCGACAAGGCGACGTACCACTTCACGCAGAAGGATGTGGAGGATTTCGCCTGGGTCGCGGCGCCCGGCTACAAGACCATGTCCACCACCTGGATCGGGCCGGGTAGTCCCAAGGTCGATGTCAAGGTGATCTATCCACCCGAGTACGTGGCCAGCGCCAAGCCGGTGCTCAAGGCCACCACCGATTCACTGACGTATTTCTCAGACACGCTGGGCCCGTATCCCTACAAGACGGTCACGGCGGTAGTGCCGCCCTACAACGCCAGTGAAGCCGGTGGCATGGAATATCCGACCTTCTTCACCGCCGAAGGCTACGCGAAGGTCACGCCCGGCACGCTCAGCCAGCGCATGCTCGATTTCGTCACCATCCACGAGTTCGGCCATGGCTACTTCATGGGCATTCTCGGCTCCAACGAGTTCGAGGAGCCGATGCTCGACGAAGGCATGAACCAGTATTGGGACGAGCGCATGCTGGCCGACCGCCATGAACTGGCTTATCTCGCGACCAGTTCGTTCATGCGCTGGATCGGCATCGACGCCGCACTGCGGCCATTTGTCATGGAGCACATGAGCGGCGTGACGGGGGTCGATTTCCCTGCCGATTCGCTGGATGCCAATTCGTGGGATCGCATGTCCAATGGCAGCTATGGTTCGGTGTACATGCGTACCGCATCTGCCATGCGCACGCTGGAAAATCTGGTCGGACACGAGGCCATGGGGCGGGCGATGAAGCTGTATTACGACCGCTGGAAGTTCCGTCATCCCGATGCGGCGGACTTGCGTGACGCGCTGGCCGAAGGCACGGGACGCCCGGAACTGGTCAAGCAGATTTTCGCATCGCAGGTGTACGGCACACGGCGCGTGGATGATCGCGTGGTGAGCATCCACAGTGTCAGCCTGGCGCCGCGTGCAGGGAGCTATGCAGAGAACGGTCAACGCACGACGCGCACCGCCAAGGATGTCGACAAGACCACGGATGCCGCACGCAAAGCGTGGAAGAAGAAACATCCCGATGCCGAACATGGCGGGCCGTATCCGTGGCGCAGTTTCGTCACGGTGCAAAGGAACGGCGCGCCGATTCCCGAAACCCTCGAAGTGACGTTTGCCGACGGTTCCACCGAAACCGTGCAATGGAACGATGGCAGCCGCTGGAAACGCTATCACTGGGACAAACCGGTCAAGGCCGTCTCTGCGGAACTCGATCCGCAACACGAGAACCTGCTTGATGCCAACAAGCTCAACGACAGCCACGCCGTCAAGGCCGATGCCGCCGCATCGAGGCGCTGGACGGCTGATTTCGCGGCCCTGGCCGAAAGCTTTCTCACCTCGTTGGTGACGCTATGACGAAGAACAAACAACCGGTCGGATGGGGCGCTTTTCCCAAGGCCTTGTGGGGCGGATTGCAGTGGCGCGTGATGGTGATCTGGATCGTGCTGATGGCGCTGCCGACCGCCATCGCGGCGCTGCCGGTGGGGCATGCCCTGAGCGCGCTGCTGGATCATTCGGTGCATGCCCGGGAGCTGGCGCAGACCTTCCATGGCTTGCTGATGGGCGACGCCATCATTTCGCTGTTTCGACACAACATGAGCGTGTTGGGCGGCGCACAATCGCTGGCCTTGATCGTGACCTTGCTGTTGTCACCGTTTTTGACCGGCGTCGTGGTGACCGCCGTGCGCCCCGCGCAGCACCCGCGTTTCGGCGAATTGATGCATGGCGGCCTGAGTCAGTATTGGCGCATGTTGCGGTTGATGCTGTGGTCGCTGACCCCCTACGCCATCGCCATTTTTCTGGGCAAGATGGCCATGCACATGGCGTCCTCGCACGCCGATGCCGCCGTGCTGGAATCGGTAGCCGATCGGGGCTACCTGATCGCCCGGATCATTTTCGTGGCGTTGTTCGTGCTGGCTCACGCAATCATGGAATCCAGTCGTGCCCAGATAGCGGCGGACGATCATTTGCGCTCGGCCACACGCGCTTTCGGGCGTGGCATCGTCATGCTGGTACGTCGACCGTTGGCGACACTGGGGCTTTACCTGGCTACCAGTATTGTCGGTTATGTGCTGGCGGGGCTGGTGGGCGTCTGGCGCATTCACACGTCCGCGGTGGGTGTCGGCGGTTATGTCGTTGCCATCGCGCTGGCACAGTTGATCGTGGTGATTCTGGCCTGGCAGCGCACCGCACGCATCAGTGCGCTGACGATGGTGGCGCGAGCTTCGTCGCCGCGCAGGCGTGGCGGAAACGCGGCGCTCGCACCCGCGCTTTGATACACGGAATGAAGGGCCGGTAATCACGGGAGGTTCGAGTCGGCCGTGGCCCCGAAGCACGAATACAAGTTCGTGCGTCGTGGTGAAAGCGTGCTGGAAGTTCGGCCCGGCGGCAAGAACGGTTGTCGGGATGCGATCGTCGAGCACGCCGCCGAAGACTGGCGTGCTGGTCAGATTTTTGCTCCCGGAACGGCTGCGTATGGAACGGCCGGATATTTCGAGTTGATCCTGGAGCGAGAGGTCTGACATCGACTCGTGTCGATGTGCCGGCGGCATTTGCGCCCGCCGCCATGCGCGATCGGGCGACGTTCCGACCAGGGCGGTGGGCGCGTCTCATGCGTGCCCGCGCGATGTCTTGCCGGGTGGTTTCTAAAAAACCATGACGTGGTCGACGCGGTACTGGTTGTTCTGTCGGACCAGCACCAGTTCGGCCACGAACTCGCCGGGTTGCCGGGTGAACCATTGCCGCCACACGATGACGACCGAGTCCGGGCGGCGGAAAATCGCGACGAACTCGCGTTTGCCGAAGAACCCTTTGGTACGTTGGTAGTCGTGGCAAATGCGCTCCAGGCGTTCTCTTGGCAGGACGCTTTTGGCGCGCTCGGTGAAGTCGCGAACATGACGCTCGTAATCGATGGCCGTGGAGGCGTCCATCAGGTTGTCCATGATGGGGTCGGCGACAGCCAGGATTTCCGCGTCGGATTGTTGCGCCAGATCCATGACGGCACTACGCCGTCCTCGGGTGTTCGGCAGTTCAGGCATGCGGGGTTGATCCCTGGTTTTCCGGCAGCGTCAATTGCACCAGTGCGATTTCGCCGGCGCCGTCGATCAGTACGCGTGTTTTGTCCTGCGGTTGAATCCAGACGGCGTTGCCGGCTTCCAGCGTGAATCGCTCGTTGCCGACACTTGCTTCGGCCCGCCCGCTCAGCAGGTAAGCGAACCAGCGTGTATGCGCTCGCGGCAACCAGATCATCGAACCCGTGAGAGGGCGTACGATCAGGTTGCCTTCCACATTGTCGCGCAGCATCAGGTTGAAATCGCGTCCCGGGCCGTCCGGAGCGTGGCAGGTGACGGCGCGGCCACCGTCGAAATGCATGACTTCGAGGCGCTCGGCCTGCATCCGCTCGCCATTGTCGAAGTGCAACCGCAGGCGGCCATCGAGCGGCGCCAGCAGGCGACGGACGCCGGGCAGGATGGAGAACGGGCCGTCGGCATCGATGCGCGCCACCGAGATGCGCCATTGCCAGTCGGCGGGATCGGGACCGGCGGCAAGTTCAGTCGTTTCACCGCCGCCGTTGGCCCACGCTTGCACGCGGAACTGGTTCGTCGGGACGCCTTGCAGCATGGTCATGGCGGGTCAGGGCTCGGGCGGATAGTAAGCGTAGACTTCGGCCGGGGCGCCAAGAAACGTTTTTTCGGTGATGCATTTGCCGCCGAGACGCTCGGCCACGCGCCGGGCGGTGTCGTTGTCGTGGCGGATCATGCTGATCACGCGCGGCACGCGCAGCCGCTGCCAGGCAAATTCGAGCGCGGCCTTGCTGGCTTCGGTGGCATAACCGTGATGGCGCTGGTCGGGGCACAGCATCCAGCCGAGCTCGATGTCCGGCCAGCCCTCGGGGCGCATCAGGCCGACTCGGCCGACGAAGGTGTCATCGGCAAGGTTTTCCAGCGCCCACATGCCAAAACCGCGCAATTGCCAGTGGCCCAGCAGCATGGCCATGGAACGCCAGGCGTTCATGCGATCCAGCGCATGACCGTCGCCGATCCAGCGGGTACACGTCGGGTCGGCCAGCATCGCCGCGTAGCGGTCGAAATGCCGTTCGGTAAAACCGGTGAGGCGCAAACGGGGGGTTTCGATCTCGAAGGTATCGGACATGACTTGAAAAGGCGTCGCCCGGTATGTCCGGGCGACGCAGGATTCCCACTTGGTGGGAGGATTGTCGCACCGATGAAGGGCGCGATAAACCCTTGTTTTCATGAAGCATGGTTCGTGCCATTCACGACACGTTCCACGATGTCGATCAGTGAGAGTCCTGATCGGCATGTGCCGCCGGCGAGCCCTCGAGGCGGATGTCGTCGCGGTTGTGTGCAAGCGTGGCGGCGCCGATGCCTTTGACCTTGGTCAGATCGTCCGCGCTTTTGAACGGGCCATGCGCCTTGCGGTAATCGACGATGGCCTGCGCCTTGGCCACGCCGACGCCATCGAGTGCCTTGGCGATGGTGGCGGCATCCGCCTTGTTGACGTTGACCGGTGTGGCGGCCAGCGCCGAAACGCTGAAGGCAAGACCGGTGAGCAGGGCGAGTGTCGAAGCGAGAAGTTTGCGATACATGTGTTTCTCCCAGGTGAAAAGTGATCGGCACGACGGTGCCGCTTTTCAGTCTCGGCGAGACGCCTGATCAATACAGTCGGTGTATTGCGCGAATCGATGTCGGTGCAGAGGCTGACGATTTGTAAGCGTTTGCCGATGCGCGCGTCATCCGCGGTTGGGGTGCGCTCGTGGCAGGCTGATAGAATGGATGCTTTCATCATCAGACGAGGCCGCTCATGGACAACGCCAGGATCCAGTCCTTTGTCGAAGGCGTGTGGGACGAGGAAATCGTTCCGCAGTTGGTCGAGTACATCAAGATTCCCAACAAATCGCCCCTGTACGACGCCAAGTGGGTCGAGAACGGTTACATGGATCAGGCCGTCGAACTGATGTGCGACTGGGCGCAGCCAAAAGTGGACCAATTGCCGGGCGCGACGATGGAAGTGAAGCGGCTGGAAGGCCGCACGCCGCTGATCTTCATCGAGGTGCCGGGCGAAGTCGACGATACCGTGGTGCTGTATGGCCATCTGGACAAGCAGCCGGAAATGACCGGTTGGGACGACGACCTCGGTCCGTGGAAGCCGGTCATCAAGGGCGACAAGCTGTATGGTCGCGGCGGAGCGGACGACGGCTACGCCATTTTCGGCTCGCTGACCTCGCTGCTGGCTTTGCATGAGCAGGGCGTGCCGCATGCGCGCTGCGTGATCCTGATTGAAGCCTGCGAAGAATCGGGCAGCTACGATCTGCCGCATTATGTGGATCATCTGGCCGACCGTATCGGCAGCCCGTCGCTGGTGGTGTGCCTGGATTCGGGCTGCGCCAACTACGAGC
>CAZSOU010000131.1:0-5599 GCA_964608595.1 uncultured Rhodanobacteraceae bacterium
GTCCACACGATTACCCACCGGATCAGCGACGCGGATGCTGCGCGCGTGCTGGCCGCCGTGCGCGATGCCGCCTCTACGCGGGCAAGCGTCGCGTCACCACTACAGCAGCGCCCTTAACTACCAAGGAGAACAAGGCATGTCAGGCAAGCTCATTACGCAGGTCATCGGCGAAATCCGTGGCGGCGTGTTCGTCAACGCGGCCAGCGAAGAATTGTCGGCGCTGGTGCAGCGCATCCAGGAAACCGGCAAGAAGGGTTCGATCACCATCCAGCTTTCCATCGAACCGCACGGCAAAGAGAACCGCGAAATGCACGTGACCCCGAAGGTCACGGTCAAGAAGCCGGCGGCGCCGGACACCACCGAAGCGGGCATCTTCTACGCACAGCGCGGCGATTTGGTGCGCGATGATCCCGACCAGCGCACCATGCAATTCGGCAACCGCGCCCGTGTCGGCGACGAGGGACGCTCGGTCGCCACCAACTGACCATCGCGCGCCCACCTGACGCACAGGCGCCACCTTTACTTACATGATCTTTTTCTAGCTTCTGCAAGGAGTCCGCAATGGACGAGTCTCTGTTATCAAGTCGCTCCTGACCGGCGCCGCCGGCATCACCCTCCACCACAGCACCGCCTCCGAAGTGCCCCTGGCCGCCGTGCCGGACGGCGTGGAGCTGCGCAGTCTCGAAGCCTTCATGCCGGCGCCGCGAGCCATTGATGGGTTTGCTCGCCTGCATCGCTACGAGGACTTCGTGTCCTACGTCAACGACTTCAAGCGCGACGGCGCCCGCATTTTCGTGGAACCGGAACTTCGACTGCACGATGGCGGCATTATGGCTACCGCGTTTCTGGATTACCCGAATCCGGGCGAGCCGGCGTGGAGCTGCCATCGCGCGCATCTGGTTGTTTCGCCCTCCATGGAATACCAGTTGCTGACCACGCTGGAACGTGATGGCTTGATGCCGCAGGACAAGTTTGCACTTCGCCTGCGCGACGTGGCGCGCTTCTGCACGTCGCTGTCGTCGGCCGATCTGGTGGAAATCGCGCAAACCCTCACCCTGTCCTCCAAGGGCGAGTTTGCCAACATTGAGGACAACTTCACCGGCTCCGTGCGCTTCGGCTACGACGTACAGGTGACGGCGAAGTCCGACGCCACCACGCGCAAGAACATCGAAGTGCCGCGTGAAGTCGGATTCAACCTGCCCGTGCTCTTGGGTGGTGAGAACGCCGACGTGGTGGCGGAACTCATGTATCGCGTGCCGTCCAGCAAGGACGACAAGGTGAAGATGGGCATCCGCATCCCCGACCGTGCGTTCATCGAACGCGCGATTCTCGAACAGGCGGCCGAATCGTTGGGATCGGCAACCGGTTTGAGCGTGGCTGTTGGCTCCACCACTGTCCCGAAATTGCCGGAAGATTTTATCTGAATCTCAGGCACTGACACGGCAACGCAACAAGATGGAGGCCGTCTCTGGCCTCCATCACCAAGGAGGAAATCATGCACACTGCACTCGCCACGCTGCCGGCGTGGGCGGCGCCGTACATGGCGCCCGGCAAGCCCGGCACCGGCATCATTCACGGCCTTCCCGAGGCCGACTACCACGGCACCAAGGCCCTCGTGTCGAAGTCCGCGCTGGACACGTTCGGCCAGAAGTCGCCATTCCACTACCTCGCGTCACTGGACGAGCCGCTGGAGGACCGCGACAGCCCGGCCTTGCGCATCGGTTCGGCCTACCACATCGGCGTATTGCAGCCTGACCTGTTCGCGTCCGAGGTGATCCGCATGCCGGACTTCGGTCCCATGCAGTCCAGTACCAACCGCCGTATCCGCGACGAGTGGATCGCCACCGAGGCGCGCGGCAAGACCTGGTTGAAAGCCGCCGAGTGGGAGCAGGTCAACGCTATGCGTGATGTGCTTCTCACTTCGCGGCTTGGCCGCAAGCTCTTGAGTCCCGGCGGCGAGGCCGAAGTGTCGGCGCTGTGGACCTGCCCGGAAACCGGCCTGCGCTGCAAGTCGCGCGCCGACTGGCTGCACGCTGACCACGGCATATTCGTGGACCTGAAAAGCGCGCTGTCGGCGGCACCCGACGACTTCATGCGCGCCGTGGCGGCGCACCGCTACCACGTCCAGGACGCCATGTACTCGCGCGCGTTCGAAGAAAACGACGTGCCCATCCAGGAGTTTGTGTTCCTGGTGCAGGAGAAAACACCGCCCTACGCCTACGCCTGCTACCGCCTGACGGTGAACGCCAAGCTGCGCGGCGAGGAACTGTACATGCGTGAGCTGCGCCAGCTCCGCGAGTGCATCGACAACGATCACTTCCCCAGCTACTCGCCCACCGACGACGTGATGCCGCTGGACCTGCCCGGCTGGGCCACCCGCGATTGGGAGACAAGCGAATGAAGTCGCCCACCAACTTTCTCACACAGGAGCAGGCGCGCAAGCGTGCATGTCCGTTCGCGCGCGCGACACGCATTGTTCACCGCGACGACGAGTTTCACACCGAAGTCGGCGTCACCTCCGTCAACCGCGTCATGAACGATGGCGGCCCTACCCACGACACCCTTTGCCTGGCGTCCGTCTGCATGGCGTGGCGCTGGCATCCCGATGGCAAGCGCGGCTACTGCGGCGCCGCCGGCAACCCTTTTTCTGGAGCATGAAACATGTCTGACGAGACTCAAACCATTGAGGCGGATACCGCCGACAAAGCCAAGACCATCGCCATTACCAGCCTGCGCACCAGCAATGAAAGCGGCGCGATCACCGTGTTCGGCGACTCGGGAACCTTCGGCCTGGCGCAACGCATGGCGTCACTGCTGGCCAGCTCCACGTTGGTCCCGGAGCCGTACCAGCGCTACGTGTTCAACAAAGACGACAAGGCGTGGGTGGAGAGCCCGAATGCCATCGGCAACTGCGTGATTGCGCTGGAACTTGCCACGCGCCTGCGCCTGTCGCCACTGATGGTCATGCAGAACGTGGACATGGTGAAAGGCCGTCCCGGCTTCCGCGGCGCCTTCGTCACCGCGCTGGTGAACGCATCCCCCAGGTTCAGCCGCATCGACTACGAGTGGAAGGGTGAAGAAGGCGGCACCAAGGGCCGTGCCTGCCGCGCCTACGCGACCGAAGTCGAAACCGGAAAGGTGCTGTATGGCACGTGGATCGACTGGAAGATGGTGGAAAAGGAGAGCTGGGACAGGAACAGCAAGTGGTTCTCGATGACGGACCAGATGTTCATGTACCGCGCTGCGAGCTTTTGGGTGCGCGTGTACGCCCCGGACCTGCTGCTGGGCATGCAGACTCGCGAGGAACTGGAGGACGTGCACGGCACCGATGACAAGGAAAGCTCTCTGCACGCGCTCAACGAGCGCCTGAACAAGCAACTTGATCCCCCGGAAGCAGCCGGGGAGGCGCCAGAGCCGGAACCGGAAGCAGACAAGAAGCCGGACACCACGCGCCGGCGTCGCCGATCCAGTGCGACCGCGCGCGAACCGCTGGCCCAGGCTGCCCCCGCGCCTCAACCCGCACCTGACCCCGCTCCGGCGCCCGAGGCGCCCCAGCACACCCCCGCACCAGCACCGGCCGCTCCGGCGCCCGCTGGCGACATGTTCAACGTGGAGTAACCCATGCGCATCAGTCACATCAACCTGTCCCATGTCCTCAACCATCACGCCCTGAACGTCGCCGTGCAGCCCGATACCCGCGTGCTGCTGGTGTGCGGCGGGAACGGCGCCGGCAAAACCGCCATCGCGCAGTCCGTGAAGCTGGCGCTGACCGGCGCACTGGTACGCGGCGTCCGCTTCAAGAACCAGCTTTCGGAGCTGGTCACGCTCGGCGAGAAGGACGGCATCGCTTCCGTAACCGTCATGGACGGTTCCGAGGAAAAAACCTTCCGCCTGAACCTGCGTTACGGCAACTACTCGGGCGAGGCGCCCACGTTCACCGGCGATCCGCTGTCACTGGACCCGGAGGACTTCATCGCCCTGGACACCAACGAGCGCCGCCGCACCCTGTTCCGCATGGCAGGCATCAAGGTGAAGCCGGAGGACATCGTGCAAGACCTGGTGAAGGCCGGGCATGCCCTCGACCATGTGCAGCGCATCGCGCCAGCCCTGCGCCACGGGTTCGAGTCCGCGAGCAGTGAGGCGAAAACCGCCGCCACCGAAGCGCGCGGCGGCTGGAAGGTCATCACCGGCGAGACCTACGGCAGCACCAAGGGCGAGCACTGGAAGGCCACGCCGCCGAAGCTCGACGTAACCGAACCCGTGGACGTGCTACAGCGTCGTGTGAACGAGTGCCGTGAGGCGCTGGAAGTGAACCGTCAGGAGCTGACCGACCTGCGGCAGGCCGCCCAGGCGCATCAGGCCGTTGCCGATGCCCGCGGCGACTACGAACGCCTGGACAAAAACAGGGCGGCACTGAAAAAGCTGGACGCCAAGGCCGCTAAGCTGAAGAAGGAGCTGGACGCGCTGCGGAATGACGCCCAACAGAGTGGCGGCCAGACGTGCGCATGCCCCGCGTGCGGCGTGATGCTGTACTGGAACGAGAAGGGCACGCTGCGCGAATGGGACAAGGCCAAGCCGGAGGTTGACCCGCCGAAGGCATACGAGGCCATGCAGGAGAAAGAGGCGGAAATCGCCGCCGTGACCCGTCAGGTTGCGAAGCAGCAACAGGCCATCGCCAACGGGGAGGCCGTCGCCAAACTGATTGACAATCTGCCGTCCGAGCCGGCACCGGGCGCCGCGCGCGAGGCCGAGGGGCTTGTGCGCAAGGCCGAATCGGAGCTGGTGTTGCTGCAAGCCGACCTCGATGCCGCCAAGGGCGGCGAACAAGCCATCAGCCAAGCCGACGAGCGCACCGCCAAGGCTGCGACCCTGCATGCCGAAGTGTCCGGCTTCTCGGAGCTTGCCACGGCCTTGCAGGAACTTCCGGGCAAGTACATCGCCAGCGCACTGACCGGCGTGCAGGAATTGCTGGACGAGGCTTCCGAGGCGTTCGACCACAAGGTCACTATCGGCACCGACATGCAGCTCCGCTACGGTCAAATCCCGTACTGGCTGGCCTCCGAGTCGCAACAGTGGCGCATGCAGGCAGCCATGGGATACGCGCTCGGCGTGATCGGCGGCAGCGGCATCATGGTGCTCGATCGCTTCGACGTGCTGGAGCCGCGCGCCCGTGGCCCGGTCCTCAAGTGGCTGTCCGGCCAGACCAAGATGCAGGTGCTGCTGTGCGGCACGCTCAAGGAGGCGCCGAAACTGCCAGAGCCGCCGTTCCAGGTGGCGTGGCTGGATGCGCCATGAAGCCCGACAACTGCGCGTACATCGCCGAAATGCTGCGCGGGCGAGCCATCGTCGCCCGCGCACACGGGGAAATGCTGCCCGGCCTTGCCGACGACCTGGATGCCGCGGCAGCCGCCATTGAGCACGGTTTCCGGGAGTTTCGGATGGCCGTGCACACCGGCGATTCCCTGTGGCGCCTGAGTCCAGACGACGCCAAACGGGAGGTCATGCGTCGCCTGCTGATCGACGTGGCCAGCAAGTTGGCCGAAAGCATCGTGCTCGACCCGAGACTGACCCGGTACACCCGACACCTTGCCGCCGGCAC
>CAZSOU010000132.1:0-5586 GCA_964608595.1 uncultured Rhodanobacteraceae bacterium
ATCGGCAGCCCGTCGCTGGTGGTGTGCCTGGATTCGGGCTGCGCCAACTACGAGCAGCTGTGGCTGACCACCTCGCTGCGCGGCATGATGGGCGGCGACCTCAAGGTGGAAGTGCTGACCGAGGGCGTGCATTCGGGGGATGCCTCCGGCGTGGTGCCGGACAGCTTCCGCGTGCTGCGTCAGCTGCTGTCGCGCCTGGAAGACCAGACCACCGGCGAGATCCTGCCGCAGGAACTGAAGGTGGAAGTGCCGGCCGAGCGCGTCGAGCAGGCCAAACAGTGCGCCGATATTCTGGGCGACGAGGTTTACAGCAAGTTTCCGTGGGTGGACGGCATGCGTCCGGCCAGCGACGACAAGGTCGACCTGATTCTCAGCCGCACCTGGCGGGCGCAACTGGCCATCACCGGTATCGACGGTCTGCCGCCGCTGGACAACGCCGGCAACGTGTTGCGCCCGTCGACGTCGGTCAAACTCAGTCTGCGCCTGCCGCCGACGCTCGATGGCGAAAAGGCCGGCGACTTCGTGAAGGCGTTGCTGGAAAAGGATCCGCCGTATGGTGCCAAAGTCACCGTCGCATTGGAAAAGGATGGCAGCGGCTGGAATGCACCGCCGCTGTCACCATGGCTGGCCGACGCCGTTTCGCAGGCTTCGGAGCATTATTACGGCAAGCCCTGCGCCTACATGGGCGAGGGTGGCTCGATTCCGTTCATGGGCATGCTGGGCGAGAAGTTTCCCGAAGCACAATTCCTGATCACCGGCGTGCTGGGACCGCATTCCAACGCACATGGCCCGAACGAATTCCTGCACATTCCCACCGGCAAGCGCGTGACCATGGTCGTGGCCGAAGTGTTGGCCCGCCACGGCGAGCGCGGCGCCAGGTAGGTCACGGCGTGGGCACGCAGACGCTGGCTCAACGCTGGCAACACGTGTGCGAGCGCGTGGATGCGGCCTGTCGCCAGACAGGCCGCGATCCGACCGAAGTATCCATTTTGCCGGTCAGCAAGACTTTCGGGGTGGAGGTGTTGCGCGAGGCTGTGGCACTGGGCTTGCGGCGTTTCGGTGAGAACCGTGTTCAGGAGATGCGTCAGAAGCAGGTCGAATTGGCCGAGGCCGGCATTGATTGGGTGGCCATCGGGCATTTGCAGACCAACAAGGCCAAGGACGTGGCGCGCCTGGCGTGCGAAGTGCAGTCGCTGGATCGCCCGGAACTGGCCGAGGCGCTGGATCGGCGGCTGCAACACGAGGGGCGCGCCATCGACGTGCTGGTGGAAGTCAAAACCTCGCCGGAAGAAGCCAAGCACGGCTTGTCGCCGGATCGGTTGCCGGCCTTCCTGCGCGAGCTGCGCGCGTATCAGAGTCTGCGCGTGCGCGGCTTGATGACCATGGCGGTGCATTCGGCCGACCCGGAGGCCGTGCGCGCCTGTTTTCGCCGGTTGCGCGAATTGCGCGATCAGGCTCGCGAGGATGGTATGGAGCTGCCGCGCCTGTCGATGGGCATGAGCGGCGATTTTGCACTCGCCATTGCCGAGGGCAGTACCGAGGTGCGGATCGGCCGTGCGTTGTTTGGTGAGCGCACCTACGTCTGAAGCGACCGTGCGGTGTTTCATGACGGGGTGCGCATTTCCGGCTTGTTCAGGCAAATCTTAACGAAAACAGAACGACACCGGGTCAGAGAGTTGCTATCGTGTGGCGCCATCGAGGTTGCCGCGTGCAGGGCGGGCGACCGGATTTTTCACCGGGACAGGGCTCCGCATGAGCACGAAACGACTGGCCGCCGTCGCCGTGACGGCCATGGCATGTTTTTTTGCCTCGTCGACAATGGCGGCGGTACCTTCGCCTGCGACCATGCCGTCGCCCGCGCCACGACTGGTGCCCAGCGGACATCTGAACCTGTCCGCCGTCGATGTGCCCGAAGCACACATGAGTCGGGCCGCCGCCACCGACATGTTGCTGACTCTGGCATGGAGCCTGCGCGGCATTGCCTATCGTTGGGGGGGGCACAGCCCCAGCACCGGTTTCGATTGCAGCGGCTTGGTGCGTTACGTATACCGCCATGCGCTGGGTGTGGATCTGCCGCACCGTGCGCGCTTGCAGTATGACCACGGCAAGCGGATTGCCCGCAACGAGCTGGAGCCGGGCGATCTGGTATTTTTCCGCACCCATGGCCGCAGCATCAGCCACGTGGGGATTTATCTCGATCACGGACGCTTCCTCAATGCGCCCACATCGGGCGAGGTCGTCAAGGTGTCCAGTCTCGACAATCCCTACTGGTCGCGCCATTACGCCGGTGCGCGACGCTTGCATGACCTGGTGCAAAGCTGACGAGATTGAACTTGCCCGTGCTTGAAGGCATCCAACGTGATTCCGGCGGGGGTCTGCAAAGTAGGTTAGGCTGTCGCCGTTTTCCGTGCGACTGGAATACTCATGCCTTTTGATCTGCCTCCCGCCACGCGTGCGCTGTTGATTGCCAATGTGGCGATCTTTCTGTTGCAGCAACTGTTTCGTCCCTTCCTGTTGCTGCACTTCGGGTTGTGGCCGTGGGGCGAGGCGCATCAAGCGATGACCTCGCATGGACTGGTCGAGGTGAGTTTCCAGATCTGGCAGCTCGTGACTTACGCCTTCATGCATGGCGGTTTCACCCACATCCTGTTCAACATGTTCGCGTTGTGGATGTTTGGCGGCGCCATCGAACGCCTGTTCGGGCAACGTGAATTCCTGATCTATTACTTCGTGTGCCTGATTGTTGCCGGCATCTGTCATGAACTGGTGGTGTATTTCTTCTTCCCGGGCCAGTTCTACCCGACCATTGGCGCGTCGGGGGGTATTTTCGGCCTGCTGCTGGCCTATGGCATGATGTTTCCACACGAGCGCATCATGTTGCTGATACCGCCCATTCCGATGCCGGCATGGGTGTTCGTTACCGGCTATGGTGCGCTGGAATTGATTCTGGGGCTGATTGGTGCGCAGGGTGATGTGGCGCATTTTGCCCACCTGGGCGGCATGCTCGGCGGCTTTTTGCTGATCGAATACTGGCGCGGCAAATTTCCCGTCAAGCCGCGACGACGGTTGATGCGCTGATCCCGTGATGGGTCGCAATGCACGTGGTTCTCGCTGCAGGTGCGCATGAGATGCACCCCTGCACTTGCAAGCAAAAGCAGCGAACCACGAGTGCCTTGCCGGCCCGTCGCGCAGGTTTGATCGACAGGGTCATGTCCCATCCGGAATTCGGGTCGAGTTCCAAAAAGAACCGGCGCCCCGCGGGGCGCCGGTCGAAAGCGCAATTTCAAGCGCCTGGTTTTGGTTTGAATACCAAGCGGTAAATCCACAACAGGATGATGGCGCCGATCACGCCGAGAATGAATCCCCAGAAACCGCCGACGCCGGCACCCGACGCGGTCGCTCCCGCGCCTGCGCCGAAAATCCATTTGGCGATGAAGCCGCCGATGAACGAGCCGACGATGCCGATGATGGCGGTGATGATGAAGCCGCCGGGGTCCTTGCCGGGCATGATGAGCTTCGCAATGATGCCGATGACAAGGCCGATGATGAAAACCCACAACCAATGCAACATACGTGTCTCCCGCATGAATGGTAGATAGTTCTTCTCCACCCGCCGTTTGGCGGGCAGGCCCATGATGCCCCGATTTCGGTGGAGATTGCCAGTCGCCCCCCGATCCGCCTCGTGGAGCGTGTGATAAAATTGTCGGCTGCTACCTCCTCGTATTGACAGGTGCTCATTCCATGCCGAAGCTTGCACAGCGCATGAGCCGCGCCAGGCCCAGCGCCATCATGGCCATCGCCGACCTCGCCAGACATCTGAAGGCCGAAGGCCGCGACATCATCAGCTTTTCCATCGGCGTGCCCAATTTTCTGCCCGGCGATCACGTGTACGATGCGGCGCGCGAGTCACTGCAGCACGATTCGGGGCAGTACGGCTCCAACCGCGGCAACAACGCCATGCTGGATGCGTTTCTGGCGCATATCGAAGCCATCGGCTTGACGGGGTACACGCGCGAAAACTGCGCCGCCGGTATCGGCGCCAAGCAGGTGCTGTACAACCTGATCGAGGCGCTGATGGACGAGGGCGACGAGATCGTATTCCCGACGCCTTACTGGACCAGTTACATGGATATCGCCGAAATCGTCGGCGCCCGTGTCACCACATTACCGTGTCCGCCGGAGCAGCATTACAAGCTGACGCCCGAGCAGCTGGACAAGGCACTGGCCGGCAAGCCGCGCGTGTTTCTGTTCAACAATCCGTCCAATCCGACGGGCATGGTCTACACCCGGGACGAAATTGCGGCGCTGGCCGACGTGTTGGTGAAACACCCCGATACGTGGGTCATCACCGACGACATCTACAACCGCATGGTGTTCGACGGCATCGGTTATCACAATTTCGTGCACGCGCGGCCGGAATTGAAAGACCGTGTGATTTTCGTCGATTCACTGTCCAAGACGTACGGCATGCCGGGTTGGCGCGTGGGCCTGGTCGCCGCACCGGCCGATGTCGCCAATGCGGTGGTGACGCTCAATTCCAACCACATCACCGGCTTGCCCGAAGTCATCACGGCCGCCGCGGTGGCCGCATTGTCCGGACCCCAGGATATTCCCGAAGCACGTCGCGAGGAGTTCTCCCGTCGTCGTGACCAGGTCGTGGCTGCACTGACGGCAATCGAAGGTGTCACCTGCCCCCGACCGCAAGGCGCGTTTTATGCGTTTCCGGATGTGTCGAGCGCCTTCGGCAAGAGCCACGACGGCCGCACCATTTCCGATGATGTCGAACTTTGCAAGGCGTTGCTGGATGCCAAAGGCGTGGCCTGCGTACCCGGCTCGGCGTTCGGTGAGCCGCGCGGCATGCGCATCAGCTACACGTGCCCTGCCGCGCAGCTGGAGCCGGGCCTCAAGCGCATTCAGGAATTTTTTGCAGAATTGAAATAACCGCAGCGTGGGCAACGGCCCACCAACCCCGCGCGGTGGGCCGTTGCCCATCCTCGATTCATTGTCATGGAGTCCACAAAATGAAAGCACCCGTACGAGTTGCCGTCACCGGCGCCGCCGGAAACATCGGCTACGCTCTCCTGTTCCGCATCGCCGCCGGCGACATGCTGGGCAAGGATCAGCCGGTCATCCTCAATCTGCTGGAAATCACGCCGTCGATGGATGCGCTCAAGGGCGTGGTGATGGAGCTCAACGACTGCGCTTTTCCGTTGCTGACCGACATTGTCGCCACCGACGACGCCAACGTGGCCTTCAAGGATGCGGATTACGCGCTGCTGGTCGGTGCGCGTCCGCGCGGTCCGGGCATGGAACGCAAGGATCTGCTGGCCGCCAACGGCAAGATCTTCGGCCCGCAGGGCAAGGCACTCAACGACCATGCCAGTCGTGACGTCAAGGTGCTGGTGGTCGGCAATCCGGCCAACACCAATGCCCTGATCGCCCAGGCCAACGCGCCGGATCTGGATCCCAAGTGCTTCACCGCCATGGTGCGCCTGGACCACAACCGCGCCATGGGCCAGCTGGCCGAAAAAACCGGCAAGCACAACACCGACGTCAAGCACATGATCATCTGGGGCAACCACAGCT
>CAZSOU010000133.1:0-5585 GCA_964608595.1 uncultured Rhodanobacteraceae bacterium
GCGGATTTTCCAGGTACTTCTCCATGTACACCTCGTCGTTGCCGAACGCGGCGCGCGCTTCCTGCTTGGTGGTGGCGATGGCGTTGCCCAGGTGCGCCTCGGTGTGCACCACGCGCATGCCGCGTCCGCCGCCGCCGCCGGAGGCCTTGATGATGACCGGGTAGCCGATTTCGGCGGCGATGCGTTTGCTCTTGTCGACGTCTTCGTCCAGCGGCCCGCCCGAACCGGGCACGCAGGGCACGCCGGCGTCCTTCATGGCGCGGATGGCCTGCACCTTGTCACCCATCAGGCGGATGGTATCGGCCTTGGGGCCGATGAAGACGAACCCGGATTGTTCGGTCTGTTCAGCAAAATCGGCGTTTTCCGACAAAAAGCCGTAACCCGGATGAATTCCGGTGGCATCGGTGATTTCAGCCGCTGCGATGATGGCCGGAATGTTGAGATAGCTTTGCGCGCTGGGTGGCGGGCCGATGCAAATGGCTTCGTCGGCCATGCCCACGTGTTTGAGGTTGCGGTCGATCGAGGAATGCACGGCCACGGTGCGGATGTTCAGGGTGTGGCAGGCGCGCAGCACGCGCAGCGCAATTTCACCGCGATTGGCAATGACAACTTTTTCTAGCATGGAAAGCTCCGAGCGCCGGGACTCGGGAGCCGGGACGCGGGACTCGAAAGATCAAGAGCGCCGTTGCATGCTCTTGCTCCGCCAAGTCCCGCGTCCCGTGCCCGGGATCCCGATCAATGATTACGCAATCACGAACATCGGTTCGTCGAATTCGACGGCCTGGCCGTTTTCGACGAGGATCGCCACGACCTTGCCCGACACTTCGGCCTCGATCTGGTTGAACATTTTCATCGCTTCGATGATGCCGAGCGTGTCGCCCTGCTTGACCTGCTGGCCGACCTTGACGAAGGCGTCGCCGCCCGGCGTTGACGAAGCGTAGAAGGTACCGACCATCGGCGATTTGACTTGATGGCCGGCGGGCGTGTCGTCGCCCGCGGCCGCCGGTTCATCGGCGGTTGCGGCGGCGGTCGCCGGCGCCGGGGCGGCAGGCGCAACCGGGGCCGCGGCTTGCGCGACCGGGGCCGGCGCGACGGCGGTTGTCTGCGTGGCACGCGACAGGCGCACGACTTCTTCGCCTTCCTTGATTTCCAGTTCGGCGAGGTCGGAGGCCTCGAGGAGGTCGATCAGTTTCTTGATTTTGCGAAGGTCCATGAAAACCTCAAGTCGATGCAGATGAGGGCCGATCGCTGCACGATGGCCGGTGAAGGGGTCAGACAGACAGGGTATCGGCTGCCGGTGGCAGGCGGGTCAGCGCGGCTTCCAGGGCCAGGCGATAGCTGTCGCCGCCGAGCCCGGTGATGGTGCCCACGGCCAGGTCGGAAAAATACGAATGATGGCGAAACGGCTCACGCGCCATCGGGTTGGACAGGTGCACTTCGATGAACGGGATGGCTACCGCGGCCAGTGCGTCGCGCAGGGCGATGCTGGTATGGGTGAACGCCGCCGGGTTGATCAGCACGAAATCGGTATTGTCGTCGCGCGCCTGTTGCAGGCGTGCGATCAGCTCGTGCTCGGCGTTGGACTGGAACCACGCCAACTCATGACCGGCCGCCTCGGCGCGCGCCGTCAGGGCGGCATTGATGTCCGCCAGGGTTTCGTGCCCGTAAATATCCGGCTCGCGCGTGCCGAGCAGATTGAGGTTGGGCCCGTGCAGGGCGAGGATTTTGGCCAAGGAGACAATTCCCGACGGTCATGATGTGCAAAGGCGCAAGTGTGCGCGCATGGCGTCAACTTGTCCAGATCGGCGCAGATCGACGGCGTTCGTCGCTGTTTGGGTGCAGGTCAGGACTTCGGCTGCAACCACTGCTCGAGTTGCGCCGGGCTCAATTTGCCCATGTGCGTGGCACGGACGTGTCCGTCGGCGCTGATCAGCACGCTGTACGGCAGTAGCCCCTGGGCATCGCCGAACAGTGCCGCCGGGTCGTTGTCGCCGGCCAGTCCCTGCCAGATCGGGTAATCGATCGGCGTGGTGGCGAGCCACTTGTGCACGGCGGCGGGGTTGTCCATGGCGATGCCGATGATGCGTGCTTCGGGGTGAGCTTCCTGCGCGGCGGCGAGCGCCGGCATTTCCTCCCGGCAGGGATGGCACCAGGTGGCCCAGAAATTGAGCAGCACGATCCGACCGCGATATTGCGCCAGCGCCTGTGGCCGGCCGTCCAGATCCGGCAGGGCAAAGTCGGCCGGAACCGCGTCGCCTGCCTGCAAGGCGGAATCCGCGGTCGGGGCCGGTGTTTGCGTCGGCCCCGGGGATGAATCGGCATCGGCATGGGCGCCGAACAACGTGGCCGCGACGCGCGGCGGCAATCCGCCGATGCCAAGGTAGGTACCGATGGAGACCATCAGCAGTCCACCCACCAGGGCGGCCGCGAACCAGAGGAGAAATTGCTTGCCCATGTCAGCCCTGCCGTGCCTTGTCGAGGCGGTCGAGGAAAGGTGCGGCCTTTTCGAAGCCGATCAGGCGCAGACGCGTGATTTCCCTGCCTTGCGTGTCGTAGAAAATGGTCGCCGGCGGCCCGAACAGGCCGAAGTGCTTGAGCAGCGTCCGATCCGCCTCGTCGTTGGCGGTGACGTCGGCCTTGAGCAACACGAAATGCGCCATGGCCTGCTGCACTTGCGGTTGGCTGTAGGTGAAATGCTCCATTTCCTTGCAGCTTACGCACCAGTCGGCGTAGAAATCCAGCATCACCGGCTTGCCCTGGGCCTGTGCCGCGGCAACGGCCTGCTGCAGATCCGCCACACTCTTGATGGGGCGGAATGCGGGCTTGGCGGTGGCTTGCGTGGTGGCGCCGCCCAAGCCGGACAAGGGGGTCAACAGGTTGCGCGAGCCGGCCGCCACGCCGACCAGTTCGGCCACGCCGAAGACCAGCAATACCCATCCCAGGGCTTTCCACAAACGCCGCCAACCCGGGGATTTTGCATTCGTGCGGTCGAATGCACCCATGTAGATGGCGCTTGCGATCAGCAGCATGCCGCTCATCAACATGATCCATACCGGCGCGAGAAAACGCGACAGCATCCAGATCGCCAGCGCCAGGAAGATCACGCCGAACACCGCTTGCACGGTCTTCATCCACGGCCCGCTGTGCGGCAACCAGCGCCCCGCGGCGATGCCGAACACGATCAGCGGCACACCCATGCCCAGACTGAGCAGAAACAGGGCCAGCGCGCCGAACACCGGGTCGTGACTCTGCGCGATGTAAAGCACCGCGCCGGCCAGCGGCGGCGCCACGCAGGGGCCGACGATCAGCGCCGACAAGACACCCATGACTGCCACGCCGACAAGCGAGCCGCCACGCTGGCGATTGCTCATCGCCGTGATGCGTCGTTGCAACGCGGCCGGCGGGCGCAGCTCGTAAAAACCGAACATCGACAGGGCCAGCAGCACGAACAACAGCGCGAATGCGCTCAGCAACCACGGCGACTGGAACGCCGCCTGCACGCTGGAACCGATCAAGCCGGCGATGACGCCGGCTATCACGAACACCACGCTCGACGCCAGCACGTAGACGAGGCTGAGCACGAACGCGCGCGCGGTCGACAGCCGCCGGTCGGCGCCGGCACCCGCGATCAGCCCCGACAGAATCGGAATCATCGGCAACACGCACGGCGTGAACGCCAGCGCCAATCCGGCGACGAAAAAGCCCAGCAGGGCCAGCCAGCGGCCACTTCCCGCCAGACTGCCAGCCAATTGCTGCACCGCCGATTGGTTCGACGCCTCCGGCCGGACGGGTTCGGGCCTGCCATTCACCCCGCCTGCCGATGCGGATGTTGTCGTCGAAGCCGGCGAGGATGAGCCGTGGTCTGCCCCGCTTGCCGCCAGCGTCAGGTCGACGGTGCGTGTCATCGGCGGATAGCAGATGCCATTCTCCAGACACCCCTGGAATTGCGCCTTGAGCGTCACGTGATCGGCGCCGGAACCCGCGCCCTTGAGCGCTACCGGCACGTCCACCTCATCGTAATAAACGATGGAGCTGCCGAAATAGTCGTCATGATGCGCGACGCCGGTCGGCCATTGCGGCGTACCGAGCGTGAGCCCGTCGGCATCGACCAGCGAAAGATGCGTCTTGTCGCGATACAGGTAGTAGCCCTTGGGCATCACCCAGCGCAACAGCAGCTGATCGGGCGCGGTGGCGATGGCGGAAAACCCGAAGGCCTTTTCGGGCGGCAGGGGCTGCGCCCGGTTCGGGCCGGATGGCGCCGTCGAGAGCAGGCCGCTCGGCGGTTTGAAGCCCGTGTCGGGCAAGGTCTGGCCCGCGCCCGTCGCAGCGGCGGCGAGCGGCAGCGCCACATTCAGGTTTTCCGTGTGCGGCGGGTAGCAGATCTTGGGATCGACTTCGTGACAACCCTGAAACGTGACGGCCAGCCGCGCTTCACCCGCGTTTTCGTCGATGCGCGCATACGGCAATGTGGCGTCGAGCTGGTGGTGGTAGATCTCCACGTCACCCAGATAGGGGTCGTGCTCTTTTTCGCCCGCCGGCAAATCGAGGGCGTCGGCCTTGATGGCATGGCCGAGTACCTTGACGTGGATGCGACCGCGATAAAGATAATAGTGGTCGGCAATTTTCCAGTGCAGTCGGATGGTCCCGGCCTGATCGGCGCTGGCCGTGAGCTGGAACGCGTCGGTGACCTCGAGCAGCCCGGCGCCCGGCGCCTGCGCCTGCGCCTGCGCGACGCCGCCCGCGGCCGCGAGCAGCAGCAGGGAAGAAACGAAAGCGGCATGCAGAAGGCGGCGGAGCGCGGTCATGAGTGGACGGGGCAAACGGGTGCAGCAAGACAACATGCATTATGACCACCCAGGCCCGAATTTGCTTGCGGTGCGACCAAAGACCGTACCGGCATGCGGCGGGCATCGACAACGGGCGTCGTCATGGCGGACGGGCCGGCGGTCACCCGGTGTATTTGCGCAGGCGGGGCGCCGGACGCCATCCACGCCACATGCGCCGTCCCGACTTCAACGCACCGATTGATGCACCCAGTCCAGGTACGCGGGCAATCCGTCCGCCATCGGCAGTGCGATCAACTCCGGCACGTCATACGGGTGCAGCTCGACCAGCCGTTCGCGCAGCGCCGGCCAGCGTGTGTCGGTGGTCTTGATGAGCAGCAGTATCTCGGCGTCGTCTTCGACCTTTTCCTGCCAGCGATAGGTCGACATGGCGCCCGGCAGACGCGTGACACAGGCGGCCAGATGTTCGTCCACCAGCGTGCGGGCGATGGCGGCGGCGCTGTCGGTGTCGGGACAGGTGGTGAGGGCAAGCAGGCAATCGGCCATGGGCGGATCCTCGGCAGCGGGCACGCCGCCATGGTGCCTTGCCGCGTCGCCCCTTGAAACCCTGCCGCGCACCACCATAACCGGGTTTGTCGCCGGAAACCCTTGAAACCGGGCGATTCGTCCCTAAAATTGGCACTCACTGCCGTCGAGTGCTAACAGGACGGCACCAAACAGATCATCCATCACCTTCAGGAAGGTATTCGTCATGAGCAAACTGCGTCCGCTGCACGATCGCGTCATCGTCAAGCGTCTGGA
>CAZSOU010000134.1:0-5437 GCA_964608595.1 uncultured Rhodanobacteraceae bacterium
GGGGCGGCGGCTGGTGGTCCAGCCGATGGGGGTGATGCGGTGGTCTCGGGCGGCGGCGGTGATGAGGCCGCCGAGCGCGTTGCCATGCCCGTCCAGCCACGCCTGCCCAGGGGTGGGGAGCCAGTCGCGGATGTCGTCCACGGTGAACGGGTCGCCCGAGTCGATGCAGACGGCGAGGAGGGACTCGACGTGCGGTAGGTAGGAGTGGCCGGTGGTGGCGGCGGCGAGCGCCACCGCGTGCCCCTCAGCCCGGCTGGCGGTGATGCTCATGCTGTCCTCCTGGCTTTGATGAACGCGGCAAGATCGTCCGGGGCGATACGGGAGCTACGGGTGCCCAGCCGGACCTCCACCAGCTCGCCGCGGCGGATCCAGCGGCCCACCTCCCACACATCCGTACGCAGTAGTGCGGCCACCTCCTGGCGGGTCAGCAGCGGGTCCACGGCGGCACCTCCGTTTCCACCGACCCGTCCTCACGAAGCAGCACTCGAATGCCCCTGCGCACCACATGCACCAGGGCTGGATCCGCATAGGTGGAGACGATCAACCCCAGGTCTGTTGCTTCCGCCACGTTCGCGTGGATGTAGCCGTGGCAGGCGTGGCAGATACCGATCAGGTTCGGCACCGTGTGCCCGCCGCCCCGCGAACGGAGCTTGCGGTGGTGCAGGTGCTCGACACGCATCGTGCAGCTACCGACCACGAACGCTTCGCACATGCCGCCGGCCCGGCCCATCACCACACCCGCCACCGCGGCGGGCATCCGCTTGGTAGTCATGCGCCCTCACCCCGACCAGCCACGCCGTACATGGATCGCACCGACGCGCCCACGGACTGCCATGCGCGCAACTCGGCTTCGAGCGCCCGCGCCTGCCGGTCCGCGTAGCGGTAGGCGGCGTCCTTCTCATCCCGCTCGGCCCGTTCCCCGCCGGTCTCCAGCTCGGCCGCATACCGCTTCTCGTGGGCGGGACCGTCGTGCTCCATGTACGCCCGCGCATAGGCCCGGTCGTACATCCTGTCCGCGTCGAGGTAGGCGGAGTACGTGTTCGCGCACACCGACACCCCCTTGGCGATGCGGTTCGCGCACTCGCGGATCGCCTGCTCGATAGCAACCGGATCCATCACTTCTCCCCGTAGTGCGAGATGAGCGAGTTGATCGCGGCAACGTCATCCGTGGTGTTCAGATCTGTGCCGGTGCGCACCTTGAACGTGTCGCCCGCATCCCGCAACGGGATCTTCTTCGTCTGGCAGATGCGGCGCAGCTGGGCACGCGCCTGGTCGGCCGGCGACGGTGCCGACGTGCGCACGTGGCTGTCGGCGTCCGGGTCGCGGTCGTCGGTGGGGACGGTGAGCGACTGCAGCAGGAACGTCCGGTAGGCGACGGACTGAGCCTTGGAGACCGCCTTGTCTCCGCTGTCGGCGGCCTGCCCGAACGAGACGCCCTCGAACTGGTCGCCATCGGGGCCGACGACCACGAACCGGACGCGCACCACCACCGAGTGCATGACGCCGCCCTTCGCGGTCGTGTAGCGCTCCTGCTCCACGTCCTCGGCGATCGGGAAGACGACGACACCATGCTTGCGGAGGACAGGGCCGACCGTGTTGAGCACCTGGTCGATGCCCCGGAAGTTGAAGCCCTGGGCGCTGTTGCGTTCCGATTTGCGGATGCCCTGCACATCGCCCATCACCTGAGCCCACGCCTGATATACGTTGGTCATTTCGTCGCCTCCCGCAGCAGGTTGATGGTCCGCTGCAACTCATCGATCAGGTCTTCCGGTGATGCCGTGGTGATCGACGGCTTCGGAACGCCGTCCCGGAACTCCTCGAACGTCACGCCGAGCAGTTGCAGAATCGCGTCGATTTGATCCACGCGGAGCGGCTGTTTCCCCTGCTCGATCCGGGCGACGGTCTGCTGCGGGATGCCGACACCGCGCCTGTGTAGTTCCTGAGATAGCTGCTGCTGCGACATGCCCCGTGAAGTCCTCCACGCCCGCAGCGCTTCACCGAAGGTGCTCACTTGCCCACCTCCAGCGCCAGCGTCGCCACATCGATCAGACCGTCGCGGATCAGGCGCTCCACGATCTCGTCGGCGTTCTTCGCCGCCCGCGCCGACACCACCGCCGGCTTCTCCCGCAGGGCCACGCCGGGGATGTCCTCCCCGGCCTCGGCACGCGCCATCTCCTGCCGCACCAGCCAGTCGGGCGGCTCGTGCGTGATCGTCAGCAGATCCTCGTGGCCGTGGTCCATGAGCACCGCCGCCACCTCGCCCAGATCGGCGTCTTTGATGGTGACGTGGGTGACGAACCGGTCCTCGTGGTGATGTTCCAGGTGGCCGAGGAACTGGTCCTCGGACTGCACGTAGGCGACGGGCTTGGGGTCGGTCTTCCAGACGGAGCCGAGCTTTTCGCCCGCGAGCTTCCCGGCGAGCTTCGTGCCGACCGGCAGCGCCGCATCGAGTTCGGCCTTGATCGCCTTCTCGGTGGCGAGGACCCGCTCTTTGAGGGTGCGGACGGCGAGCAGCTGGGCCGCCATGTCGGCGAGTTCGGCAACGTCGGTTGCCTGGTAGTCTGTGGGGTGCATCGTTTGAGCCCTTTCGTCGTAGTTGGGGGTTGACGTGCTGGGGCCGGTCCTGGCAGGGGCCGGCCCCCTTATCTGTCAACTGGTGATGTCGAACAGTTCCTCGAATCGGAGTCCTGTGCCGACGATGAGGCCGACGATGATGTCGGCGGTGATGCCTTGCTGTCCCGCGAGGCACTTGTAGAGGGATGAGGGTGTGAGCCCACCCTTGAGGGCGAGTCGGCGGATGCTCGTGCGGTGCTGGTGGCACCATTCCCGCAGGTCGATGCGGAGTCGTAGTCGATTCATCTCAGGCTTCCGGTGTGCTTGCTGGCAGGTGATGTTGCTCGCTAGCAAGCGTAGCGCTTCGCTGGTGTGCGCGCAAGAACAATCGCTAGCAAGCAACTCGTATCACATGCGTGTAGTTCGCTGACCAGCGGGTTTCTTGCTCGCTCGCCTACCGTCTTGTGCGCAAACGAACTACTATGGGCGGCTATGACACCCGATTTCGGAGCTTGGCTAGACCGTGAGCTGCGCCGCCGGCACATCGACGGCGCTGCAGGGCTGGAGCGCGCCAGCGGGGGAACCATCACTTACGCGACGGGATACAACTGGCTGTCGGGCCGCACCCGGCCGAAGGCGGAGCAGCTGCGGACGCTGGAGTCCGTGGGCATCAACTACATCGATGCGCTGGTCGCCGCTGGCGTGGTCAACCAGGACGACCTGGATGGGTATGTGGCGAAGCCGGAACCGCCTACCGACATGTCGAGACGTGAACTGCTGCAACAGCTGTGGCGGATGGAGGAGGGTGAATCCGATGATGCTAGTTAGCGCAAACCGGACAGTACACTTTCCCGAGTACCAGGGTGCATGCCATGATTTGCGACACCATCACTACGGCATCCCCGGAGCACCACATGTACATCCACGACGCGATCCGCTCACTCGCTGCCACGAGGTCGATCGCTGCGACCGCGGCATCGGTCGGAGTCCCCGCGCACGTGCTCATGGCCCGGCTGCGCGACATGACGCCCGACGAGTCGATGGAACTATCCGACGCCCTGTCCGGATCGGGGTCAGTGTTGTCGGCGTGATCGCCGCGGCGCTCACCCTCGCCGCGTGTGGCAGTGACAGCCCCGCCGACACCACACCCGCCGAGTGGGCGACGCTCAGCAGCAACTTCGAGTCCAGCCTCGACACCGGCTGCGCCAACATGGCGCCCACCGTGCGAGACCGGTGCGTCACCGACGCCAACCACACGGCCGGGGTACTCGCCCAGCAGCTCGACAGCACCCACGGGCCGACCGCCGACGACGCCAAGCAACTGTCACGCCAGCTCACGGACGCCACCAACGCCTACACCAACTGCGCGCCCATCACGTGCGTAGACAAGGCGACGGCCGTCGATGACGCAGCTAAGGCGGCATGGCAGCGAATGAACAGCGCCGGGGAGTCCCAGTCATGACCACCACCACGCGGCGACGCCTCAACATCCTGTTCGTCGTCCTCATCGTCGCCGCCGTCTTCACGATCGGCCTCGTCCTCACCCTCCACAACCAGGAGCCCGCGCCCACCGGCAAGGACGAAGTGTTCCTGTCGAAGCTGAACAGCTTCTGGCGGGACGGCGTGTCGTCGTCGGAACTGATCGAAACGGCGAAGGGGACGTGTGACACGCTGCGGTCGGGGGCGGATCCGGACCGGCTGCGCACCACGTTGGAGAACGGGACGCACGGCGTCGGCAATGGTGCCAACATGTTCGATGCGTCGGTCGCCGTCTACTGCCCGGACCTACGGTAGTGCGCCGTGTCCAGCGTCAAGGATTTGTGGATGCGGCGGGACCCGCGCACCGGGAAGAAGGTGCGCACCGGCCGGTGGGGGAAGGGCGCCCGGTGGCAGGCCCGCTGGGACGAGGCGGGCCGGCGGGTCACCAAGACGTTCCCCACCAAGGACGCGGCAGTCGCGCACCTCGAAGACGTGGGCAGCGGGCAGCGTGCCGGTACGCACATCACCCGCGACAAAGCGTCGGTGACGCTCGCCGATCTGTGGCCGGTCTGGTATGCGGCCCGCGCGGACATGGCCGACAAGACGCGCGAATCGCACCGTGAAGCGTGGGCGCGTATCGAACCCCGGTGGGGTGCGGTGCGGTGCCGTGACGTGTCCGGTGCGGTGTTCGCGGCGTGGCTCGCCACCCTCACCACCACCAAAGGCTGCGAGCGGGGGAAGACACGCCCGCTCGGTGCGTCGGCGCGCCGGCAAACCGGGATCGTCATGCGGTCGATGCTGGCGATGGCGGTGGAGGAGCGGATCATCCCGGAGAACCCGGTCGGCGCGAAGACGCTACCGAGCGTGCCGCGCTCGGATCGGAGGTTCCTCACGGTCGCCGAGCTGGACAGGCTCGAAGCTGGTATGCCGGACGCGCATACCCGGCTGGTGGTGCGGACCCTGGCGCGCACGGGGGTGCGGCCGGGGGAGGCGTTCGGGTGGCTCGTGGGTGACCTGGATGCCCGGCGGGGCAGGCTCTCGGTCACCAAAGCCGTAGACGCCAAGGGTCGGGTAGGGGATGTGAAGACGCACCAGAATCGTGAGGTTCCGGTGGGGGGTGTGCTGCTCGATGAGTTGGTGGCGGCGTCGAAGGGGAGGCTTCCCAGCGCGCCGCTGCTGCATGATGCGCGGGACCGGCCGTGGACGCGTATCCGGTGGCGGCCAGTGTGGGAGCGGTACAGCACCGTCGCGGTGACCACCTACGAGCTGCGGCATACGGCGGCGTCGCTGGCGATCCATGCGGGGGCGAATGTCAAGACGGTGCAGACCATGTTGGGGCACGAGTCGGCGGCGGTCACCCTGGACGTGTACAGCCATCTGTGGGACCGGGATTTGGACACGATCC
>CAZSOU010000135.1:0-5324 GCA_964608595.1 uncultured Rhodanobacteraceae bacterium
GCAAAACCTGCGACATCAAGGACCCGTACGAGAACATCATCTGGACCACGCCGGAAGGCGGCTCCGGGCCGACGTACCAGAATCTTTGACGGGACTCGGGAGCGCATCGCGGCCATGGGCCGCTCCCACGGGAGCCTCGAAAAACCGTTGCACCCTGGAGCTACCCTTGTGGGAGGGGCCGGTGGCCCCGACGGATCATGCGGTACATCCTGTCGGGGCCACCGGCCCCTCCCACAGGAAACTCCGATGATCCGCAGTTTTTCGAGGTTCTCCACAGGGCTCGCCCGGGACGGTTGGGACCCTTTGTGGGAGCGGCCCATGGCCGCGATGAGCCGCCGGAAACCGGACCCGTCACCGCCATCTCCGCACGACAAGTGCTCACCAACTATCCATGCCGACCACCATGCCCGACACCACACCTCTCGAACTCGTCGACATCGGCGCCAACCTCACCCACGACTCGTTCGCGCATGACCGCGACGCGGTGCGCGCGCGCGCGCACGAACACGGCGTGGCACACATGGTGGTCACCGGCGCCGATCGCGAAGGCAGCCATGCCGCCCTGGGACTGGCCGAGGCGCACCCCGGTACCCTGTCCGCCACGGCCGGCGTGCATCCGCACCATGCCATCGACTACGACGCGGCCACCGAGGCGGAGTTGCGCGAGCTGGCCACCCATGACGCCGTGCGCGCGGTCGGCGAAACCGGCCTGGACTACAACCGCAATTACTCGCCCCGCGCGGTGCAACTGGCCGCGTTCGAGAAACAACTGGCCATCGCCATCGATTTGCACATGCCGGTGTTCCTGCACCAGCGCGATGCGCACGACGATTTTCTGTCGGTGCTGAAAAGCGCGCGTGATCAGCTCCCGGCTGTCGTGGTGCATTGTTTCACCGATACCCGCCGGGCCCTGTTCGATTATCTGGATCTGGATTGCCACGTCGGCATCACCGGCTGGATTTGCGACGAACGCCGCGGCACGCACCTGCGCGAGTTCGTGCGCGAAATCCCCGCCGACCGGCTGATGCTGGAAACCGACGCGCCCTATCTGCTGCCGCGCAACATCGACCCCAAACCGTCGAACCGGCGCAACGAGCCGATGTACCTGGCGCACATCTGCCGTGAGGTGGCTCGCGATCGCGGCGAACAGGCCGCTGTCACTGCGGCCAACAGTACCGCCACGGCGCGGGCTTTTTTCGGGTTGTAGTGTCTTTGCATCCCGGGAGACAGCGCATCGACACGCCCGGGCGCACGCAGGTCGGTGAATTCGTTGGCTTCCGCACACCTTCCCCGCGTGCGGGGCGATGGCTCATCGTCGCAACATGCGCGTTTCTCCGGGCGCGAGCCCGTCCAGCCCCCACTCGCCGATGCGCACACGCACCAGCCGCAACGTGGGATGGCCCACCGCCGCGGTCATGCGCCGTACCTGGCGGTTGCGCCCCTCGCGCAGAATCAGTTCCAGCCACGCCGTGGGCACGTTTTTGCGAAATCGCACGGGCGGATCGCGTGGCCACAGATTGTCCGGCTCGGCACTCAGCAGGCGCGCCCGGGCGGGACGGGTCATGCCGTCCTTCAGCATGATGCCATCACGCAATGCCTCCAGCGCAGCCGCGCCGGGCACACGCTCGACTTGCGCCAGATAGGTTTTGGGTTGTTTGTGACGCGGATCGGTGAGGCGATGCTGCAACCGGCCGTCATCGGTCAGCAGCAGCAAACCCTCACTGTCACGATCCAGACGTCCGGCCGCATAGACGTCTTCATGCCTGACAAAATCCGCCAGCGTCGGCCGACCCTCGGGATCGCGAAACTGGCACAGCACGCCATGCGGTTTGTTGAGCGCGATCAGCACGCGCGCGCTCAGACGCTGGCGGCGCGGGCCGGCTTGATCGGTTTCACGAAGCGCAAGGTCATGCGGTCGGCATCGTCGGGCGCCTTGTCGCGAATGCCGACCGCATCCGGATTGGCGTTGATGCTGCTGGTCGCATCCAGCTCGAAACCGGCCTGCTGCGCCCACTTGGTCACGTCGGCCTTGCGCACATAGGGCTTGCCTTCGAGATCGTCGGCATCGGCATCATCCGGGGCACGATTGACCACGACGCCGAACACGCCGCCGGGACGCAACACGTCGTGGATGGCATGAAACATTGCCGCTTGCGTTCCCGCGGCGACCCACGCGTGTACCTGACGGAACGCGAGCACCATGTCGGCCGAGCCGGGCGTGCCGAGGTTGGGTGTATGCGCATCGTACGAGGCCAGACGCGCACGGCTGTACACGTCGGGATGGGCGTCGAATTGCTGACGCAGCGATTGCATCGCCGCCGCGCTCTTGTCGCTGCTCAGCGGCGACACCAACGCCACGGTGTACGTGCCGTCATCCTTCAACAGCGGCGCCAGGATCGCGGCGTACCAGCCGTTGTCGGTGCCGATCTCGATCACGTTCATGTCCGGCCGCAGGCCGAAAAATCCCAACGTGCCGCGTGGATGGCGCACGTCATCGAGCTTTCTGGCATCGTCTCCACGCGCCGAACCGGCCAGGACCTTGTCGAGCATGTCGGCCGACAGTTGCGCCGCACTGCGCGGCGGCGTGATTTCGTCGGGATGATCCTCGTCGATCCCCGTCGTTGCGGAACTGATGGTGACGGCGCTGGACGCGCTTTCGGCCGCTGCGTTGTCAACCGGTGCATTTCCTTCGTGACAGGCACACAGAAGCAGTGCCAGACATCCCACAAAAACATATTTCATCATGGTTTGTGTTCCTGATTTTCAGGTTGAACCGCACGCAGACTACATGCAGGCCGTATTCAGTTGTGTCAACGATACGTCAATATGGCCGCGGACAGACCGATTGCAGACCGTCGATATGCTCATGCAGCATCGGCGCGACGCCCTGCCACATGGGGTCGAGAATGAAGTCGACGCCTTCGCGCCGCGCCAGTTTGGCGGCCGGCACGAAATCGGCGTCGCCGGCCACCAGCACGATCTGATCGACCAGTTGCTTGAATGCCAGCGTGGCGATGTCGATGCCGACTTTCATGTCGACCTGGCTTTGCTTGAGATCGGGTTCGAAGTGATTGTCTTCGAGGTCTTCCCATTCCATGTCGCCTTCATGCAACGGCTCGTAGCAATCGCGCTTGAGCTTCCAGTGGCCGCCGCGTTCGGTCAGACGCCCCAGACGCAATGCCATCTTGCGCTGGCGGCGCAGGCTGTCGTGCAGTTCGCGGCGAAACGTGGCCATGGTACTGGCGCCCAAATCCAGGGGGTCGCCGCTGACCGGACGCTCCATGGTGCGGTGAAGCGGCGCGCAATCGTAGAAAAAAATGCGGTAGAGCGCTTCCTTGGGTCGATCCAGGGCCTTGATGTGTTCCAGCGCCATGCCGAATACCGAACGCGCGACACTGCGCGCGTCGTTGGCGTCGCGGTCGGGATACACCTTGCGATAACGCGCCAGGAAATAGGCGCCGTCGATGAGGATGGCCGTACGTTGCATGATGTTTCTCATAGATGGGGATAATGAATATTGCGACGGCATAGGTGTCGCAAGCAGCCACCTGATCAGCCTTCTTCCTCGGCAAGGACGAACGGAAAATATTCGGCCGCGATACGGGGCTGGTCAGGAGCCGCCATTGTAACTTGCATGACGAGGTTATCCGTTCCAATGTAGAAAACATTCCTCCCGCGCTCCGGAGTTGCTCATGCACATGCGTTCCCTGGGTCGATCCGGCCTGTCCATCGCGCCCGTCGTGTTCGGCGGCAACGTGTTCGGCTGGACCGCCGACGAAGCCACCTCCTTCCGCCTGCTCGACGCGTTCGTCGACGCCGGTTTCAACATGGTCGACACCGCCGACGTCTATTCGCGCTGGGCGCCGGGACTTCGCGGCGGCGAATCGGAAACCATCATCGGCAAATGGCTCAAGCAGTCGGGCAAGCGCGACAAGGTGCTGATCGCCAGCAAAAGCGCCAAATGGGACCACAACCCCGGCCTGTCGCCCGACAGCCTGAAACAAGCCGTGGACGACGCCCTGAAACGCCTGCAGACCGACGTGATCGATCTGTTCCAGGCGCATCAGTTCGACCCGGACGTGGCGCAGGAGGACACCCTGGGCGCTTACGCCGAATTGATCGAAGCCGGCAAGATCCGCGCCATCGGCGCCTCCAACTTCACGGCCGAACAACTGCAGGCATCGCTGGACGTCAGCGCGAAACACGGCTTGCCACGCTACGAAAGCCTGCAGCCGCTCTACAACCTGGTCGAACGCGACGATTACGAGTCCACGCTGGAGCCGCTGATCCGCCGCGAGGACATCGGCGTGATTCCCTACTACTCGCTGGCCAGCGGCTTTTTGACCGGCAAATACCGCACCCGGGACGATCTGGCCGGAAAGGCGCGCGCCGAAGGTGCCGGCAAGTATCTCGACGACAAGGGATTGCGCATATTGGATGCCCTGGACACCACGGCAAGCCGGCACGGCGCCAAACCGGTGCAAGTGGCACTGGCCTGGCTGATGGCCCGCCCCGGCATCAGCGCCCCGATCGCCAGCGCGACCAGCACCAGCCAACTCCAGGAGCTTGTTGGCGCCGCGACATTGACTCTGGACACGGAAGATCTTCAGTTGCTTGATGCCGCCAGCGGCTGAATCATCCGAAACCGGGGCGGAAACCCTGGGGTTTCTCCCAATTACCGTCCCGGCACCCTTCTGGCAACCTCCCAATCCATCACTGTCGTCATGAGGATGCCACCATGGGTGCGCCCGTCAATCCGAACAGCCCTTCCTATTCACTGCCGGGAACCTCGAAGAACCGCGGATCATCGGCGTTTCCTGCGGGAGGGGCGGTGGCCTCGACAGATCATGCGGTACATCCTGTCGGGGCCACCGCCCCCTCCCACATGGGTGGCTCCAGGGTGCAACGGTTATTCGAGGCCCCTGCCGGGGACGCATCGCTGGTCAAGGCCCTCGTTTGGTGCCCCGTCCGACACATCAACGGACGACATGACGTTGCGCGAGGCAACGCAAACCCTGTCGGACAATTTCGACAGCATCGTCGGCGGGCAAAGGTCACGTCGGCGGCGGCATCAGTCGCGAGGACCTCCAGATCGCACTGAACGCGATCGACTCGGGGACCTGCTACGAACAACTGCTCGATACCGCCGCCGAACGGGGCCGCGGACTGTTCAGCTCGGCACGCGACGGATACGCCAGCGCCGACGACATCCGGGCAACCGAGAGCCCCTGCGAGGGAGCGGTTTTGCGTGTGGGGAACCTCGAAAAATCGTGGATCATCGGAGTTTCCTGTGGGAGGGGCCGGTGGCCCCGACGGATCTTGCG
>CAZSOU010000136.1:0-5122 GCA_964608595.1 uncultured Rhodanobacteraceae bacterium
ATCATGGCCAGCGAGGAACCGCACACCGACGCCATGGAGGACGAGCCGTTGGATTCAGTAATTTCCGACACCACGCGCACGACGTACGGGAAGCTGTCCATGTCCGGCTTGACGGCCATGACGCCGCGCTTGGCCAGACGGCCGTGGCCGATCTCGCGACGCTTGGGGCTGCCCATGCGGCCGCACTCGCCCACCGAATACGGCGGGAAGTTGTAATGGAACAGGAAGGGATCCTTGGATTCGCCGGCCGGCGCGTCGATGATCTGCGCATCACGCTTGGTGCCCAGGGTGATCGACACCAGAGCCTGCGTTTCGCCGCGCGTGAACAGCGCCGAGCCGTGGGCGCGATCAAGCACGCCGGTGCGCACGGTGATCGGGCGGACGTCTTCCAGACCGCGACCGTCGATGCGCTGCTTGGTCTTGAGCACGCCGTCACGCAGAGTGTGGTATTCGATGTCGCCGAAGATGTTGCCGATGTCGGCATCGTTCCAGCCATTGGCTTCGGCCTGCTCGGCCAGCGAGCTTTTGACGTCGTCCTGCAACGCACGCTTGGCCTTTTGGCGTTCCAGCTTGTCGCTGATGTGGAACACTTCACCCAGACGATCGCCGACGGCATTCTTGACGGCGTCTTCCAGTGCCGAGTCAGCGGCAGGCGCTTCCCAATGGAATTCCTTGCGGCCGGCCTCGGCCACCAACTCGTTGATGGCGTTGATGGCGGCCTGCATTTCGCGATGGCCGAACACCACCGCGCCGAGCATGACGTCTTCGGACAGCAGCCTGGCTTCCGACTCCACCATCAGCACGGCGTTGGCGGTACCGGCAACGACCAGGTCCAGTTCGGAATCTTCCAACTGGGTGGTCGTCGGGTTGAGCAGGTATTCGCCGTTGGCGTAACCGACGCGGGCGGCGCCGATGGGGCCCTTGAACGGCACGCCGGCCAAGGTCAGCGCCGCGGAGGCACCGATCAGGGCCGGGATGTCGCCGTCGATCTCCGGGTCCATGGACATGACCGTGGCCACGACCTGCACTTCGTTCTTGTAGCCGTCGGGGAACAGCGGACGGATCGGACGGTCGATGAGACGCGAGGTCAGCGTCTCCTTCTCGGTCGGGCGGCCTTCACGCTTGAAAAAACCGCCGGGGATACGGCCGGCGGAATAGAATTTTTCCTGGTAATCGACGGTCAGCGGGAAGAAGCTCTGCCCTTCGCGCATCTTGGTGGCGGCCACGGCCGCCACCAGCACCTTGGTGGCACCCATGGACACCATCACGGCGCCGGATGCCTGGCGGGCGATTTCGCCCGTCTCCAGCGTGACTTCGTGATTACCGTACTGGAATGACTTGGTTACTTTCGCCATGATTTTCTCCTGGTTCCGTGGCATCAACGACGCAGGCCGAGACGCTCGATCAGCGACTGATAGCGGCCGGAGTCGTTTTTCTTCAGATAACCCAGCAGCCGCTTGCGCTGGTTGACCAGCTTCAACAGACCACGGCGGGAATGATGATCCTGCTTGTGCGTCTTGAAGTGCTCGGTCAGGTGTTTGATACGGGCCGTCAGCAAAGCCACCTGCACCTCGGGGGAGCCGGTGTCTTTGTCGTTCTGGCCGTATTCGGCGATGATTTTGCTGGTCTGTTCAGCCGTCAGGGACATGTTCATTTCCTCGAAAAAACAATAAGCACGAGGCTTGCGTGGATTCACCCGTGAATGAACCTGCGCAAACCCCGTGTCAACCAATGCAACTTATTGGGAAGTCGCTAATTGTACCGGCGTCACGGTCGCCACAACAAGCGATCCAGCGGATTTTACGCGCCATTTTGCGCATTTTCCGGCAAATTGAAGCCGCGCAGCACGTGAAGGTTCCCGTCTGCGCGCCGTTCCGCCAGTGCCAGCAAGCGTCCGTCGGGCGCATACGCCCGGCATCGCCCGTGGGGCATGTCGCCACCGGAAACCCTTTGCCCGTGCTGCAAAGCCCGGCTGGCCGGGGCGTCCAGATGCACGGCCGGCAAGCTCGCGAGCCCTGCATCGACAGGAAGCAAAAGCTGATCCAGCTGCTCCTGCGACAGGGTTTCCAATGTGTGCAGAGTGTGCATGGATGGCTCGAGAAACGGCTCCACCCACTCGCGGTGCAGAGCGGTCAGATGCGCGCCGCAACCGAGCGTCTCGCCGAGATCGCGTGCCAGCGAGCGGATATAGGTTCCCGAGCCGCAGGTCACCCGAAAGCGCAGCACCGGCGACTTCCAGGAGATGACGGTGATGTCCTCAATCCGGACGTCACGCGCCTCCAGTTGAATCGATTCGCCACGCCTCGCGCGCTCGTACATGGGCACGCCGTCGCGCTTGAGCGCGGAGAAAGCCGGAGGAACCTGCGCGATGGTGCCGATGAACTGCTGCAACGCCTGCGCCACAAAGGCCTGATCCATGTCCGGCACGTCGTGCTGCGATGTCACCTCGCCTTCGGCATCGTCGGTATGCGTGGTTGCACCCAGTCGACATTCGGCAACATAGGCCTTGCGCGATCCCAGCAGCAGTCCCGCCACCTTGGTCGCCTCACCGAAGCACAACGGCAACAACCCCGTCGCCATCGGATCCAGACTACCGGTGTGCCCGCCTTTGGCGGCGCCGTAAAAACGCCTGGCTGCCTGCAGTGCCTGATTGGAACTCAGGCCCCGGGGCTTGTCGAGAAGCAGAATGCCGTGGACGGAACGTCGAAATTTTCGTGACATGCTTGGATTCACAACTGTGGCAGGACAGATGCTTGTCGGCGAAAGGTCTCGGGGCTCGTGTCCGGACAACAAGCCTGCGCGACCACGAAAACCGGATTGCCTTGCCTGTACCCGCGTGTGGCGTGTCGTATCGTGTGACGGGTGCGCTCCCCCGGACCGCGAATACCTACAACCGCCCCTCGTCCTTCTCATTGCGCAGCAACGTCTCGATACGCTCGCCGCGATCGACCGAGTCGTCGTACTTGAAGCGCAACTCCGGCACCCGACGCAAACGCATGCGCTTGGACAACTCGTGGCGAAATTCGCCTGCCATTTCGCGCAATGCCTTGACCGCCTCGGTCGATTCGTCGGCATTGAGCGTGGTTACCCACACCGTCGCCACGTCAAGGTCGCGTGTGGTTTGCACGTCGTTGACGCTGACCGACGGCAACCCGTGATCGCGCACCACGCCGTGCACCAGCGTACCCAACTCCCGACGAAGTTCGGCGTTGATTCGGTCAGTACGTTTGAAGTCTCGCGAGGGCATGTTGTGCGCCGGGATTCGTGGGTGGCAACGGGATGTCGGAAAGGGTGACTCGAAAGGCAAACGGAATTCGGCAATATCATGGCACTACAGGAAACATCGAAGAACCGCGGATCATCGGAGTTTCCTGTGGGAGGGGCCGGTGGCCCCGACAGATCATGCGGTACATCCTGTCGGGGCCACCGGCCCCTCCCGCAAGGGTAGCTCAAGGGTGCAACGGTTATTCGAGGCTCCCTACAGAGTACGTGCCACCTCAATGCGTTCGAAGCATTCGATTTGATCACCCGCCTTGACGTCGTTGTACTGCTTGACGGCGATACCGCACTCGGTACCGGCATGCACTTCCTCGACGTTGTCCTTGTGGCGACGCAGCGACTCCAGTTCGCCCTCGAATACAACGGTATTGTCGCGCAAAACGCGGATGGGCTTGTTGTGCTTGACCACGCCCTCGGACACCATGCAGCCGGCGACAGCACCGAACTTGGAGCTGCGGAAAACATCGCGTACTTCGGCAATGCCGATGATGTCTTCGCGCACTTCGTTGCCGAGCAGGCCCGAAGCCGCCTGGGTCACCTGGTCGATCACGTCGTAGATGATCGAGAAGTAACGCAGATCCACGCCGTTGGTCTCGACCACCTTGCGCGCCGATGCATCCGCACGCACGTTGAAGCCGATCAGCAGCGCCTTGGATGCGGAGGCCAGCGTGGCGTCGGACTCGGTGATGCCGCCCACGCCGGAGGCGACCACGTTGACCTTGACCATGTCGTTGCCGATTTCGCCGAGCGCTTCGCGCAATGCCTCGGCCGAACCCTGCACGTCGGCCTTGACCAGGATGTTGAGCACCTGCTGGGCTTCGCCCTGGCCCATCTGCGCCATGATGTCTTCCAGACGATTGGCCTTGCCGACCAGGCGCGTCTCGCGGCGACGCTGGGCACGCTCTTCGGCCACCTGCTTGGCCAGCTTCTCGTCGGCCACGACGACGAAATCGTCGCCTGCCGCCGGTACACCGGACAAACCGAGCACCTGTACGGGAATGGAGGGACCGGCACTGTCGACCTGCTTGCCGTTTTCGTCGACAAGCGCTCGCATGCGGCCATACTCCACACCACAGACGACGTAATCGCCCTTGGCGAGGGTACCTTGCTGCACCAGCACGGTGGCCACGGGGCCGCGCCCGCGTTCCAGTCGGGCTTCGATCACGGTACCCGTGGCACGGCCGTCGACCACCGCCTGCAGCTCCATGAGTTCAGCCTGCAGCGAAATGGCGTCCAGCAGGGCATCAATGCCTTCACCGGTCTTGGCCGACAACGGCACGAACTGCACATCGCCGCCCCAGTCTTCCGGCACCACCTCGTGGCTGGCCAGACCCTGCTTGACGTTGTCGACGTTGGCGCCGGTCTTGTCGATCTTGTTGACCGCCACGATCAACGGCACGTCGGCGGCCCGCGCATGCTTGATCGCCTCGACGGTCTGCGGCTTGACGCCGTCGTCCGCCGCGACCACCAGCACCACGATGTCGGTGGACTTGGCGCCACGTGCACGCATGGACGTGAACGCCGCGTGTCCCGGGGTGTCCAGGAACGTGATCACGCCCTTGTCGGTGGTCACGTGATAGGCGCCGATATGCTGGGTAATGCCACCGGCCTCGCCGGTCGCCACCTTGGCGCGACGGATGTGATCCAGCAGCGAGGTTTTGCCGTGGTCGACGTGACCCATGATGGTCACCACCGGCGGACGCGCCTCCTTGGCACCGTCGCCATCCACCGAAGCGGTCTGCTCCAGCAGCGTGGTCTCGGCGGAGCGCTCCGCGGCGTCGACCGGCATGTGACCCAGTTCTTCCACCACCAGCACGGCGGTGTCGTGATCGATGGTCTGGTT
>CAZSOU010000137.1:0-4960 GCA_964608595.1 uncultured Rhodanobacteraceae bacterium
TTGCACTGGCCATCTTCCTTGTCACCCTGGTGCTGGTGATCTGGCAGCCGAAGGGGTTGGGCATCGGCTGGAGCGCCCTGGGCGGCGCCGCCGTGGCGCTTGCGCTCGGCGTGGTGGGGTTTGCCGACGTGGCAGTGGTGTGGCACATCGTGTGGGATGCGACCTTCACGTTCGTTGCGCTCATCATCATTTCTCTGATTCTGGATCGTGCCGGTTTTTTCACCTGGGCGGCCCTGTATGTCGCGCGCTGGGGCGGCGGGCGCGGGCATCTGCTGTTCGTGTTGGTGGTGTTGCTGGGCGCCGTCATCTCTGCTTTTTTCGCCAACGATGGTGCGGCATTGCTGTTGACACCCATCGTGCTGGCCATTTTGTTGCGGCTGCGTTTTCCGGCAAAGGCGGCGCTGGCGCTGGTGATTGCCACCGGCTTCATTGCCGACACGGCCAGCCTGCCGCTGGTGATCTCCAACCTGGTCAACATTGTCAGCGCCAACTATTTCAATGTGTCCTTCGGGCGCTACGCCGCCATCATGGTGCCGGTCGACCTGATATCGGTCGCGACCACCCTGGGTGTGTTGTGGTTGGCGTTCCGGCGCGTGATTCCCCGTCGCCACGATATCGATGCGCTGGATGATCCGCGCAGTGCGATCATCGATCCATGGGTGTTCCGCGCCGCCATTCCGGTACTGCTGGCATGGATCGGCGCCTGTTTCGCGCTGGCGCCGTGGCACGTCCCGTTTTCGGCAGCGACCGGATTGTGCGCGCTGATCTTGATGGCGATCGCGGGACGGTGGTGGCGACGCGGGCAGGGTGCCGTCGTGCCGTTGAAGGCGGTTCTGCGGGAAGCTCCCTGGCAGATTGTTTTGTTCTCGCTGGGCATGTACGTGGTCGTCTACGGTCTCGGCCAGGCCGGTCTGACACGCCATGCGGCGACATGGCTCGAGGCGCTTGCGCGGCATGGAAACATCGTGGCGACCGTGGGTACGGGCTTCCTGTCAGCCGTCGCGGCTTCGGTGATGAACAACATGCCGTCGACATTGGTCGGTGCGCTGGCCATACAACAGGCCGATGTGCCGGCCATGACCCGCGAGCTGATGGTGTTCGCCAACGTGGTCGGCAATGACCTGGGTCCCAAGCTCACGCCGATCGGCAGTCTGGCCACGTTGTTGTGGCTGCACGTGCTTGCCGAAAAGGGCCATCGCATCGGCTGGGGTCAATACATGAAAATCGGGTTGTTGCTGACGCCGCCGATATTGCTTGCCACGTTGCTGATGCTGGCATGGTGGTTGCCGCTGGCGGGATGAGCGCCCCGGATATCCGATCGAAGACCTCGAAGATCGAGCCCCGGATCCCGATGTCCTGCAGGCAACCTCGAAAAACCGCGGATCATCGGAGTTTCCTGTGGGAGGGGCCGGTGGCCCCGACAGGATGTACCGCATGATCCGTCGGGGCCACCGGCCCCTCCCACAAGGGTCGCTCCAGGGCGCCACGGTTTTTCGAGGTTGCCTACAGGAGATTCCACAGCGGGACAGCCACGAACCACACGATGTACGACAGCGCCACCAGCATCACGCCGTCGATGCGTCGGTCGGCCAGCGGCTTGTCGCTGTGCAGCAAACGCCACAGCATCAGCACCAGAATGCCCGCGTGCGGAATCGTGCCCCACGCGATGCCGCGGAAGCCGTTCGTGACCGGCGCAAGACGTGACACCAGCAACGCCAGGGCCGCCGCGACCATCGTCAATGCCATGGCCAACTGTGCCGCTTTGCGTGCTCCCAGCCGCACCGGCAGCGAAATCTTGCCAGCCTCGGCATCGGCCGTGCGGTCGGGGAGGCCGGACAGAATGATCGCCGGCAACACCGCGACGCTGATCGGCAAGGCCAGCAACCACGGGGTGGGATTCAGCCACGTGCCGCCCATCAGCAGATAGCCGAACAGCAGTACGATCAGGCCGTGCGTCAGTCCGACGTCCAGTTCGCCCAGGCTGCGGTGACACAGTTTCAGCGGGGGCACCGTGTAGCCAAGCGTGAGGACGAGCATGACGGCCAGCATCAGCGCGATTCCACCGGGTCGAGGCGCCAGCTGGATGGCAAACACGGCACTGACCAGGCTGATGGTCAGCGCCGCGGCGATGCCCAGGCGCAGTTGGCGGAAATCCAGTCGTCGTTCCACCAGCATGCGAGAGCCGCCGTTGAAAGGCCCGGCGCTCGCATTGTGCCGGTCGCTTTCGTAGTCGAACCAGTCGTTGGCGAAAACCGTGGCCGCTTCCAGCGCAAACAGGCAAATGTAGCCCCACCAGTAAGCCGCGCTGGCGAATGCGTTTGTACCAGCTTCGGCCAGCGCGCCGATGGTGTAGGCGGCCCAGCTCATGGGATAGAACTGCAATCGCAACGCGAGCAACCACGGGCTGACCCGCCGCACGATGCGTCGGCCCGGGCCGCCTTGCACGGCCAACCCGATGCGTTGCGCGCGTATCAGCCAGCGGCGCCGTTGTTCGGCGTCGGACAGGCGCACCGGACCCAGCATCAGCCCGCGGCGCGCGCGCACACCGCAGAATCCCAGCGTGGCACGCAACAGCGCGCGCGTGCCCGGCTGCCCGTAATAGCGCCGATACAGCACGGGCGGGGTGTCCATGGTGGTGATCGCCTGGCTGGTCTTGCCTTTCCACAGCCGGTCCCAGCCCAGTCTGTCCGGGTCGCGGAAGTGGAAGGCGAAGCCGGGCATGACGATGCGATCCAGAAACCCTTTCAACAACGCCGGCGCCGAACCCCACCAGGTGGGATAGACGAACAGCAGGTGATCGGCCCATTCGATCAGTTCGCGGGCGTGTTGCAGGTCCGGTTCGAGTGGCTGTTGTTCGGGCGATTCGGCATGCACGTTCGGATCGAAGTCCATGTCGGCCAGGCGCAGGGTTTCGACATGGGCACCGGCGGCCGTCGCGCCTTCGCGACAGGCGTTGAACAGGGCCGCGCAAAAACTGTCCTTGCGCGGATGGCCGAGAATCATCAGGACGTTCAAGGACGGCATCCGGGCGAAAACGGCGACGTGCGGGGCACGTCGTGGTCTTCATGGTGGCATGCCGGCCACGGGCGTGGATGGATGCCGCGTAAACCGCGTCGAGGTGGCGCCTCACATGGTGTGCGTGGCGAGGAAGGCTTTTACACGCGCCAGCAGGGCGTCGGCATGCGTGGCGTGCGGAAAGTGGCCACCATCGTCCGGCATCCACAGGGACGCGGGACCGGTGACGTTGTCGACGATGCGCTTCGGGAAGTCGGTCGGGCCGTATTCGTCGCGACGCCCGTGGATCACCAGCACCGGGCACGCGACATGTGGCAGCACGGGGTCCAGCGACCAGTCGCGGAAGGCCGGATCGAACCACAGCGTCGGCCACGAATCCAGCACCCAGCGTGTGCGTTCACCGTGGAAGCGCGCCAGTTTGGCGAAGCGTTCGGGATCGTCGAACGTGGCGTGGGCACGCCGCACCGCGGCCAACGTCATGGGGTGCACGAAGGCCTGTCCCGACACGCTGACCACCGCCCGGCACCAGCGCGGATGGCGGGCCGCCAGGGTCAGCGCCATCGCTGCGCCGATGCTGTGGCCGAACAGCACGCAACTGTCCGCGCCGATGGCCGCCATGAGCGCGGGAAAGAACGTTTCGGCCTCGGCATCGAACAGGTCCGGTCCGAGCCGGGTGTCGCGTGGCGTGGAGTGGCCGTAGCCAAGCCGGTCCCAGGCCCAGACCGTACGACCGGTGGCGTCGCGCAGCGCCGCCGGAAACTCGCGCCATTGCGCCACCGAGCCCAGCGAATCATGCAGCAGCACGATGGGCGGCGCGGCGCTTCGGCCCGGCCAGGCCTGCGCGTGCAGGGTACCGCCGGGGACCTCGATTCGCAGCGGGGATACGGGACGGAACATGCTGGGTTGCCAAGTACAAATGGGCCATCATGCACGGGATCGTGAGTGTCGCCAACCACACGCCGGGAGGACCGCATGCCGCCGCCGCTGATCCGCGAGCTGAATGAATCGCATGTCGTGCAGGCTGCCGCGTTGCTGGCCCGCGCGATGGCGGACAACCCGACCCACGGCGCGGTGTTCGGCGCGGCGTCCGCCGTGACTATCCACCACCTGGAGCGATTGTTTCGGGCCGTGCTCGGGATGGTGATGGTCCGGGGCGTCGTGCTGGGCGCCTGGCGTGAGGATGCGCTGGTCGGTGTGCTGGGCATGATGCGTCCCGGTGCATGCCGGCCCGGCTTGCAGGTTTGGGCGCGGCTGGCCGTGACGCTGGGACCGGTGCCGCCGCCGACGCTGTGGCGTCTGGCCCGCTGGCAACGGGTGTGGCATCGCGCGCACCCGCGAGCGCCGCATTGGCACATGGGACCGTTTGCCGTGGCTCGCGATCATCGGGGGCATGTCGGGCGACGGCTGGCCGCCGCCGCGCAGCGCCGGCTGGCGGATTCGCCTTGGCCGATCTATCTGGAAACGGACATGTGGCGCAACGTGCGCCTGTACCGGCATCTCGGTTTCCGCGTCATCGGCGAAGGTGACGTGCTGGGTGTTCCGCAATGGTTCATGTGGCAGGCACCGGCGCCTCGCGGATCCAGCTGATGGCGTCCAGCGCGGTTCCTGCGGGGAGAGCGGATCAGGCGCGCCAGTTGGCGTGGGTGTCCCAGAAGGCCACGCTGCGGGCGTAGGCTTCGCGGTCGACGGGCACGCCGGAGCCGCCTTCTTCCACGCCCAGCGCGTTGCGCAGCATGGTGATCGGCGCCATCGGGATTTCCGCCGGTTGCATGGTGTACAGGCAGCCGACGATGCCCCAGTCGGCGTCCACGCGGTTGCCTTCTTTTTCGATCTGTTCGCGGCTGTAGAGAATGGGCAGGAGGTAGCGGGCCACGGGCGGCTCGACGCCCTCGAACCAGCGGTTCAGCACCGGCAGTTCCTCGCGCGAGCGGGCCTCGTAGGCCGA
>CAZSOU010000138.1:0-4951 GCA_964608595.1 uncultured Rhodanobacteraceae bacterium
CCGTGGTCGAATCCGGCCACTCGCGCTTTCCCGTGCACGGCGACGACAAGGACGAAATCCTCGGCATCCTGTTGGCCAAGGATCTGCTCAAGTACTTCGGCGACGGTGAAAACTGCGACATCCGCTCGCTGCTGCGCCCGGCCGTGCTGATTCCCGAATCGATGCGTCTCAACGTGCTTCTGGCCGAGTTCCGCCTCAGCCACAACCACATGGCCCTGGTGGTGGACGAGTACGGCGGCGTCGAAGGGCTGGTCACGATCGAGGACGTACTGGAAGAAATCGTCGGCGAAATCGACGACGAGCACGACGACGAAGTACCGCCGGTCATGATGCAGAAACTGTCCGACGATTCGGGCTGGCTGGTCAGTGCGCTGACACCGATCGACGACTTCAACGCCGAGGTCGGCACCGATTATTCCGACGAGGAATTCGACACCATCGGCGGCCTGGTCACGGCCGAATTCGGCCATCTGCCGGAAGTCGGCGAGCAAACCGTGATCGATCCGTATCTGTTCCACGTCCTGCAGGCCGACGACCGTCGCGTTTTGCAGTTGCGGGTGCAGCCGGACACGACCGCCGCCGCATCGTCGCTTTCGTAGGGCGAGCCCTGGCCCACCGCCGCCGGCGGGCCAAGTGCCATTCCGCGTCCCATGCGCTCCCTCCCGACACGGGCATTTCGATCATCTTGAAAATCATGCCGCGCCACGTCCTGCCTGCCATCTTTTTCCTGCTGGCGCTGTTCGCCCTGCCGTCATCCGCCCACGCCGGAATCGCCGACGCGCCGGGCGCCGATCTCGAAGTGTCGCTGATCACCTACGGCCCCGGCGCGGTTTACTGGGAGCGCTTCGGTCACGACGCCATCGAAATCCGTGACGCCAGAAGCGGTGAATCGGTCAACTTCAACTACGGCGTGTTCGATTTCAATCAAAAGGATTTCCTGCTCAATTTCGCGCGCGGCTACATGCGCTACAGCATGGATGCCGAACGCACCGGACCGGAGATCGCCTACTACAGACGGGCCGGGCGTTTCATCCATCGCCAACGCCTCAACCTGACGCCGGCGCAGGCCGACGCGCTGCGCGATTACCTGCTGTGGAACCTGCAGCCGGAAAATCGTCAGTACGACTACGACTACTACACACGCAACTGCGCCACGCGTGTGCGCGACGCACTGAATCAGGCTCTCGACGGCCTTCTCGAGGCGCAACTGGAAAAGCCGTCCGACGGCATCACCTATCGCCGTGAAACCGATCGCCTGATGGCCAACCAGCCATGGCTGATGTTGCTGCTGGATCTGGGCTTGTCCGGTTATGCCGATCAACCGCTCAGTCGCTGGGAAGCCGGTTTCATCCCGATGCAGCTGATGCGCGAGTTGCGCCATGTCCGACTCGCCGACGGCCGCCCGTTGATCGCCAACGATCAGCAGGTGGCCGCCTCACGCATACCCCTGCCGCCCGAGGCGCCGCCGAATCTCGTGCCGCCGCTGTTGGTCGCCGGACTGGTGCTTGGCCTGTTGCTGGCGGCCAGCGGCCATTGGCGCGGCGAGCATCGGGCGGCGCACATCATTTTCGGCGTGTTGAGCACGATCTGGGTGCTGTTTGCCGGCATCGCGGGCATCGGCATGGCCGTGCTTTGGGCCTTCACGCAGCACCACTCGGCCTGGGCCAATGAAAACCTTCTGCTGTTCAGCCCCTTGGCGCTGCTGTTGCTGCCGGCGGTCTGGCGTGTGTCAGGCTCGCGTTTCAGCCGCTGGCTGGTGACACTGCTGAGCATTGTCGCGTTGTCGGCATGGGTCGCGAAATGGCTTCCCGGTTTCGACCAGCGCAACCTGCCGTGGATCGCCCTTGCGCTGCCGCCGTGGCTGGCCATGTGCCATGCCCTGTGGCGGCCCGGGCGACCGCGAGCCGCGGCGTCCCGCCGCGTGCAATCACCACGCGCGTGACCGCACTCGACCGGAGCGCAGCGCACGCACGGGGATGCTGCATCTTCGAGCCTCGCGGCGGTCGGACGTGTTTTCCGCGGGAGCGCACCTCATGCGCGACAGCGGTGGCGCTTCGTTCAAGCGATACGGAGGTCACGCAGGAGATGCGCCCCCGCACACACCCGGCCATGCGACGTCAATGCACCGGCTGACGCTGCATGCCCTTGGGCGTCATCGGCTGCGCCTGCAGCAGGCCGGCCACCTTGCTGGCAATCGTGTGCGCTTGTTGCAGGTCGTCGACTTGCAAGCCCTGCTGTGCCTGCGCCACGGCGCTCTTCAGGCGTGTCTGCATCGACGGGTTGCTCATGCTGTCGGGAATGGCGCCCTGTCCCTTGCCCTTGCACGGGTTGCCGGCATCGGCATCGTAGTTCGCTCCCGAACGGCCTTCCAGACAATTGAGAACGTGCTGCAAGTGCTGTTTGGTCTGCTTGAGCGTCTTCGCGTTTTGCGCCATCAACGCGTGCGCGTGGGCGGTGGCAACCTCCTGACGCGCGCCCGTGGTCGGCGGCCGCATGGGCGAATTTTTCTGCATCGGCGTCCCGCGCTGCTGCATTTGCTGCGGCATGGTCTGCTGCGGTTGGTTCGGCGGGGTGGTCTGACGCTGGTTCTGCGGCGTGGTCTGCGCCATGGCCAAAGCCGGCAATGCCACGGTCAACAATCCGGCCGCGCTGAGGGTCATCAAATGTTTCATTTGCAAACCTCGGTTCGGAAAGGGATTTTCAGTCTACGCCCCGCATGTTCGCGTGCCTGAACCCGCCCTTCATGACCTGTGGGACAGTGCACCGGAGTTCAGATTCTGCCACCATGGTGAAATTTTCCGGATCCACCCGGTATCCGGCACCCCAAACACGAGTAGTGGCTAATGACAGGCAATTCTTCGATACGTCGCGATGTCGGCGCGTGGGCTCTCATGTTTACCGGTCTGGGCTCGATGATCGGCTCGGGCTGGTTGTTCGGCGCCTGGCGCGCGGCGCAGTTGGCCGGCCCGGGGGCCATCTGGGCCTGGGTAATCGGCGCCCTCATCATCATGACCATCGCCCTGACCTACACGGAATTGGGCGCGATGTTCCCCGAATCGGGCGGCATGGTGCGTTACGGCCATTACTCGCACGGCTCGCTGGTCGGCTTCATCGCCGCCTGGGCCAACTGGATCGCCATCGTCTCGGTGATTCCGGTGGAAGCCGAGGCGTCGGCCCAGTACATGTCGTCCTGGAAGTGGGAATGGGCACGCAACCTGTATCACCAGATGCCGGGCGGCCACGGGGAATTGACCACCACCGGCCTGTTGATCGCCGCCGGACTGGTGGTGATCTATTTCCTGTTCAACTTCTGGAGCGTGAAGCTGTTTGCGCGCTCGAACACCATCATCACCATTTTCAAGATGATCATCCCGGCGGCAACGGCCGGTCTTCTGATCGCCAGCGGCTTCGACGCGCACAACTTCAGCGTCGGCATCCACGGCGGCGTGCATTCGACCGATTTTGCCTCCGTGCTGACGGCCGTGGCCATTGCCGGCATCGTGTTCAGTTTCAACGGTTTCCAGAGCCCGGTGAATCTGGCCGGCGAGGCGCGCAATCCCGGCAAGACCATTCCGTTCGCGGTGATCGTGTCGATCATCCTGGCCACGGCCATCTACGTGCTTCTGCAGATCGGCTACATCGGCGCGGTGCCGGCCGAGATGCTGGCCGACATTGGCTGGCACGGCATCAACTTTTCTTCGCCGTTTGCGGATCTGGCGATCATTCTGGGCCTGCAATGGCTGGCCTTCCTGCTGTTCGTCGATGCGGTGGTCAGCCCCAGCGGCACCGGCATGACCTACACCGCCACCACCGCACGGATGATCTACGGCATGGAGCGCAACGGAACGCTGCCGAAGATGTTCGGCCGCATCCACCCGCGCTTCGGCGTGCCGCGCCCGGCGATGTGGCTCAACCTGGTGGTCAGCTTCATCTTCCTGTTCTTCTTCCGCGGCTGGGGCACGCTGGCGGCCGTGATTTCGGTGGCCACCATCATTTCCTACCTGACCGGTCCGGTCAGCGCGATGACCTTGCGCCGCGTGGCCCCCGAGCTGAAGCGCCCGCTCCGAATCGCGGGTCTGCCAATTCTGGCCTGCATCGCCTTCATCTTTTCCACCGAGCTTCTGTACTGGGCCCGCTGGCCGCTGACCGGCGAAATCATTCTGCTGATGGTGGTCGCCCTGCCGGTGTATCTGTATTACCAGTGGAAAGCCGACTGGCACGATTTTCGTCGTCAGCTCGACGGCTCGTGGTGGTTGATCGTCTACCTGCCCAGTCTCGCCCTGGTGTCGTATCTGGGCAGCGACACGTTCGGCGGTCGCAACGTCATACCCTACGGATGGGATCTGGCCGTCGTGGCCGTTCTCGGCGTGATTTTCTACTTCTGGGGCCTCAAGTGCGGCTGGCGCACGCCGTCGGTCGAAGCGATCCGCGAAGAAGCCCACGAGCACCCGGACGAAATCATGGTGCCGCCGGACGAAGAGGAAGCCGAACGCATCACCGGACATTGAGGCCGGGAGTTGCTCGGCCCCGCAATGCGGTTTGCGGGGCCGGGGCGACGACGTGCGGTTTCATCATCGAGCCGCATGGCGGTCGCGGATGAGATGCGCTCCTGCAGGGAACCTCGAATGACCGCGGATCATCGGAGTTTCCCGTGGGAGGGGCCGGTGGCCCCGACAGGGTGTACCGCAAGATCCGTCGGGGCCACCGGCCCCTCCCACAAGGGTGGCTCCAGGGTGCAACGGTCATTCGAGGCTCCCTGCAGGAGCTTTCGCCGCACACCCCGATCAAGTCACACGGCACATGCATTGGTCGAGTGGCTCTGCGCGCGGCATCAGAACTGATGCATGCCGAGTTGCGTGGACTCCTTTATCACCTGCTCGAGCTTGTGCACGTCGGCCTGGCGGATGTAGTCCTGCACCAGCGGGATGCCGAGCATGATCTCCATGGCCAC
>CAZSOU010000139.1:0-4933 GCA_964608595.1 uncultured Rhodanobacteraceae bacterium
CGGGTGGAGCCGCGGACCCGCAGCGTCACCGGCAGCACCTCGCCCGGCGGGGCGGCGCCCCCGGCCGTGCGCCCCTCGATGAGCCCGAGCAGCAGGCGCACCGCCTCAGACCCCATCCTGCGCGCGGGCGTGGCCACGGTCGTCAGCGGCACGGGCAGCTGCGAGGCGACGGGGATGTCGTTGTATCCGATCAGGCCCAGCTCGTCGGGAACCGCGATGCCCAGGTCCCGCGCCACGCCGAGCACGCCGAGCGCGATCGAGTCGCTGGCCGCGAAGATCGCGTCGGGCCTGTCGGGGCGGTCCAGCAGCCCGTGCGCCGCCCGGATGCCCCCGGCCACGTCGAACACCGCGTGCGCGACCGCGACCGGGGCCGCCGCATCCCCTTCGACGGCCTCGAGGAACCCGGCGACGCGGTCGTTGCCGGTGGTGGCGTGCGCGGGCCCGCCGATCGCCGCGGGGCGCCGGTAGCCGCACTCGATCAGGTGCCGGCCGGCCAGTCGGCCGCCGTGGCGGTCGTCGCCGGTCACCGCGGGAAGCCCGGCGTCGGCGTGCCGGTTGACGGCCATCATCGGCACCCCCGCGCCCAGCTGCGCGGCGAACTGCGCCCCGGGGCTGTGCAGGCTGGACAGCAGCAGCCCGTCCACCTGGCGTCCGGCCAGCAGGTCGATCGCGGCGCGCTGATCCTCGACCGTGTCGGGCGGGCTGGACAGCAGCACCGAATAGCCCGCCTCGCGCGCGGCGTGCTCGACGCCCTCGTAGATGGTGGCGACGACGCCGTCGGTGAGCCGGGGCATGACGGCCCCGATCGTCATCGTGCGGCGCGTGCGCAGGCTCGCCGCCCACGGGTTGGGCCGGTAGCCGAGCTCCGCCGCGATCTCGCGCACCCGTTGCGCCGCCGGCGACCAGCCATCCACGGGCTCGGCCTGGCGCAGCACCCGCGAGACGGTGGAAGTGTGCACGCCGGCGCGATCCGCGATCTCGCGCATCGTGGGCGGCCGTCCGCCGTGCGGCCGCGGATCCGGCACGCCGCTCTGCGTGATCGGCAACGGCTCCCCTTCCCTCGGCATCTTCGGGTGCATCGTCCGGCGTGGCGTCCCCGGCTCCGCGGCCGGCGCGGGCGCGTTCACCGTCCATCATCGCGCGCACCCGCATCCGGCGGCGCTCGGGCCCGCCGTCGGGGGCGTCGACGGTGGCGCCGGGGGTATTGACGCCGCCGACGCGTATGGCTACAGTCACATCCCATCACGATGCAATCGATTGCGCAATGCTTTGCACACCGCGGCGCCGCGCACGAGACGACAGGAGCGACCATGCCCGACACCCGCACCCTCGGCGAGCTTTTCGCACTCGATTCTCTCCTGAGCAGCGAGGAGATCGAGATCCGCGACACCGTCCGCGCCTTCGGCGACAAGCGGATCCGCCCGCACATCGCCGAGTGGTTCGAGGACGCCCGCATCCCGGCGCGTGAGCTCGCCAAGGAGCTCGGCGCCGTCGGCGTGCTGGGCATGCACCTGGACGGCTACGGCTGCGCCGGCATGAGCTCGGTCGCCTACGGCCTGGCCTGCCTGGAGCTCGAGGCCGTCGATTCCGGCATCCGCTCGCTCGTGTCGGTGCAGGGCTCGCTGGCCATGTTCGCCCTCCACCACTGGGGCAGCGAGGAGCAGAAGAACGAATGGCTGCCCCGCATGGCCGCCGGCGAAGCCCTGGGGTGCTTCGGCCTGACCGAGCCGGACTTCGGCTCCGACCCGGGCGGCATGCGCACCCACGCCAAGCGCAACGGATCGGGCGAGGACGCGGACTGGATCCTCAATGGCGCCAAGATGTGGATCACCAACGGCTCGGTCGCCGATGTCGCCGTCGTGTGGGCCAAGACCGACCTGGAGGAGGGCGCCCGCGGCATCCGCGGATTCGTCGTGCCCACCGACACCCCCGGGTTCTCGGCACCCGAGATCAAGGCCAAGATGTCGCTGCGCGCCTCGGTCACCTCCGAGCTGGTGCTGCAGGACGTGCGCCTGCCCGCGTCGGCGATGCTGCCGGAGGCTCGCGGCCTGCGCGGCCCGCTGAGCTGCCTGAACGAGGCGCGCTTCGGGATCATCTTCGGCTCGATCGGCGCGGCGCGCGACTGCCTGGAGACCGCCGTCGACTACGCCTCGTCCCGCATGGTGTTCGACAAGCCGCTGGCGGCCTACCAGCTCACGCAGGCCAAGCTGGCGGACATGGCGCTCGAGGTGGGCAAGGGCCACCTGCTCGCCTACCACCTGGGCCGACTCAAGGACGCGGGCACGGTGGAGCCGGCACAGGTGAGCCTGGGCAAGCTGAACAACTGCCGCGAGGCCATCGCCGTGGCCCGCGAGTGCCGCACGATCCTGGCCGCCAACGGCATCACGCTCGAATACCCGGTGATCCGGCACGCCAACAACCTCGAGTCGGTCCTGACCTATGAGGGCACCTCCGAGGTCCACCAGCTCACCATCGGTCGGGCGCTGACCGGCGAGGCGGCGTTCCGGTGAGCGGGCCGGGCACCGCCACGCCCGCACCCCGCGCCGCCGCGACGGCCGCGGGCACGGCGGATGCGGCGGCAGACTCCGCCGGGGCGCGGGACGGCCTGTTCATCGCGGACTTCGGCCGCGTGCTCGCCGGCCCCTACGCGACGATGCTGCTGGCCGACCTGGGCGCGCAGGTGATCAAGATCGAGCGGCCCGGGGCCGGCGACGACACCCGCTCCTGGGGCCCGCCGTTCGGGCCCGACGGTCAGGCCACCTACTTCCAGGCGGTCAACCGTAACAAGCAGTCGAAGGCGCTGGACCTGCGCGACCCCGACGACCATGCCGCCGCGCGCGCCCTGGCCCGGCGCGCCGACTTGCTCGTCGAGAACTTCCTGCCCGGCACCATGGACCGGATGGGCCTGGGCTACGACGAGCTGTCCGCCGCCGATCCCGGGATCGTGTACTGCTCGATCACCGGCTTCGGCGGGCACAACGCGTTGCCCGGCTACGACCTGCTGGTGCAGGCCGTCGGCGGGCTGATGAGCATCACCGGGCCGGGCCCCGATCAGCCGAGCAAGGTCGGCGTCGCCGTCGTCGACATCATCACGGGGCTGCACGCGGCGGTCGGGATCCTGGCCGCCCTGCGGCACCGGGACCGCACCGGCGCCGGGCAGCGCGTGGAGGTCAACCTGCTCTCGTCGCTGCTGTCCGCGCTGAGCAACCAGTCCTCCGGGTACTTGGGCGCCGGCGCGGTGCCGCGCGCCATGGGCAACCGGCACCCCAGCATCGCGCCGTATGAACTGTTCGACGCGGCGGACCGGCAGCTCGTTCTGGCGGTGGGCAACGACCGCCAGTTCGCCTCGCTGGCAGCGGAACTCGGGGTGCCGGGGCTGGCCGCCGACGCCCGCTTCGCCCGCAACACCGAGCGGGTCGCGCACCGCGACGAACTGTTCGACGAGCTGACAAGGCTTCTCGCCGCCGACACCGCCGACGGGTGGTACCGGCGCCTGACCGCGGCGGGGGTGCCGTGCGGGCCGCTCAACGACCTGGCCGACGCGTTCGCCCTGGCGGAGCGCCTGGGCCTGGCGCCCGTGGTGGACATCGACGACGACCGCCGCGACGGCCCGGTGCGCCAGGTGGCGAACCCGATCCGGCTGTCCGCCACGCCGCCGCGGTACCGCACGGCCCCGCCCCGGCTCGGCGAGCCGGCGCCCTGACGCGGGCGGCACCTGACGGACACCCTCGATGCCGGCTCATCGCCGGGCGCACGCGGTGGCGAACGCGTCGATGCCCTTGTTGAGCCGCTCAAGGTCGAGATCCGGGGTGGCCTCGTTGATCGCGGTGGCGGCCCCGTCCAGGCCCTCGTCGCCCGGTCCGGCCGGGTGCCCCGCGCCGACGACGGTACCGGGCCCCGCGATCAGCGCGGCCCCGGCCGCCACGGCGGTCAGGGTGGGATCGGCCTCGTCGCGAACGGTGAAGTTCGACAAGTCCAGCGGATAGTCGCCGCCGGCGCGCGCCTCCGCGATCAGAGCGCACGCGTAGTCGGTGCGCCCCTGCTGCGACACGTCCGTCGCGTCCTCAGGCAATCCCCGCGCCTCGCAGTCGTCGGCCATCGCCGTGATGCTTGCGTCGACGCCGTCCATATCGAGCGTGGTGATCCCGTCGAGCGCATCGACGGCGCGCGTGGACAGGGATTCGTAGCCGGGGACATGCGATCCCGTCACCGCGCCGAGCAGCCGCACGGCACCTGCGAACCCGGTGCGGACCGCCTTGCCGGCCTCCGGATTGACGACGCTTCCGTCCGCGGGCAGGTCTCGCACCAGCGCGCACGCGTAGTCCATGCGCCCGCTCCGCGACACATCCGCCGCCCCGGCGGACGGTGCGTCGCCGACATCCGCTGTGGCCCCGCTGCCGCATGCAGCGAGGAGCACCAGCAGAGCGCAGCCGACGCCGGCCCCGGCCGCCGATGCAGTGCGGCCATGCGCCTTCGGCATACCTGACCCCGTCCTCCCGCTCGCCTGCCTCCTGCTACGTTCGTTGTCCCGGAAACTACCAAAGCACACCGGATCCGCGGCGCGTGCGCCGCGCTGCGGGCACAATCGCCGCCATGAGCGACCCGCATCGGACCCCCGCCCCGTTCACCGACGTCGACCGGGTCGGCGTCGGTGCACTGACCTTCGATGTGGCCCTGGCCGGGCCCGAGGACGGCGATCCCGTGCTGCTGCTGCACGGCTTCCCCGAATCGTTCGACGAATGGCGCGCGGTGGGCGGGCTGCTGGCGGACGCGGGCATGCGGGTGATCGCCCCGGACCAGCGCGGATACTCCCCCGGTGCCCGTCCGGCCGCAGTCGGTGACTACCTGATCGACGCGCTGGTGGACGACGCCGCCGCCATCCTCGACCACTACGGGGCGCGGCGGGCGCACATCGTCGGGCACGACTGGGGCG
>CAZSOU010000140.1:0-4852 GCA_964608595.1 uncultured Rhodanobacteraceae bacterium
TGGCGCTCCCTACGAGACTCGAACTCGTGTTACCGCCTTGAGAGGGCGATGTCCTGACCACTAGACGAAGGGAGCGTAACCGTGTGAGGCGCGGTAGTATAACGGAATTGTCATGCGCGGCAACGCCTTTCCGGCGTCCGCAACGTTCACCAAAGGATCCGATTCGCTTGAACCAGAAATCAGGGACAGCCAGAACCTTGCCGGAACCGCGTGTCATTCCGCGTTCCGAGCACAACCTGTCACGCAAAAACATCAGCAAGGGCGCATTGCGCGTTTTGTATCGTCTGCATGACGCTGGTTTCCGTGCCTGCCTCGTGGGTGGCGCGGTGCGCGACCTCCTGCTGGGTATCAAACCCAAGGACTTCGACGTGGCCACCGACGCCACGCCGGATGAAGTGCGACAACTGTTTCGCAATTGCCGGTTGATCGGTCGACGTTTCCGTCTCGCCCATGTCCTGTTCGGGCGTGAAATTGTCGAAGTGGCGACATTTCGCGGCTTCGGCGACGGCGATCACGGTGATGCACGGCGCGTGGTCGACGGGCGGCTGGTGCGTGACAATGTCTGGGGCTGCATCGAGGAAGACGCCATGCGGCGCGATTTTCGCGTCAATGCGCTTTATTACGACATCGCCGATTTCAGCGTCATCGACTACGTCGGCGGCATGCAGGATCTGCAAGATCGTGTGCTGCATCTGATCGGTGATCCCGAACGGCGTTACCACGAAGACCCGGTGCGCATGCTGCGTGCCGCACGTCTGGCCGCCAAACTCGATTTCCGCATCGATGCAGCCGCCAGTGCACCATTCGCGACATTGTCCGGGTTGCTGGCCGATGCCGCGCCGGCGCGCCTGTTCGACGAGTCGCTGAAACTGTTCATGGCCGGTTTCGCGAGCAAAAGCTTTCACATGCTGGAACGGCTGGGGCTGCTCGAGACGCTGTTCCCGGCGACCGTGAAGCAGTTGGCCAAAGACAGCGCCACGCTGCGCGGCATGATCGAACAAGGCCTCGCCAACACCGATCAGCGCGTGGCCGAGGACCGCCCGGTCACCCCGGCGTTCCTGTTTGCCGTGTTGTTGTGGGGCGAGGTGCAAGACCGCGTGCAGGCATTGATCGACGAAGGCGCCGAACCGGCGTTGGCATGGCAGCGCGCCAGCCACCAGGTGGTGGCCGAGCAGGCACGGCATGTGGCGATTCCACGACGATTTTCCCATGCCATGGAAGAAATCTGGATGCTGCAGCCACGCTTTGCGCGGCGCACCCGCAAACGCACGTTTCGTCTGCTGGAGCATCCGCGGTTTCGTGCCGCGTACGACTTTCTGCTGCTGCGCGCCGACGAGTCGGAACAGATTCGCGAACAGGGCGAATGGTGGACCCGTGCCCAGGAGATGCCGTCCAGCCAGCTTGCCGCTGAACTGGGTGCCAAGCGTGGTGACAAACCGGCCCAGACCTCGTCGTCGGCAACGCCCGGCACACGCCGCAAGCGCCGTGGCGGACGCCGTCGCCGTCGCAAGAGTCCCGGCACGGACAAATAGGCAATGACCGAGGCATACGTCGCTCTGGGTGCCAATCTGGGCGACCCGCGCCGTCAGGTACTCGACGCCATGCAGGCGATCGACACGCTGGCCGATACCCGGGTCACGGCGCGTTCGTCCCTGTATCTGACACCGCCTTGGGGCGTGACCGACCAGCCAGCCTTCATCAACGCCGTCGTCGCCGTCGAAACCGCATTGTCGGCGCATGATCTGCTGATTGGCCTGCAGGCGCTGGAATCCCTGGCCGGCCGAACCCGCGACGACAAGAAGCACCGCTGGGGCCCGCGCACGCTGGATCTGGACTTGCTGCTCTACGGCGAGGCGACATGGAATGATGCATCGCTGGAGATTCCGCATCCGCGTTTGTCCGAGCGTGCCTTCGTGTTGTTGCCGCTGGACGAGATCGCCGCGTCGGTGGGTGTGCCCGGCCAGGGGCGCGTGTCCGACCTTGTGCAGCGCGTGGACACGACGGGCTGTCGCAAACTGGAATCCGTCGATTTGGAGTGAAAGTGCTCCCGGGGACGCTCCGATCAAGCCCATGCCGGCGGCAGGTCCCTGAGAGCACTTGCTCAAGGCCTCCCTCACCAAAATCCGTTTCGTTCACGCCGGCGTAGTCCGCGCAGTGGGCACACGCGGCAGTGGGCACACGCGGCAGTGGGCACACGCGGGGAGCGTCCATGGGGAGCTCGGTTTCGAAAAGCGAGGAAGTCGAAGCGCGGCGCGCACTGGACATGCCTTTGGTTCGGCTCGCTACGAACGCTGATGAATCAAGCGGGCTAGTGGTGTTGTGCTTTGTCATCGCCACGTGAACGGCACGGCGCCAGCACGAAAGTTTCCGGCACCGGATCGTTGCCGCCGTCGCACAGTGGCTGGCAGCGCAATAATCGCCACATCGCCAGAACTCCACCGCGCCAAGGTCCGAAGCGCGCCACCGCGATGCGCGCGTAAGTCGAGCAGCTCGGATGAAACCGGCAACGCTGACCCAGAAACGGGCTCAGCAGACGCTTGTAACAGGCCAGCAGAAAGAGAATCAGGCGGGTCATGGGAAATATCTCGTGAACGCTCCCGGCGAGGGCATTGCACAAGGGGGTTGCCGGTGTCAAAGTTACAGGCTATAACAGCGAACCGCCAATCGACAGTGGCGGCCCGTGGCAACCAATGCGCGCAACCAGACAGGCGCAGGGCTGAGGAGGGAAAGATCGTGGTCAAAAGCAAAGATGCCAAGAAAAAATCGAAGGCGACCGCCAACAAGGCCAAGCCGGTGAAGAAAACCGCAGCCGCGAAAAAGACCGCGGCCGCTGGAAGCAGGAAAGTGGCCGGCAGCAAGGCCGCTCCGAAAAAGGCCGCTCCGAAAAAGGCATCACCAAGCAGGAAGACCACGAAGAAAGCTGCCGTGAGCAAGAAGGCAACTGCCAAATCGAGCACGACCAGGAATACCGCATCAAAGAAGGCGACTTCCAAATCGAGCACAGCCAGAAAGACAGCGCCGAAGAAGGCTGCTGCCAAAAAAGCGACAAGCTCCAAAAAGGTCGCCGCCAAGAAAAAGATCGCCAGCAAGAAGAAGACGAACCCGACGAAGGCGCCAGCCAGGAAGAGCACCAAAAAATCGGCAGCACGGAAAAGCGCTGCCAAAAAGACCGCCGCACCGCGCAAGGCGAGCGGCAAATCGACCGCCGGAAAGGCGGCAACCTCCCCCCGTACCGGCAACGGCAAAGTCTCGCGTCCCACCGCATCCAAACGCAGTGCAGGCACGAAAAAGGCTGTGCCCGCACCGGCACGTCGTCCGTCCACCAAAAAGAAGACCGCACCCCACCGCATGGCCATAGTCGCACCCCACAACGAACCCGGCGTCACCAAGGAAGATGGGCGCTACGCGCTGCCCACCACGGTCAACATCGAGTTGCCGAAAGGTTATCGCCCCTCCTCCAAGGACAAGGAGGAATACATGAGCCCGCGCCATCTGGCGTATTTCCGTCAGAAGTTGCGCGACTGGCGCGACCAGCTGGTGGAAGAATCGCGTCAGACCATCGACAATCTGCGTGACGAAGTGCGCGACGTCGGCGACGAAGCCGAACGCGCCACCCGCGAAACCGAAAATTCGCTGGAACTGCGGACCCGCGATCGCTATCGCAAACTGATCTCCAAGATCGACAAGGCCCTGCGCCGCATCGAGGAAGGCAGCTACGGCTATTGCGACGAAACCGACGAGGAAATCGGTCTGGAGCGTCTCGACGCGCGCCCCATCGCCACCCTGTCGCTGGATGCACAGGAACGTCGCGAGCACCTGCAGAAGCAGATGGGCGACTGAGCGCCCCGTCGTTTTTTGCCGACACGAAAAGGCCTCGCGTGTTGCGGGGCCTTTCTTGTTTGCGTGCCCTTGCGGCGCGGGCTGCGGGCGCGTGATGTGCACCCTGTTGTGGTCACGCGATTCCGGATACGCCTACGACACAGCCTGCGCCGCGTAGCCTTTCAACTTCGTCAACATGGCCGCCAGACCGTTGGAGCGGGTCGGGGACAGGTGCTTGGCCAGTCCGATCGACTCGATGTAGGTCGGTTCGGTTTCAAGCACCTCCTTCGCCGGGCGGCCGGAATACACCCGCAGCACCAGAGCGATCAGGCCGGAGACAATCGCCGAATCGCTGGTCGCGCGAAAATGCATGCAGTCAGCGTCTCCGTCCGGCACCAGCCAGACCTGCGATTGGCAGCCGTGTACCTTGAACTCTTCGCGTTTGAGCTCATCGGGAAAGTCGGGCAACTGGCGACCCAGATCGATCAGGTACTGATAACGCTCGGTCCAGTCGGTGAAAAAGGCGAACTCGTCGGTGATGGCTTCCTGTGCTTCGGCGGCGCTGGTGGTCGTGGCGGTGTCGTTCATGGTGCCATTATCGCGCGTAAGTCCGGTCCGTGTGAATGATGCGGCGTTCAGCCATTTCATCGATGCGCCGGAAGGTTCGTCCACACATTCTTCTGCGTCAGATACACAAAACGCCCCTTGCGGGGCGCTTCGCGTATCTGGCGGAGAAGGAGGGATTGCTCGGCCCGTCCCTGGGCCTCATCCCTTCGCTGCACTTCGGGGCCCGCCTTCGGCGGTCCAAATTCGTTCCTGACGAATTTGTCGAACCCACAGGTCGGAGCTGAGATGAACATGGTGGTGGATGGCGGACGCATGGTTGGGTGGTACGAGGTGGAGGGTTCGTCCACACATTCTTCTGCGTCAGATACACAAAACGCCCCTTGCGGGGCGCTTTGTGTATCTGGCGGAGAAGGAGGGATTCGAACCCTCGATACGGGAGACCCGTATACCGGATTTCGAGTCCGGC
>CAZSOU010000141.1:0-4846 GCA_964608595.1 uncultured Rhodanobacteraceae bacterium
TCCGAGCGCGCGCCGATGAAGCAGCCGTCCTCGATGATGGTCGGACCGGCCTGCAACGGCTCCAGCACACCGCCGATGCCGACGCCACCGGAAAGGTGCACCCCGGCGCCGATCTGCGCGCACGAGCCCACCGTGGCCCAGGTGTCGACCATGCTGCCCGCGCCGACGTGCGCACCGATGTTGACGTAGCTGGGCATCAGAATGACGTCGTTGGCGATGTGCGCGCCGCGGCGCACCAGCGCCCCCGGCACGACGCGCGCGCCGAGTTGCTGCAATTCGGCATCGTCGCCGTGCGCGAAGCGCAGCGGCACCTTGTCGAAGGCCTGTGCCGGGCCGCCGTCGACCACCCGATTGGCGTTGATCCGGAAGTACAGCAGGACGGCTTTTTTCAGCCACTGGTGCACGTGCCAGTCACCATGGCCATCCGGCTCGGCCACGCGGCGCCGGCCCGATTCCAGCAGTGCCAGAGCCTGTTCCACTGCCGGGCGAATGGCCTCGGCGTCGAGCTGGTCGCGATGTTCGAAAGCGTCCTCGATCTGCGCCTGGATGTCGGTCATGGTCGATGCCTGTTCATGCAAAAACGCAAGGGTACATGCAAGTCCCGATTGCCGGACATGGCCATCACGCGGTGCGACGGCCGCGGAGGCCCTCACGGCGATGCCGCGGCGGGCCGCATCCGCCTCAGCCGTCGTTGTCGTCACCGCGTCCGACATGACGCTGGAGTGCGTCGCGCAAGCGTTCGCGGGCGTCGTCATCCAGGGGGGCGTTGTCGTCGTCGCTGACCAGGAAAAAGTCCTCCACGCGCTCGCCGAAAGTGGCGATGCGCGCATCGTGCACGCGCACGCCGGTTTCCAGAAACGCCTGCGCCGCCGACGCGAGCAGACCGGGGCGGTCGCTGCACACCAATGCCACCTGGGTTCGGCGCAGATTCTCGTCGCGGGTGAATTTGACGTCCGGATGCATCTGGAAATGGCGCAGTTGACGCGACAGACCGCGCCGCGTCGGTTGCTCGGGTGCGCAACGCTCGAGCGCTCGCAACAGGCGCTGACGCAGAACTTCGGCACGTTCCATCGTGGCCGGCTTCTGCGTTTCCGATTCCAGCAGCAGAAACGTGTCCAGCGCCATCCCCGTGCGCGAACCGAGTACACGTGCCTCGACCACGGAAAAGCGCTGCCGGTCGAGCGTGGCGGTGATGTCGGCAAACAAGCCGTCGCGATCCGGCGCGTAGACGAACACCTCGGTGGTGCCGCGCACGGAAAACGGGTGCACCTCTACCAGTGGCAGCGTGTCGCCCGCGCGCAGGATCGATGCCGTCTGCCACGCAATCTGTTCGGGTCGGTGACGCAGGAAACTCAGATCCGGAAAGTCGCTCCATACACGCGCCACCTGATCAGCGTCGAACCCGTCCACGGTCAGAAGCGACAGCGCGCGTTCGCGGCACACGCGCACGCGAGCACCGGTGCGAAGCGGCAGCGCCAGGTCCGAGCGCAGCGCGTAACGCGCCGCCACGTAGAGGTCGGCCAGCAGACGATCCTTCCACGCGTTCCACAGTTTCGGACTGGTACCGATGATGTCGGCCACGGTCAGCAGATACAGGTAGTCGAGATGTTCCCAGTCTCCCATTTCGGTCGCGAAACGGTGCACGACGTCGGGATCGGTGATGTCCTGGCGTTGCGCGGTGGTACTCATCAAAAGGTGCCAGCGCACCAGCCAGGCGACCAGATCCACGTCGTCGTCTTCCAGTCCCAGACGGGTACAGAATTCACGCGCTTCGGCTTCACCCAGCACGGAATGATCGCCGCCGCGGCCCTTGGCGATGTCGTGGAACAGGGCCGCCAGCAACAGCAACTCGGGATGGCCAAGGCTGTTGAAGATTTCGCAGCCGAGGGGAAATTTGCGTTGTGCCTCCGGATCGGCAAAACGCGCGACGTTGTGCAACACGCGAATGGTGTGTTCATCCACGGTATAGACGTGGAACAGGTCGTATTGCATGCGCCCCACCACCTGGGCGAAACCCGGGATGATGGCGGCCAGCAGGCCGTAACGGTTCATGCGCCACAATGCCTCGGCGGCGGGAGCACCACGCCGCAACAAGGCCAGAAACGCCTTCAACACGCCTTCATCATCGCCGATGCGGGCCCCCTGCCGGGCCACGGTCTTGTGAATGTGACGCATGGTGTCGGCGCTGAAGCCTATCAATTCCGGGTGATCCAGTCGCAAGGCGAACGCCTGCACCAGCGCGGCCGGCTTGCGCAGGAACAATGTCGGATCGCGCGCTTCCATGCGTTCGCCCACGCGCATGAAATCCGCGTCCAGCGGCTCGGGATCGACCGCCGGTTCCAGCAACTCCTCGAAACGCTCGCCCAACTGCACGCCCAGACGCTCGATGGTGGTCGCAGCGCGGTAATAAGCCTGCATGAACTGCTCGACGCCGAGATTGCGCGCGTGTTCGTCCTCGAAGCCCAGCCGCGCGGCCAGCTCACGCTGAAAGTCGAACAACAGGCGTTCCTCGGCCCGCCCGGTTTCCAGATGCAGGGCATACCGATAGCGGTACAACGTGGCTTCGGCGTCGGCCAGTTGCGCGCGTTCGGCCGGGTCCAGCAATCCGTCCGCCACCATGGCGTCGAAACTGCCGGCGCCGGCCACGCGCCGGCCCAGCCAGCGCAACATGTCCAGAGTACGCAGACCGCCCGGTCCCTCCTTGAGGTTGGGTTCGAGATTGTGTGCCGTGTCGTCGTAGCGTGCGTGACGCTCGCGCTGGTCGGCCAGCTTCGCATCAAGGTACGTCTGCGGCGGCCACATGTCCGGTGCATCGACGATGCCCGCGAGCATGGCATCCATCGCGGCATCGCCGGCCAAACGCCGCGCATCCAGCAAACTGGTGAAAACGCTGACATCTTCGGCCGCCAACTCGCGGCATTGTTCCGGTTCCCGCACGGCCTGACCCGGCGTCAGGCCGATATCCCACAGACAGGTGAAAAAGCCCTGCAACGCGCGTTCGTGGGCGCGCGCTGCCGTCGCTTTGGCCAGCACCAGCAAATCCACGTCCGAATGCGGGAACAGCATGCCGCGACCGAACCCGCCCACGGCAAACAAGGCGGCATCCGGGCTGTCGCCGACCATCACGATCCAGACATGCGTGACGATGCGCGCAACGGTCCGGCTGCGCCGGCGTGCCAACGCCTCGGCGCCCGCCCCCGCGGCGAAGGACGTGGCCAGCAAACGGCTGTCGTCCTCCAGCATCTGCTTGAGCGCGCGCCGCGCCTCGGCCGACACTCCCGAACGCGGCACGGCCGGCGGCATGCGTGGTGACGGCGGCAAGCGATGCAAGACGGTCACGGGGCCTCCCGGCACAACAGGCAGTCAGGAGATGATGCCGTTTACCCTGACAAGGCGCAATGCGATGCGCTCCTGCGAAAAAGGCATCCGGAAAGAATCGTGCATTGCGTCAGGCGGCATCCGGCCACGGCGTCAGGATTTCAAAGCCGTCATCGGTCACCGCCAGCGTATGTTCCCATTGCGCCGACAGCGAATGGTCCTTGGTCACCACGGTCCAGCCGTCCGGCAACTGGCGCGTGTGACGCCGGCCGGCGTTGATCATCGGCTCGATGGTGAACGTCATGCCCTTTTCCAGACGCAAGCCGGTGCCCGGCCGGCCGTAATGCAGCACCTGCGGCTCGTCGTGGTAGATCTTGCCGATGCCGTGCCCGCAGTATTCACGCACCACGCTGAAACCGGCGGCCTCGGCATGGGTCTGGATGGCATGGCCGATGTCGCCCAGAGTCGCCCCCGGACGTACCGCTTCAATGCCTTTCATCCACGCTTCGTAGGTCACGTCCACCAGACGCTTGGCGCGCACCGATGGCGTGCCGGCGAAGTACATGCGGCTGCAGTCGCCGTGCCAGCCATCCTCGTTGATGACGGTGACATCGCAATTGATGATGTCGCCGTCCTTGAGCACCTTGCCGGACGACGGGATGCCGTGGCAGATGACGTGGTTGACCGAGGTGCAAAGCGTTTTCGGAAAGCCGTGATAGCCGACATTGGCGGGCGTGCACTTTTGCACATTGACAATGTGTTCATAGGCGATGCGGTCGATTTCCTCGGTCGTCACGCCGGGCCGGATGTGCTCGGTGAGCAGCGCCAGCACTTCGGCGGCCTTGCGACCGGCATCACGCATGCCTTCCAGTTCTTCGGGGGTCTTGGGTACAACAGCCATGACAAATATCCGGATGATGGGGCCCGCGGCTTTTTCAGTCGACACAAGTGCTTGTGGCGACGCGGCGGCGCCGGGTACAATAGCGGGCTGCACGAACAACGACGGACATCCGTTGCCGTCCGGGCAGCCAGACGGCCATTGTAACCGTTCGACGGAACAATCGCCGGGCCGGCATTCCGCGAGGAGCGCCGGTTTTCATTCCACACACGCATCGACACCGGCTTCGGGGTGCCCTTCCGCAGGGTCGAAATCGGGGATGCGTGGAGGTTCAACCCCTTTCGGAGTAAAACTCATGCCACAAGTCACCATGCGCCAGATGCTCGAAGCAGGCGTGCATTTCGGCCACCAGACCCGTTACTGGAACCCGAAGATGGATCCGTACATCTTCGGCGCGCGCGGCAAGATCCACATCATCAATCTCGAAAAGACCGTGCCTCTGTTCACCGACGCGATGAACTACCTCTCGGGTCTGGCGCAAAAGCGCAAAACCATCCTGTTCGTGGGCACCAAGCGTGCCGCCCGCGAAACCCTCATCGAAGAAGCCACCCGCTGCGGCATGCCGTTCGTGGCGGCGCGCTGGCTGGGCGGCATGCTCACCAACTTCCGCACCGTCAAGCAGTCCGTGGC
>CAZSOU010000142.1:0-4746 GCA_964608595.1 uncultured Rhodanobacteraceae bacterium
GCGCCGACCACCTGGACCGCTACGGCACCCCGCTACAAGTTGCCATACAGGAGCGTGGTGCCCCGGCCAGCAGCCTGATCACGGAGCTGCACGATCTCCGTCAGGACAAGGATGATCCCTACAGCCCGGTGGTGGTGCAGGTGGTGCCTTGGGGTGGACCGGCCTTGGCCAACGGCACCGCCTACATGTACGACCTCGTCCGGGACACCGAGTATGACCCGGAGCGCAACCACCGGACGGGCCTGTGCCACATGCCAGCCCCCGCGCTGGACCTTGCGGCGGCCACCGCCGTCCCCAAGATGCTGGACGGTGGTGGCATGGTGTGGGACCGTAAGCGCTCCCCTGCGGACGCTGCGCCGCTGCTGGCGGCCACCGCTGCGCTGTGGCTGCTGCTGCGCCCCGCCGAGGACGACCGTAGGTCTGCGTATGATGAAGGCGCTACCCTTGTCATGCTGGACTGATCCCGGAGAGGACGCTGCTGCATGGCTGGACTGATGGAGTCGCTGAGGACCCTGGTCGGCCGGGGCACTCGTTACGAGAACGTCGTGTACGTCGGGCCGACCGTGTCCGAGGTGCTGGGCATGTCCACCGAGGACCTGTTCCGCACGCAGCCGCACCTGCGCACCGTGATCACCTTCCTGGCGAGGAACACCGCCCAGCTGGGGCTGCACACGTTCCAGCGCCTGTCCGACACGGACCGCAAGCGCGTCCATGACGACCCCTTGGCGCAGCTGCTGCGCAGTCCAAACGGAGTGCACACGCAGTATGAGCTGGTCTACAGCCTGATCAGCGACCTGAAGCTGTACGACGTCGCCATCTGGCTGCTGCTGCCGGACAAGGACCGCCCGGCGGGCTGGTCGCTGTGGCCCATCCCGCCCAGCTGGGTCAACAGCACGTACGGCGGCAGCGCGTGGGCACCTGCCGGGCTGGAGATCATCCGGCCGGGCAGCGGCAGGCGCAGCTACCTTGAGAACAAGCCCGACAAGCCGCCTCAGTTCATCATGTTCCACGGGTACAACCCCGCCAACCCCAGCGGCTGGATCAGCCCGGTGGAGAGCCTGCGGCAGATACTTGCGGAGCAGATCCAGGCGTGGAGCTACCGGGAGCAGGTGTGGCAGCGCGGCGGGCGCGTGGGCACGTACATCACCCGGCCGGCCGGGGCGCCCGCGTGGTCGCCGGAGGCGCGGACCAAGTTCCAGCGGGACTGGGCCGCCAAGTGGACCGGCATGCACGGTCCCAAGGCCGGGGGCACGCCGCTCTTCGAGGACGGCATGGAGCTGAAGCACACGCGCTTCAACGCCCGGGAGGAGGAGTGGGTCGACGTGGCCAAGCTCAGCCTCGCCACGGTGGCGGGCGTCTACCACGTGAACCCCGCCATGGTGGGCCTGATGGAGACGGCCACGTTCGCCAGCATGAAGGAGTTCGCCCGCATGCTGTACACGGACACTCTCGGTCCGGACCTGCGCATGGTGCGCGACCGCATCAACACGTTCTTGGCGCCGGTGGTGGGCAGCAGCCCCAACCTCTACACCGAGTTCAACGTCCAGGAGAAGATGCAGGGCAGCTTCGAGGAGCAGGCCGCCGTGCTGAGCGCCAGCGTAGGCGCCCCGTGGATGCTCCGTGATGAGGCCCGCGCCCGCCTGAACCTGCCCGAGCTGCCCGACGGCCAGGGCCAGCAGCTCATCACGCCGCTCAACGTGCTGGAAGGCGGCCTGGCCTCCCCGCGCGACACTGCCCCCGAGCCTGGCGCAGCCGGCTTCACGCCCAGTGCCGCCAAGATGCTTCAGGAGCTGTCCACCTTCCTGGAGAAGGACCAGATGGAGAACGTGCTGCGCGCCCTTGGCGGCAGCAAGGGCGGCGGCGTGCAGCTCTCCCGGGAGGACGCCGACCAGCCTCTCAGCGTGAAGGCCGCTGCCCGTGACGAGGACGTGCGCATGGCGCAGCAGGTGCTGGGGCGGTTCTTCAAGCGGCAGCGCGCGGCGGTGCTGAGCCGCCTTGGCGCCAAGGCCGACGACGACTGGTGGGACCAGGACCGCTGGGACCAGGAGCTGGCTGACGACCTGTACCGCCTGGCCATGCAGGTGACGCAGGAGCTGGGCGCCGACACCCTGGACCAGCTGGGCGTAGACCCCGACCAGTACGACCCTGCCCGCACGGTGGAGTTCCTGCGGGCGGTGGCGGCCAGCCGGGCGGGGGCCATCAACGCCACCACCCGCGACCAGATAGAGGCTGCCCTGGCTGGTGACGTAGGCGACCAGGCGGAGCGCAGCACACCAGAGGGCGTGTTCGACCAGGCGGAGACCAGCCGCCTTGACGTGGCGGCCACCACCCTGGCCACCACGCTGGCGGCGTTCGCCGTGATGGAGGCCGCCAAGCAGCTCAACCGGCGGGGCACCACCAAGACCTGGCGCGTGAACAGCCGCAACCCAAGGGCCAGCCACTCCCGCATGAACGGGGAGACGGTAGACGTGGCCGAGGTGTTCAGTAACGGCGCAATGTGGCCCGGGGACGCTATCCTGGGCGCGGACGAGGTAGCTGGCTGCATGTGCAGCGTGGAGGTATCGATCCCATGAAGATCAAGAACACGCTGGTGGCACCGGCGCGGATGAAGGCGGGTCCGGAGGACGGCCTGGATGAGGGCCAGTTCCTGGTCTATCCCAGCACGTTCACCAAGACACCAGACGCCTACGGGGACATCGTGGCGCCGGGGGCGTTCCTCGACGACATCGACGCCTGGAAGGCGAGTGGCAACGTGCTGCCGGGCCTGTACGGGCACCGCATGGACGACCCGGACTACTTCGTGGCGGGGGCGCTGGAGGAGGGCGAGGACGATCACGGCTGGTGGGTCAAGGGCGAGTTCGACATGGACAGCCCCAAGGGTCCACAGGTGTACCGCCTGGCCAAGGGGCGGCGGCTGAACCAGCTGTCGTTCGCATACGACGTGCTGGACGAGGGCCAGGTCACCCTGGACGACGGCACCAAGGCTAACGAGCTGCGCAAGCTCAAGCGGTACGAGTTCAGCTTCGTGCCCGTGGGCGCGAACCAGGACACCAGCGTGGTGGCCATCAAGGCCATTGCGGACGCCATCAAGTCCGGCGGGGTTCTGCTGGACGGCGCCAAGGCGGGCAGGGTGCTGTCCGCCAAGAACGAGGAGGCCATCCGCGCGGCGGTGGCCAGCCTCGAGGCGGTGCTCAAGTCCTTGGGCACCGATGATGCTTCCGGCGGAGACGCCGAGGAGGAAGACCAGAGCAAGGCCAGCGGTCACACACCCGCCAACGACGAGGCGCGGCAGCGTAAGTCGGAGGAGCAGGTGGTCAACCCGTCCGTCAGCGCACTGGTGGCAGACATCGAGTTCTACGCGCTCGCAGCGAGCGCAGAATAGGAGCACACGGCCATGAACCTCAAGGCCATGCGCGCTGCCGCCCTCAAGGCAGCGCAGGACCTCATCGCCAAGGTGAAGGCGGAGGGACGGGAGTTCACCGCCGAGGAGGCAACCGAGCTGCAGTCCAAGCGCGACGAGATCGCCCGCCTGGACGAGCGCATCAAGGCCGCTGCCGACGCGGAGGCCCTGGTGCAGGAGATCGGCGGCTTCGCGCCGGACGAGCCCCACACTCAGGACCCCAAGGGTGGCGGTGACAAGCCGGCCAAGAACCTGGGTGACCACTTCGCTCAGCACACCAAGGGCAAGCTGGGCCAGCTGAAGAACAGCGGGGCCACCCTGGTGGTTCCGGAGTTCAAGGCCGCCACCGACACTCACTCCACCGGCGGCAGCGAGGGCGACCTGGGCGCCCTGCTCACCACCGTGGACCGCACCATCGTCAAGCCGTACCGACGGCCCATGGTGTCGGACGTGCTGGGAGCCGGCACGCTGAGCGGGCAGGCCATCACCTACTTCGTGGAGGGTGCACGTGAGGGCAACTTCACCACCGTCGCGGAGGGTGGCCAGAAGCCGCAGCTGCACTACGTCAACCCGACGCCGGTCACCGACCGCCTCAAGGAGATCGCGGGCTGGATCCGCATCACCGACGACATGGTCGACGACCTGGACTTCCTCGTCAGCGAGATCAACCAGCGCCTGCTGTACGACCTCGCCCTGGTGGAGGAGGCGCAGCTGCTCAACGGTGATGGCACCGGCAACAACCTGCTCGGTGTGCTCAACCGCAGCGGTCTGCAGACGGAGACCGCTGCCGACAACACCGACAACGCGGACGCCATCTTCCGGGCGGCCACCAAGGTTCAGACGGTCACCGGGCTGAGCGCCGATGCGCTCATCATCCACCCGACCGACTATCAGAACCTGCGCCTGACCAAGGACGCCAATGGTCAGTACTTCGGCGGGGGCTTCTTCTCCGGCCAGTACGGCAATGGCGGCATCGAGTGGCAGCCGCCGGTGTGGGGTCTGCGGACCGTCGTCACCCCTGCGGTGGCTGCGGGCAGCCCGGTGCTGGGGGCGTTCAAGCAGGCGACCACGGTGTACCGCAAGGGCGGCGTCAAGGTGGAGGCGACCAACTCCAACGAGGACGACTTCACCAACGACCGCATCACCATCCGCGCCAAGGAGCGCCTGGCCCTGGCGGTGCGCAAGCCGTCCGCCATCGTCAAGCTCACCCTGTCCGACACCGCTCCCGCTGCGGGCTGATCCCCGTACGGACCCGCTGCTGGGCCTTGGCTACACGGCTGAGGCCCAGCAGCACCCATCCATCGCTGTACGACCCGACCAAGGAGTAGAGGACCATGGCACAGCTT
>CAZSOU010000143.1:0-4729 GCA_964608595.1 uncultured Rhodanobacteraceae bacterium
GGCATCACCCCCGCCACCGACCGCTTCAGCGCGGAATTCGAGCAACTGCAAACCCATCGTGGTCATGACAAGAACCGCTGATCAGGAATGGCACTCTGCATAAAAAATGTCTCTGACACCTTTTCTGAAAAAAATGCCCCTGACACCTTTTCTAGACACCTTTTCTATTAAAGTGCGAAGCCGGGCGAGACACGCCGCTTTAACGCGATAACGCCAGCGGCATTTATCGAAAGAAATTTTAAGAGGATGTTAGGGGCATTTCATGAATCTAGAATCATTTACACGTGAAGCTTTCTTAAAGATGCCGAAGTTGGAAACACGCATAGCCGAAGATCTATATCGGCATGAAGTCGTTAACTTCCTCTCCGGACATGAGAATACTGGCATTGAACTAGGTGTAGCTAGCGGACTGTTAGCTAAACGATTTCTAGATTCTGGAAAATTCGCCCTGCTATATGGCGTGGATGTCTATGGTGACATTCACGACACAGAAGAATATAAAATTGCGCTTAAAACAATTGGATTAAATAAAAACCATAAACTTCTTCGTCTCACATTCGAAGACTCACTGGAATTATTCCCAGATGAATACTTCGATTTTATATATATAGATGGGTTTGCCCACACTGGCGAAGAGGGAGGAAAAACACTTGTTGATTGGTACAGAAAATTAAAAGTAGGCGGAATCATGTCAGGTGATGATTATCACCGAGAATGGCCATTAGTAATGTGGGCAGTCAATCATTTTTCATCACAAATTGGCGCCAAGGTTACATTAACAGGCAAAGTTCAAGATGAACGATACTCACAATATCCAACATGGTTCTTCCAAAAAGAAGAACCTTTTACTCCAAATGATGCACCATTAGATTCACGACTTGTCCAAATAGCAAAGATAGAGAGGAATCGCATACACAGGTTACGCACATCTTCGCTACTCCGCTTAAAACGCCGCATAACAGGAGTCCTCAAGAGGATAATTATTTTTAGTGTCAACAAATAAAGCTATTTTGATTGATTTATTGACATAATTTAAAAAATGAATATCTTCCTCTGTCACACCCCCCTCCATGTGCTTATTTCGGCACTCGAGGCACCCAAGCATAGAGACACGGAAACACTCTTCATCATCATTGAAGACAGTTACGGGATACATGCGTTAGCCAGTGCAATACTGGAATCCCCAAACACAAGTTTCATATTGCTCTCTGGAACGGCGAGCACCTCCTCATCTAAGGAAGCTATCGAAATTCAAAAAGCTAACCAACAGAAGATTCGGGCAATAATCTCGAAACAATCAGTAGATCACATCTTTATCTTCTTCGACCAACGTGTCGAAGCTCAAGCTTTACTAAATTATCATTTCTCTAACAAGCCCATCTTTTCATGGCTAGAAGACGGCATCACTACTTATAATGTCGCCACACCATTCGCAAAACCACTTAGAAGGTTAATAAAACACAAACTTCGTTTTGATCTTGCATGGAAAGGATCAAAATGGCTCGGACAGCACCCGATGTTTGAAGAGATCTGCTGCTTCTTTCCAGATGCGCTTCGGAACAATCTCAAAGATAAAACGATCAGATCACTTCCTCGCACACTGGAAGAGAGCTACTGCTCAGCATTCCTGAAATTTTATGGAAACGAGAGATTCAGCAACAGAACCGGAATAATTGTCGTCCCTCATCATGATAGTGGCGTATCGAGAAAAGATATCGATACATTTATTTCAAAATCTATCTACTACATCCGATCCAAGGATGCATTGCCAATACTGAAATTTCACCCTAGAGATGAAGTTACCATGGCTAGAATATTAGGACAAAACCAAGATGTTCAAATCATGCAGCAATACTTACCGATCGAGCTCGTACTATTAGCTGAAAAGAATATTACCGTAGTTACGGGATATCGGACATCCGCTCTTCACGTCACGTCCGCACTTTTCCCTAATATTTCTATACTTTATTACGAATCACCACATGCAGCAGATTCAAAAAAATGGAGAGAATTCTTCATAAGAACTTCCGTCCACCCTCTCACTTAGTGAAACTTGGTCGTGAATAAAAATTCAATCAACCTTACCGCTGTCGTCGTTACCTATAATCGGAAGGCCCTGCTTTCTTGCTGTTTAGCAGCCTTGGCACGCCAGAGTCATCAGCTGAATTGCATACTCATTGTCGACAATGCATCTACCGATGGTACACGCGAATGGTTGTCTTCGGAGGGATGGCTTTCCCGACCGGAGGTAGAATTTCTCGGCCTTGAAAGTAATACCGGAGGAGCTGGGGGATTCTTTTCTGGGCTTAGGCTCGCGCTAGATAAAGGCGCCGACTGGGTTTGGATGATGGACGATGATGCGGAACCCCATCCTGACGCGCTAGCTGAGCTGATGAGCGTCGCAACCAATCCCGCAAACATTTACGGATCGCTTGCTACAAATGGAAATGAAACCTCTTGGCTAATGACTTTGCTGGATCACATACCCAAAACGACTGGTATGGTCAAAGATATTCCTGAGCATGCAAACGTCCAAATGTTGCCCTTCCTCGGCTTTTTAATCCACCGAAATCTTGTTGACAAGATTGGCTTGCCTGATCCAGGCTTCTTCATTGCTGCTGATGATGTCGAATACTGCATTCGAGCGCAAAATGCTGGCGCGCAAATCATTGTCGCCGGCAAAAGCCATATCGAACATCCAAAATCGCGACCTTACAAAATCAGACTGCCCGGCTACATACTTACTGCACTAGAACTTCCGCCGTGGAAACGATACTACGACACGCGTAATCGATTGCTGATTGCTCGTAAGTACTACGGCACAAAATTGTTTACCCAAACCATACCGGGATCGTTTGTGCGCATGGTCGCTACTCTGATGAGAGAGCCACGCAAAATGGCCCAGCTCAAGGCTTTTTTCGCCGGATTCATCGATGCCATGCTGAACCTCAAAGGTCATCGCCATAACCTATGGAGAATAAAGTAACTAACAAGAAGACTCTCCCACCGTCGGCACTGATAGTCTGCCTGACAACATCGGCAGTGCAGGTGGGTTTGTCTAAGGCCCGCATTTAGCCATGGACCCCAGCTGTACACCGTGTAGCTCCACGAGCCATGCAAGATTAGGACATGGCGTTGTGGCGTGTTCAGTGGCATGCTTGGGCTAAAAGGTTCACACCACTCAATTCTGGAGAATGCGTTGACGACTCTCTCGGTCAAGAAATCGCTGTTGCAAGCCCTTGAACATGTCATCCCATTTCATATGCAGCAATGGATTGATAGACAGCTGTGCCGTCTGATCGTATCAACATGCCCACGCAGACGACTTAGCATTTCCTATCGCGGATATGATGTAAAAGTAAATGCTCGTGATCAAGGCGGTGCGCGAGTTTATGTTTCGTGGCGCATTCATGGAACTTGGCATCATGAAAGTTACGAGCAGCATGTAATTGATTCGTTACTAGAAAGCGTGAAGGGATGGCAAGTTATTGATGTGGGAGCCAGCTATGGCATGTATACGCTGCTCGCATGCTCTCACTCAACGGTATCGAGAATAGTGGCGATTGAAGCATCCATGGACACCTTTGATACACTACGGGAAACGATCACCATCAACAACCTAGGCGAACGAGTACAACTGAGAAATGCGGCCGCTTCGAGCGAGATCGGCAAGTATTTTCAGGTTGAACATATGGCCAGCAGTGAATGGAACAAGGTTGTGGCTACTGAGCCGGGATCACCTGACTCCGTTTCATCAATCACTGTCGATAGTATCGCCAATGAATTGGGTGACTTATCAAACATACCAACTCTGGTGAAGATGGATATCGAGGGTCACGAGCCCATTGCTTTTATGGGCATGCGGAAGACGTTGGAAAAGACCTCGTGCCTCGCCGTACTATTTGAGTTTCACGTTGGATTACTTGGGCATCGCGCTCATGAATTCGCAGACACCATTTTTGCGCTCGAAGGTATGAGTGTTGCCATTGTAGACACCACTAATCGTAAATTGCAGAAATTGCATCGAACAGATATGTCAACGCTCATTGACAAGGCGATTAACGCAAAACATCCATTCAACCTTTATAACATCCTATTACTGAGCGATGCAGCAATGCGCCTTGTCCAAGAATCAGAGTGGTCTGCTTGAAAATCAGTACGAATATCCTGTACCTATTTTTTGGATTACTTTGACAGGCGTTAACAAAACCGTAGATGTAGATTTAATATCGGTATCTTTTTGGTAAAACCATGTCATTACCTACACTCATCATAGGCGCCGGCTATGCCGGTAGTGTCATGGCCCGCGAACTGGCCGATGCCGGCCAACACGTGCATGTCATCGACAAGCGCCCACACATCGCCGGCAACGCCTATGACGAGCAGGATGCGCATGGCGTGCTGGTGCACCGCTACGGTCCACACATCTTCCACACCAACGCCGAACGCATTTTTACGTACCTGTCGCGTTTCACCGAATGGCGACCGTACGAACATCGCGTGCGCGGCATGGTGAATGGCACGCTGTATCCGTTCCCCATCAATCGCGACACGCTGAACCGGCTGTATGATTTGGATTTGGATGAGGCTGGTGCGGCGGCATTCTTCGAGCGTGTGCGCGAGCCGCGCGATCCGGTGTTGACCAGCGAGGACGTGGTACTGAACTCGGTGGGCCGCGACCTGTACGAGAAGTTTTTCCTCAACTACACGCGCAAGCAATGGGGCCTGG